>JBGQIB010000004.1:0-65585 GCA_041498295.1 bacterium | reverse complement strand
TGACTCGCCAACTCGAATCGTCGAAGCCGGGCGTGCGCCAGGCGTCGCCGAGCAGCGCCCCGTCGGCGAGATACTTCCAGCGCGCGCCGGCCGGGACGAGCGACGTCTCGGCGGGCAGATCCGCGGCCGAAGGCAGCGCGAAGCTGTCGAGAACCTCTCCCTCCGCAGTCACGAAGCGAGCGCTCGCGCGTTCGTCGTCCGCCTCGATCAAGAGCGCTCCATGTCGATGCGCGACTCGGATCTGGCTGCCCCCCACGGTCGCCTTGAAGCCGTAGAGGCGCTTGCCGCCAGCACCGATCACGATGTAGGGCATGCCCGCGCGATCGATGCGTTCGTAGTCGTGATCGTGCCCGGCAAGCACGGCGGTCGCGCCCCACTCGCGGAACGGCCACTGGAGCGTGGGCGCCGAGTGGTGCGGCCCAGATGAGAACGGCGGGTGGTGGAGCAGCACGAGCTTGTAGCGCGCCGTCGACCCGGCGAGCGCCGTCCGCAGCCACTCCGCCTGCACGGAGTCACTCGAGATCCCGTCGGGCTCCGGCTCCTCGCTGTCGAGGATGAAGAGCTCCAACGCGCCACGGCGAACCGCGTAGTAGCGCTCGTTGCCCGGGAGCTCGAAGTAGGCGAAGTGCGCCGCAGCCTTCGCCGTCTCCCAGTCGTGATTCCCGAGCGCCGGGAAGAAGCGATTCGTCCGCGCCCCAGGTCCATATTTGCCCGAGTAAGGCGAGATGAATTCGTGGTAGTACTGGCCGATGTTCGCGTCGATCGTCTCGGCGCTGCCGTTCGGGTAGTTGTTGTCGCCGACGGTGGCGACGAGGTCCGGATCCCAAGCGCGAACGAGCGCCGCCACGCTCGCTTCCCGCTCGTCGTTGCTGCCGAAGTCTCCGATCACGGCGACGCTGACCCCCGACCCTCTCTCTCTCGTCGGGGGCACGCGTTTGCAGGCGACCAGCCCGATGAGGCAGGCGAGCTGCGCGCATGCGCAGATGCGAATGGCGAGGGAGAAGCTGGGGATCGTGCTCTGGCCTCGCGCGTGTGTGTCCGATCTCGTCGTCCGCGGCGCCACTAGAATTCGGTGAGATCGTCCTCAGCCGTCGAGCTAGAATGCTCTCGATGCAGCTGAAGCTCTTGAAATGTGACTGGGGCATGGAGCACCTGGGCGACCAGCGCGCCCGGCTCGCGAAGTTCGCCGCGGCCGGCTACGACGGAATCGAGTGCGCGACCGTCGAGATCGACCCGACCGAGTTCGGTGAGCTGTGCGGCGAGCTCGGGCTCGACTACGTCGCGATGATGTTCTGCGACGACGAGCAGGCGTTTCGCGCCCAGCTCGAGCGCATCAAGCGCACGCGGCCGATCCTGATCAACTGCCATCCGGGCCGCGACCGCTACGAGTTCGCGCGCGGCCTCGAGTTCTTCCGCAACGTCATGGAGGTGGCGGGCGAAGTGGACGTGCCGGTCGTCTTCGAGACACACCGCACGCGGCTCCTCTACTCGCCCTGGACCACGGCGCGCTATCTCGAGGCGCTTCCCGAGCTGCGCATCTGCGCCGACTTCAGTCACTTCACGACCGTCGCCGAGAGCAGTCTCTCGGCGACCGGCTACCGCGAATTCATGGACCTCGCGATTTCGCGCGCCGATCACATCCACGCGCGCGTGGGCTACGAGCACGGCCCGCAGGTGCCCGATCCGCGCGTCGGCAAGGGACTCCAGTGGACCGAGCGCTTCGAGCGCTGGTGGGATCGAATCATCCAGCGCGCCGAGAGCGACGGCCGACCCTGGCTCACCATCAACCCCGAGTTCGGCCCGCCCGCCTACCAGCCGGTCGACCCGAGCACGGGCGCGCCGCTCGCCGACATCTGGGAAGTCTGTCTCTGGATGACTCAGCGCTTCCGCGCACGTCACTTGCCTTAGCGGGGCCCGGCGCGGCGAATCCGCGCCACCCGCTCTTCGCTCGCCTTCGGCTCGCTGCGCGCTTCGCGCTTTGCGCTCCGCTTGCTCAGACCTTTGGGTCCCGTATCGTCACCGTCCCCTGAGCCAGCGCGACGAGGCGCTCCTCGTTCGAGACCTCGATGCGCACCACGGCGAGTGACTTCGACAGCGACACCACGGTCGCATTCGCGGCCAGTACGCCGCGAGTCACGGGCGCCAGCAGATTCAGCTTGAACTCCGTCGTCGCCGCCCACTGGCCGCGCGCCATGAGCGGGTAGCAGACGCAGCCGAGCACGTGGTCGCAAACGGCCGAGATCACGCCGCCGTGCATCGTCTTGAACGGGGTGAGTAGCTCCTCGCGCACCTCCATCTCGGCGCGCAAGGTGCCGGGCCCGACGTCGACGATGCGCAGGCCGAGATACTTCGGGAGCCCAGTGAGGCGCTCGTTCGCGCGGATGAAGCCCTGCGCGACTTCCGCGTCGAAGCGCTCGGCGAACGACTGCGCCACGCGCGGCTCAGGGCTCGGGGCCGCGCGCGCGCATCGCGTCGCGGCACGGCTGCGAGATGTCGGGCTCGTGCTCGTACAGACAGCGCACCAGACCGGTGCCCGCCTCGAGCCCGGGGCACAAACGCTCCGCGTCGCTGCCGCAGGCCGTGTGCAGTGCCGCGGCCCGCTCGCGCATCTGGTCGCGCACGGCGGCGATCTTGTCTTTGCACTCCTTCGACAGGTCCGCATCGTGCGCGTGGAGACACTGCATGATCGCGCCGTGACCCGGATCGGTGTCGGGGCAGAGTCGCTTGGCGTCGGCCGCGCACGGCCCGGTCGCGTCGCCTTTCGGCGTCTGCGCGAGTGCGGGCGCGGCGACGAAGAGCGCGAGCGCGGCGATCAGCGCGCGCATCAGCGCACCGGCCCAACGCCGGAGATCTCGTACTTCTGGATCTCGAGCAGCTTGGGCGCGAGCTTCGCGAGCGCGGCCTGGAAGCGCGCCATGTGCGGGGTCGCGAAGTGGGCTCGCAGGTCGTTCTCGGACTCCCAGCGCTCGAACAAATGCATCAGCGCGGGGTCGGAAAGGTCGGGGCTGAAGCAGTACGCGTGGCAACCCTTCTCCTTCAGCGTCTCGGCCATCATCTCCTTGGCGGCCGCGAAGGTCGCGTCGCGCGTCTTCGGGTCGATCTGGAACGAGCCAGCGATGATCAGCACGGGCGTTCTCCCTCCGTCGGTTGCTGCGCGGCCATCCTACCCAACGCCGCTTGCCCGCGCCTCGGCCGCGGGTTAGAAACGGAACGGAGTGGTCCCCGTGCGCGACAGCCTTGCGCTCGTGCTCGCCGGCGGCGAAGGACGGCGGCTCGCGCCCCTGACGCAAGAGCGCAGCAAGCCGGCCATGTACTTCGGCGGCCGCTACCGCCTGGTCGACCTCGTGCTCTCGAACCTCGTGAACAGCGGCTACCAGCAGATCCGCGTGCTCACTCAGTACCGGGCGACGTCGCTGATCCGACATCTCTCGCGCGCGTGGTCACTGGGCGGCGTGCTCGACGCGTCGATCGACCCCGTGCCCGCGGGTCAGAACATCGGGCCGTTCTGGTTCCGCGGCACCGCGGACGCGATCTGGCAGAACCTCGACCTGTTGCGCGAGATGCGGCCGCGCGACGTCGCGATCTTCGGGTCCGACCACGTGTACAAGATGGACGTCTCGCTGATGCTCGACGCGCACCGCGCGCGCGACGCGGATCTGACCGTGGCCACGCTCCCGGTGCCGCGCAGCGAGGCGCGGAATTTCGGCTGCGTGAAGGTCGACGAGAATGGCTGGGTGGTCGATTTCTTGGAGAAGCCAGCCGACCCGCCGCCGATGCCGGGCAATCCCGACGCGACGCTCGTCTCGATGGGCAACTACTTGTTCCGCACTTCTGTGTTGCTCGACGAGCTGCGCCGCGACGCGGACGAGACCTCTACCACGCACGACTTCGGCCGCGACGTGCTCACCACCGCGCACAAGCGCATGCGCATGCTGGCCTACGACTTCGCCTCGCAGCTGTGTCCCGGCGAGGGCGAGGGCTCGCGCGGCTACTGGCGCGACGTCGGCACGCTCGACGCATTCTTCGAGGCGAACCTCGATCTGGTCGCCGTCGATCCGCGGCTCAACCTGTACAACGACTCTTGGCCGATCCGCGGCACGCAGCCGCCCTCGGGCCCGTGCAAGTTCGTGTTCGGCGACGAAGCGGAAGGCCGCGTCGGCAAGGCGATCGACTCGATCGTCGGCTCGGGCTCGATCATCTCGGGCGGCTCGCTCGAGCGCACCGTCTGCTTCTACCGCGTGCGCGTGAACAGCTTCAGTCAGGTCGACGAGTGCGTGCTCTTTCCGCTGGTCGACGTGGGCCGGGGCGCGAAGCTGCGGCGTTGCATCGTCGACAAGGGCGTGCGCATCCCCGCGGGTGAGACGATCGGCTACGACCTCGAGGCCGACCGCAAGCGCTTCACCGTCTCCGAGGGCGGCGTGGTCGTGGTCTCGCGCGCCGACCTGGGTCAGCGCGACGAATTCGACGTCTAGGGGGCCGGTTGCGCGTCTTCTTTGCGACGAGCGAGCTCGCGCCCTTGGCGCAAAGCGGCGGGCTGGGCGACGCGGTCGCGGGCCTCGCGCGCGCGCTCGCCGCGCGCGGACACGAGCTGGTGTCACTCCTGCCGGCGTACCGCAGCGCGCTCGCGCACCCGAGCTGCCCGAAGCTCGCCGACGCGGGCAGCGTTCGCCTGCCGGGCCCGTTCGGCGACGTGCGCGGCCGCTGGCTCTCGGGCGAGCTCTCGACGCGCCACGAGCTGCGGCTGCTCGACGTGCCGCCGTTCTTCGATCGCGCCGGCCTGTACGGCGAAGCGCCGGGGCCGTATGGCGACGAGGCCGCGCGCTTCATCAGCTTCGCGCGCGCGGTCGCACTGCGCGCGTACGAGGAGCGGCCCGCGCTGCTCGTCGCGCACGACTGGCATACGGCGCTGTCGATTTGCGTACTGCGCACATTGTTCGACCGCGGCGGCGCGCGCGGCATCGGCACGGTCCAAGTCCTACACAACAATGCGTACCAGGGGCGCCAGCCTGCGAGCGCCATGGCGTGGACTCACTTGCCCGGCGAGCTGTTCGCGCCGGACGGCCTGGAGTTCTTCGGCGACCTGTCGCTGCTGAAGGGCGGAATCGTCTGGGCGGATCGCATCGTCGCGGTCTCACCGGGCTACGCGCGCGAGATCCAGACGGCGGAGTTCGGCCTCGGCCTCGAGGGCGTGTATCGGCTGCGCCGCGCGCGCCTGCTCGGGATCGCGAACGGGCTCGACGTCGAGCGCTTCGACCCGGCGACCGACAAGGCGCTGCCGGAGCGCTTCCACGCCGCCGCGCCCGGGGGCAAGCGCACCTGCCGCGCGCGCGTGATGACGGAGCTGGGACTCGGGAAGACCGAGCCAGGCCGCTTCCTGGTCGGCGTCGGGCGACTCAGCGCGCAGAAGGGCTGGGACGTGTTGGCCGCCGCGGTGCCCGCGCTGGTCGCGTCCGGCGCGTCGCTCGCATTGCTCGGCGACGGCGATCGCGCGATCGCGGAGTCACTCGTCGCGGCGGCGCGCAAGTTTCCCGGGCGCGTGCACGCGACCGTCTCCTGGGACGAGCGGGCGGCGCGACGCCTCTACGGGGCGGCCGACGCGGTGCTGGTTCCGTCGCGCTTCGAGCCGTGCGGCCTCGTGCAGCTCACCGCGCAGCGCTACGGCGCGCTGCCGATCGCGCATCGCACCGGCGGGCTCGTCGACACGATCCGCGACGGCGAGACGGGCGTGCTTTTCTCGCCACTCACCCCCGACGCGCTGGTTGCCGCGGCGGATCGCGCCGCGAAGCTGGTCGCGGAACGCGGTCTCGATCGCGTGGTGCGCGAGCTGCTGCGCCTCGACGTCTCCTGGAGCCGGCCCGCCGTGCAGTGGGAGGCGATGCTGGAAGACGTCGCGCGCGAAGCGCGCCTGCGAATCTGAGCGAATGGCTGCCCTCGGCGCGATCTGGGACGGCAAGGGCACGGAGTTCGCGCTCGCGTCCGCCCACGCCGAGGCGGTCGAGCTGTGTCTGTTCGAGGCCGTCGACGCGCCCGTCGAGGCGCAGCGAGTCACGCTCGCGAAGCAGGCCGACGGCGTCTTCCGCGTGCGCCTCGACGGCGTGCGACCCGGCCAGGCCTACGGCTATCGCGTGCACGGGCCGTGGGCGCCGGAGCGCGGCCAGCGCTTCAACGCGCACAAGCTTCTGGTCGATCCCTACGCGCGCGCTCTCTGCGGTCGAGTTCGCTGGCACGAGTCACTGCTCGGAGACAACGCGCAGGACAGCGCGCCGCACATGCCGCGCTCGCTCGTCGTCAGCACGGAGTACGATTGGGGCGACGATCGCCCACCGGACGTGCCTTGGAGTCAGACGGTGCTGTACGAAGCGCACGTGCGCGGCATGACCATGCGCCACCCGGACGTGCCCGAGGCGCAGCGCGGCACGTATCTCGGGCTCAGCGCGCCCGCGGTCCTCGAGCATCTGCGCGCGCTCGGAGTCACGACGCTCTCGCTCCTGCCCGTGCAGCACGGCGCGCCGGACCCGCACGTGGCGAAGCTCGGGCTCACGAACTACTGGAACTACGCCACCCTCGCCTACTTCGCGCCCGACGCGCGCTTCGCGAGCGGTGATCGCGGCGAGCAGATCGACGAGTTCCGCGCGCTGGTGCGCGCGCTGCACCGCGCTGGCTTCGAAGTCTTGATCGACGTGGTCTACAACCACACCGCCGAAGGTGACCCGCGCGGGCCGCTCTACTCGCTGCGCGGCATCGACGGCGCGACCTACTACCGGCCCGACCCGGAGCAGCTGGGCGAGTACGAGGACTTCAGCGGCTGCGGAAACACGCTCGACCTGCGTCAGGCACGCACGCGCGAGCTCGTGCTCGACAGTCTGCGCAGCTGGGTGCGCGAGCTGCACGTCGACGGCTTCCGCTTCGATCTCGCGCCCGCGCTGGCGCGCGAGACCAGCGCCTTCGCGCCGAATGCGCCGTTTCTACGGGAGCTGGTCGCCGACCCTATTCTGGGCCGGGTGAAGCTCGTCGCCGAGCCCTGGGACGCGCGCGCCGGGGGGCATCAGCTCGGCGCGTTTCCGCGCCCGTTCAGTGAGTGGAACGATCGCTTCCGCGACGCGGCGCGCCGCTTCTGGCGCGGCGATCCCGGCTACCTCCCAGAGCTCGCGACTCGCGTCGGCGGCTCGGAGGACGTGTTCGCGCGGTCGGGCCGCGCGCCGCAGGCGAGCGTGAACTTCGTCACCTGCCACGACGGCTTCACGCTCGAGGACCTCGTGAGCTACGCGCAAAAACACAATGAGGCGAACCACGAGGAAGGCCGCGATGGCGCGCACGAGAACTGGAGCAGCGGCTGGGGCGCCGAGGGGCCGAGCGACGACCCGGCAGTGTCTCGCCTGCGCGAGCGCACCAAGCGAAATCTCGTCGCGCTGCTCGCGTTCGCGCAAGGTGTCCCGATGCTCTCGCACGGCGACGAGCTGTCGCGCACACAGCTCGGAAACAACAACGCGTACTGTCACGACGGGCCACTCACCTGGCTCGACTGGTCGCTCGACGAACGGCGCCGCGACTTTCTCGCGTTCGTGCGGCGCGCGTTCGCGCTGCGCCGCGCGAGTCCGCTGTTCGCGCGCGAGCGCTTCCTCGCGGGCGAGGACGTGACCTGGCTGCGGCGCGACGCGCTTCCGATGACTCCCGACGATTGGGACGAGCCCGAGCGGCGCGTGCTCGGCGTGTGGCTGCGCGGCGAGAACGCCGCGCTCTTGCTCGTGAACGCCGGCTCGCGGGGCTGTCTCTTCCATCTGCCTCCGCTGGCCGAGGGCACGCGTTGGCGCGGCTTGCTGGGCACGGCCTGCGAGCCGCCGCGCCGCGTGCGCGGGCCGAGCGTGCGGGTCGCGGCGCACTCGTGTCTCTGGCTCGGCGCCGAGCGGGAGTACCCACGTGAGTGAGTCGGCGCGGCCCGCGCTCGGCAGGCTCGCGGAGCGGCTCGGCGTGTTCTCGAGCTATCACGACATCGCGGGCGTGCACCGCCCGACGAGCGATGCGACGCGCGAAGCGCTGTGTACGGCGATGGGGTTCGCTTGCGGCAGCGAGGCGGAGGCCGAGGTGCGGCTCGCGGAGGGGGTGGCCACGGACGCGGAGCAGTGGCTCGAGCCGGTGCGCGTCTTCCGCCAGACACCGGGCGCGCCTCCGAGCCTGCGCGTGCGCGGGGCGGCGGATGGCGAGGCGCAGGTCGAGATCGCGCTCGAGTCGGGCGAGCGCTCGAGCGTGACTGCGCGCGTTGCCGCGGGCGAGCTCGCATTGCCCGCCGAGCTCGAGCCCGGCGCATACGAGCTCCGGGTCGAGCTCGCGGGACGAGCCGCGAGCCAGCTCTTGATCGTCGCGCCGCGCACGGCCTGGCGCGCGGACGAAGCGCTCGGCGGCGCGCGCGCGCTCGGCGTCTGGACGAACCTCTACACCGTTCGGAGTCGGGAGAACTGGGGCTTCGGCGATTTTTCGGATCTGGCGCGGCTGGCGGAGTGGCTTGCGCCACTGGGCGCGGACTTCGTGGCGGTGAATCCGCTGCACGCGCTCGCGAACCGCGGTGACGCGATCGCGCCCTACAGCCCCCTCTCGCGGATCTTCATGAACCCGCTGTATCTCGACGTCGAGGCGGTACCTGAGTTCGCGCACGCGACACGCGCGCGCGCCGTGGCGACGCAGCTGCCGCTCGAGCGCCTGCGCGCCGCGCACGAGCTCGACCACGCGGCGATTCTCGCCGCGAAGCTCTCCGTGCTGCGCGAGCTCTACCGCGCCTTCCAGGCGGGCGAGCGCGACGGCGAGACGGCGCGGGGCCGCGCGCAGGCGCGCGCGCGCAGCGAGGCCGGACCCGAGCTCGTCGACTTCGCCACTTTCGAAGTGGCGCAAGCCGAGCTGCGCGAGCCGGACTGGCGCCGCTGGCCCGCGGAGCTGCGCGATCCCCGCTCGGCCGAGCTGCGCGAGTTCACGCTGGCGCATGCCGAGGAGATCGACTTCCGCTGCTGGCTGCAGGCCGAGCTCGCGCTGCAGCTCGGCTCCGCCGCCGACGCGGCGCGCGCCGCCGGGATGCGCATCGGGGTGTGCAAGGACCTCGCAATCGGCAGCGCACCCGACTCGGCCGACACTTGGATGTGTCGCACGCTCTTCGCCGAGGGCGCGGCGCTCGGCGCACCCCCCGATGCATACGCGGCCTCCGGACAGAACTGGGGCCTGCCGCCGCTGGTGCCGCACAGACTGCGCGCCGACGGCTACCGCTTCCTGCGCCGCCTGCTGCGCGGCGCGTTCCGCGCCTCGGGGGCGCTGCGCATCGACCACGTCATGGGTCTGCAGCGGCAGTTCTGGATTCCCGCCGGTCGCCCCGGCAGCGAGGGCACGTACGTCGCGCAGCCCGCGGCGGATCTGTTCGGCGTGCTCGCGCTCGAGAGCCGGTACGCGCGCTCGCTGGTCATCGGCGAGGATCTCGGCACGGTGCCCGCGGAGCTGCCGCCGGAGCTCGAATCGTGGGGCGTCCTGTCGATGCGCGTGCTCTGCTTCGAGCGCGACGGCGCGACGTTTCGACCGAGCTCGAGTTACCCCGAGCGCGCGTTCTCGCTCGTCGTGACTCACGACCTCCCGCCGCTCGCCGGCTGGCTCGAGGGCCGCGATCTCGAGCTGCGCGCCGAGATCGGCGCACTGCCGCGCGGCGAGCCGCTCGAACGCGCGCAGCGCGAGCGCGGCGCAGATCGCGAGTCGCTCGCCGAAAGACTCCGCGCCGAGGGTGAGCTCGACGCGTCGAGTGATACGGACTCACTCACGCGCGCCGCGCAGCTATTCCTCGCGCGCACGCCCTCGCGCCTCGTCGCCTTCGGGCTCGACGACCTCGCGGGCGAGCGCGAGCCGCTGAACCTCCCGGGCATCCCCGTCGAGGTGCACCGGAGCTGGTCGCGGCGCATGCGGCGCGACGTCGACGAGCTCGCCGCTGATTCCGCGCTCTGCACTCTGGTGGAGAGCGCCGCCGCCCGCGTCAAGCCGCCGCGCGCCGAACCCGAAGGAGCTTCGAGATGACCGAGAGCCCCGCCGCCCTGCCCGACTTCGCCGTGTCGGTGCAGCGCAACCTGCGCTACGCGCTGGGAAAGCGCTGGCAGGACGCTTCGCCGCGCGACTTGTTCACGGCGGTGTCGCTGTCGGTGCGCGAGCCGCTCGTCGAGCAGATGCTCGCCACGGAGGAGCGCTACCGCGCCGCGGACGCGAAGCGCCTCTACTACTTCTCGGTCGAGTTCCTGATGGGGCGCTCTCTCGGCAACAACCTGTTGAACCTCGGCATGCTCGAGCCGGTGCGCAGCACACTCGCGTCGCTCGGCGTCGACCTCGAGGCGCTGCGCGAGCTCGAATCCGACGCGGCGCTGGGCAACGGAGGCCTCGGGCGGCTCGCGGCCTGCTACCTCGACTCACTCGCCAGCCTCGACATGCCCGGCTTCGGCTACGGGATCAACTACGAGCACGGCCTCTTCCGGCAGGCGATCGAGAACGGCGAGCAGCGCGAGTATCCCGACAGCTGGCGCGCGCAGGGCTCGCCGTGGATGATCGCGAAGCGCGACGAGACGCTACGCATTCCGGTGTACGGCACGATCGAGAAGATTGCGTCGGGCGACGACCTGCGACACACGCGCTGGACGCACCAACGCGTTCTGCTCGGCGCGCCGGACGATCTGCCCATCGTCAGCTTCGGCGGGCGCACGGTGAACGTGCTGCGGCTCTACTCGGCGCTGGCCTCGGACGAATTCGACATCGGCATCTTCCACAAGGGCGACTATCAGCGCGCGTTCGAGCAGAAGCTGCAGTCGGAGCGCGTCTCGAAGGTGCTCTATCCGCCCGACTCGACCAGCGAAGGCAAGGAGCTGCGGCTCCTGCAGGAGTACTTCTTCGTCGCGTGCTCGCTGCGCGACCTCGTCGCGCGCTACCTCACCACGCGGCGCGGCTTCGACAGCTTCCCCGAGAAGGTCGCGATCCAGCTGAACGACACGCATCCGGCGCTCGCCGTGGCGGAGCTGATTCGCATCTTCGTCGACGACCACGGAATGCCGTTCGAGCGCGCGTTCGAGCTCGCGCAGCGCAGCTTCGCGTACACGAATCACACGCTCCTGCCCGAGGCGCTGGAGCGCTGGTCGAAACCGCTGCTCGCGCACCTCGCGCCGCGCCACCTCCAGATCATCGAGCTGATCAACGCGCGCTTTCTCGGCGAGGTCGAGGTGCGTTGGCCGGGCGACGTCGAGCGCCGGCGGCGCATGTCGATCATCGAGGAGGGCCACCCACAGCAGGTGCGGATGGCCCACCTCGCGATCGTCGGCAGTCATGCGGTCAACGGTGTCTCGAAGCTCCACTCCGAGCTCGTGAAGAGCTCGCTCGTGCCCGACTTCGCGGAGCTCTGGCCGGGTCGCTTCCAGAACAAGACGAACGGTGTCTCGCCGCGCCGCTGGTTGATGAAGGCGAACCGCGGTCTCTCGGACTTGATCACCTCGCGCATCGGCAACGACTGGAAGACGGACCTCGAGGCGCTGCGCGAGCTCGAGCCGCACGCAGAGGACCCGGAGTTCAGGCGCGCGTTCCGCGACGTGAAGCGCAGCAACAAGGCGCGCGCAAGCGGCGTGATCGCGCAGGCGACCGGCGTGCGCCTCGACCCAGACACGATGTTCGACGTGCAGGTGAAGCGCATCCACGAGTACAAGCGGCAGCTGCTCGCCGCGCTGCGCATCATCGAGTCTTATCTCGAGATCTCCGACGATGGCCGCGATCCCGTCGCGCCGCGCGCGTGTATCTTCGCGGGCAAGGCAGCGCCCGAGTATTTCGCGGCGAAGCTCGTGATCCGGCTGATCAACGACGTCGCGGCGGTGGTGAACAAGGACCCGCGCACGCGCGGCAAGCTGCGCGCCGTGTTCGTGCCGGACTATCGAGTATCACTCGCCGAGAAGATCATTCCGGCGGCGGATCTCTCGGAACAGATCTCGACCGCGGGCCAAGAGGCGTCGGGCACGGGAAACATGAAGCTCGCGCTGAACGGCGCGCTCACGATCGGCACGCTCGACGGCGCGACGATCGAGATGCGCGAGCGCGTGGGCGCCGAGAACGTGTACATCTTCGGGCTGCGCGCCGACGAGGTCGCCGCGCTGCGCGCGAGCGGCACTTACGACCCGGCCGCGCTGGCCGCGCGCACGCCGCGCATCGCGCGCGTGCTCGACGCGCTGCGCTCCGGCCGCTTCTCACCGGACGAGCCGCAGCGCTTCGCGCACCTGGTCGACGGGCTCGAACGCGAGGACCGCTGGCTGGCGCTCGCGGACTTCCTCTCGTATGGCGAAGCGCAGGAGCAGGTCGCGCGGGACTGGCTCTTGTGCGACGAGTGGGATCGGCGCGCGATCCTGAACGTCGCGCGCATGGGTTACTTCTCGAGCGACCGGGCGGTGCGCGAGTACGCGACCGCGATCTGGAATCTCAAGCCGGTGCCTTGACCGCGAGCACACGCGCGAGCACCGCGCGGAGCTCGGCGAGCGAGAACGGCTTCTCGAGCATGCCCAGCGCTGGATCGGCTCCCGCGAAGGCGCGCAGGCGCGCGGACGGATAGCCGGTCATCAGAATCGCGCGCAGGCCCGGTCGAGTCACGCGCAGACGCACGATCAGCTCCATGCCGTCAGGCGTGCCCCCCAGCGCCCAGTCCGAGATCAGGAGGTCCGGGGGAAATTCACTTGCGAGCGAGAGCGCCTGACTCCCGCCCTCCGCGATACGCACCGCGTGACCCGCGCCGCGCAACACCTCGGCCAGGGTGTCGGCGAGCTGGCGCTCGTCCTCCGCGATCAGAACGCTCGCCACGAGCTCGCTCGCGCGGTCGGCAGCTCGACGATGAAGCGCGTGCCGGCGACCGGCCGATGCTCCAGGCGGATTTCGCCGCCGTGGTCCGCCACGATCCGCAGGCAGATCGCGAGCCCGAGGCCCGTCCCGCCGCTCGCGTGTTTCGTCGAGTAGAACGGCTCGAAGATCTGTGCGCCCAGCGTGTCGGGAGTGCCTTCGCCGTCGTCGCTGACCGAGACGCGGACGGAGTCATCCAGCGCGCGTGTCTCGACATCGACCGACACGCCGGAGCGCCGTGACTCGAGCGCGTTGCGCAACAGGTTGACGAACACCTGTTCGATCTCGATTCCGTTGCAGCGGATGCGCGGCAGGCTCGCCTCCGCGTCGAGCCGCAAGCATGCGCCGTGCTCACGGGCGTAGGGATCGGACAGCGCGATCGCGTGCGCCACGAGCTCGTTCACGTCGTGCAGCCGCCGTTCGCCGCGACCCTGTGCCGCGAAGCCGAGCATCGAGCGCACGATCGCCGCGCAGCGACGCGCATGATTCGCGATGGACTCGAGGGCGCGCGTGTCTCGCGCGTCGCCGAGCTCGAGAGGTGGCCGCTCGAGCGCGACCTCGGCGGCGAGCAGGATCGCGGCCACCGGATTGTTGATTTCGTGCGCGACGCCCGCTGCGAACGTGCCCATGGCGACCAGGCGATCCACGCGGCGCAGCTCGTTCTCCGCCGCGGCGCGCTCCGAGACGTCGCGCGAGATCACGGCGAAGCGGAGCTGTCCGTCGGGCGCGACGAAGGTGCGCGCGACCGACTCGAGCGAGCGATGCCCGCCCGCACGGTGCTGCACGCGCATCGTGGTTTGCCGCGACATGCCCGGCCGATCGAACTCGCGCATGACGGAGCGCGTCTCGTCGTGATCTCCGGGGTGTACGTACTCGAAGACGGAGTGACCGAGTAACTCCTCCGAAGTGAAGCCGAGCACCGCTTCGAAGCGCGGGTTCACGTAGGCGAAGGTGCCTTCGGCCGTCAGCTCGGCGACCAGATCGTTCACGTTCTCGGCCAGCTCGCGGAAGCGCCGCTCACTCTCGCGCAGGCGGCGCTCCGTCGCGCGTGCGTCCGTGACGTCGCTGCCGGTGGCCACGACGCAGCGCACCGTGCCGTCGGGCTCGAACAAGACGCGGCTCGACCAGGCCACCAGTCGGATCTCTCCGGCGGGCGTGCGAACCTGCGCGTCACCGATCGCTTGCTCGGCGCACGCTTCCGCGGGCCCGAAGGCCAGCTCGAGCGGCGAGCGCCCGAGCATCTTCTCGACGGGGATGCCGAGCAGCGCCTCGCACGCGCGGTTCGCGAGCACGATCCGTCCGGCGGGGTCGAGCACGAGGGCGATCGTGTCGATCGCGTCGAGCAGAACGCCGGCGGCCGCCTCGAACGCGCGCCGTGACTCGAGGTGTTCCGGCGACTTCACGGGCTCTCGCATGACTGCCAGAAGTGCAGCGCGTCGCGGCCGTAGTCGAGGAAGGCGCTGCAGCGCCGCCCGAGCTGCATCGCGTGACGTTTGTCGGTGTCATAGGACGGCCAATACGGCAATCCCGAGTGACCCGGGTGACCGGTCTTTGCGAACGCGAGCCACGCCTCCTGTACGCGGTGGGCGAGCTTGCGCGCGCCCGGCGCCGCGCCGACCACCGGCCGCAGCCACGGCTCGAGGATCGCGCCGAACACGAACGGGAGCTCGATGCCGTGACACGCGCCGATGCGCGCGCCGGCGAGCGGCGGCGCCCAGTCGAAGCGGTACGCGTAGGTCTCGCGCGACTGAGACGCGTGCAGATCGAGCAGCCGAGTCGCCGGCCAAGTGAAGACGCGGTCGGACTGGAACGCCGACCAGCGCTCGTGGGGCGCCTCGGGAGCACGCGCGAGCGGCGCGCGCGCGTACGCCGTGAAGGCGCGCTCGACGTGCGCGTCGCCGAGCGCGCGCGCGAAGCGGCGGCGCAGCATCTCGTCGTCCATGCGCCGCGCGCGCAGATCGCCGAGCATGAAGAGCTTCCACTCAGCGGCGTTCGTGCCCGCGAGCAGCGCGACGTCGGAGGCCGCCCCGCGCGCCAGCGCGTCGAGGGGTGGCTCAGGCAGGACGTCGCCGTCCACGCTGGGTTGGAACGCGAGGCCGCCGAGCTCGAGCGCGAGCGCGGCGCCCGTATCTGCCTGCGCACGCAGGAGCTCGACCGGCGCCGCGGCGCGCAGCCCAGCGAGGCTCTTGCCCGCGGGGCCGAGGCGCGAGACGAACTCCTCGGCGACGCGCCGCGCCTGCGCGGGCGACGATACGTTGTGTGCCGCGCCGCTCTGCAGGATCGCGCGCCGGAACAGGCCGCGGGCGCGCGGGCTTGCGAGCAGCGCGCCCAAGCTCATCGCGCCGGCCGACTCACCGAAGACCGTGACGGACGCAGGATCGCCGCCGAACGCGTCGATGTTCGCGCGCACCCACTCGAGCGCGGCGAGTTGGTCGCGCAGTCCGAGGTTCGTCTCCGAGTCGCGCCCGTCGGGCAGGACGTCGCGCAGGTCGAGCGAGCCGAGCGCCCCGAGTCGGTAGTTGAGCGTCACCACGACGACGTCGCCGCGCGCCGAGAGGCGCGATCCGCTGTACAGCGGCGTGCTGCCCGAGCCCAAGATGAACGCGCCGCCGTGCACGAAGACCAACACCGCTCGGCGTCGGCCGTCGAGCGCGGGGGTCCACACGTTCAGGGTGAGACAGTCCTCGCTCTGGCGGCCCGCCGTGGCGCCGAGCACGCGGGCCACCAGCCAGTTCATCGCGCCCATCTGCGGCGCGCTGGCGCCGAAGTGAGTCGCGCTGCGCACGTCGCGCCAGGGGGCGACGGGCTGCGGCGCGCGAAAACGCAATCCGCCCACCGGCGGCGCCGCGTACGGAATCCCGCGAAACACGAGGCCGCCGCGCGAGCGCGCGCCCTCGAGGCGGCCGCTGCGCGCGTGCGCGACTTCGCTCACGGACTGCCGAGAAAGCGCTCGATCTCGCTGGCAACCGCGTCCGGTTGCTCGTGCGGCACCATGTGACCGCCGCCGTCGACGAGCGCGAGCCGCGCGTGCGGAATGAGCTGCTGCCAGCGATCCGCGTAAGGCGGCGGCATCAGCCTGTCCGCCTTGCCCCAGACGATCAAGGTCGGCGCAGTGAGTCGATACAGACGTTTCGAGACGCGCCGGTTCGGGATCGGAAACAGGATCTTCCCCGCCGTTCCGAGCCGCCGGGAGTTCTGGACCAGGAACTGCTGCAGAGCGTCCGGATTCGAGAAGTCGATCCCGCCCGTCAGGAACTTCTCGCCGTTCTTCGCGTCGGCGAACAGCGCGCCGACGAGCTCGAAGGGCAGCATCGAGAAGATGTCCGGGACCGGGAGTGAGTCGATCCACACGCCCGCGGGCGCGATCAGCACCAGCTTCGCGAGCGCGCGGTTGGCGATGCACGCCATCTCGGCCGCGATCATTCCGCCCATCGAATGACCGATCACGTTCGGCCGCTCGAGCCCCAGCGCATCGACGACGTCCCAGCCGTGCAGCGCGAAGTCGAGCATGTCCTCGAGCTTCTCCTCGCCGGCGTCGGCGCCGTAGCCCGGCCACTCGGGCGCGAACACGTGGAAGCGCGCCGACAAGCGCTCCAGCAGCGGCTCTTCCTTGAAGAGTCCCCC
This sequence comes from bacterium, assembly GCA_041498295.1. Lineage (GTDB taxonomy): Bacteria > Myxococcota_A > UBA9160 > SZUA-336 > SZUA-336 > VGRW01. Next base: position 49,091 of record JBGQIB010000004.1, on the reverse strand, counting down.
CGCGCCGTGGAAGAACACGAGCGGCGCGCCCTGCCCCGCTTCGAAGACGCGCGACTTCAAGCCGCGCTTCGTCTCGATCCGCCGCTCTTGCATCACCGGCCGTTCCTGGGCAGCTCCGGGCGCACGCGTGACTCGAGCGGCTTCACCCAGAAGCGGTCGTCGTGCTTCCACTCGGGCCAGATGTCGCGCAGCTGCGGCATCACGCGCTCGGCGAACAGCTTCGTCGAATGGCGCACCTTGTCGTCGGGCATGTTGCCGATCTGGAACAACAGGAAGAGCGCTCCGAGGCGCAGGTCCTTGATCATGTGCTCCATGCGCTCGCGCACCGTGTCGGGCGAGCCGGCGATCACGTAGCCTCCATCGACCAGATCCTTCCAACTGAGCGACGTGTATAGCTGCTGATTCTCGGCGCGGAACTGATTCAGCTTGCCCGACTGGATCGTCTTGATGGTGCGATAGCCCGGCGGATCCGCGAAGCCGAGATACACGTGCAGACAGCGGTTGTAGAAGTAGAGCACGTGCTCAGCGTAGAGCTTCTCGGCGTCCGCGTCGGTGTCGGCCACGCAGATGACCTGTGCGAACGCGGCGCGATACGGTGACTCGTCCTTGCCCAGTGCCGCGACCCGCTCCCAGTAGCCGTCGAGCAGCGCCTTCCCCGCCTTGTAACCCGAGTAGGAGAGATACGAGTAGTTGTAGTCGTGCTCGATGCAGAAGTCCCAGGTCTCGATCGAGCCGCCGCCCGGGATGTAGATCGGCGGGTGCGGCTTCTGGATCGGGCGCGGCCAGCAGTTCACGTAGCGCAGCTGGTTGTACTTCCCGTCGAACGCGAACGGCTCGCGCTCCGCCCACGCGCGCATGATCAGCTCGTGCGCCTCGTAGTACTTGTCGCGCGTCAGCGCCGGGATCTGGCCGTAGCAGAAGTTCGTGTCCATCGGCGTACCGACCGGGAAGCCGGCGACCAGCCGGCCACCGGAGATCACGTCGAGCATCGCGAACTCCTCCGCGACGCGGATCGGCGGGTTGTAGAGCGCGATCGAATTCCCGATCACGGCGATCGCGGCGCGGGACGTCCGGCGCGCGAGCCCCGCGGCGATGATATTGGGCGACGGCATGAGCCCATACGCATTTTGGTGATGCTCGTTCACGCCGATGCCGTCGAAGCCCAGGCTGTCGGCATACTCGAGCTGATCCATGTATTCGTGGTAGACGCGGTTGCCTACGACGGGGTCATAGAGCGCACTGTCGATGTCGACCCAGACGGAGCGATGCTTCTGCCGAAAGTCCTCGGGCAGATGCGGCCAGGGCATGAGGTTGAACCAGGTGAATTTCACGGGGATCCTCCGGGGCGTGCCGCGCCTCGCTCTTGGGATACTACTCGCAGTGCTGGGGGCCGCGCTCGCCTCCTCGGCGCGCGCGGAGCGCGTGTACCTCGAGGTCGACGTGCCGCGCTCGGGCGATGCGGTGCACGAGCCGATCAACCTCGTCGAAGTGCGCGGCTGGGCGGGCACGGGTCTGCGCGGCAAGCACGACGTGGTGATCGTGCTGGATCGCTCGGGCAGCACCTTCCGCGCGAGCGGCGTCGACGTCGACGGCGACGGAGTCGTCGGGCGCCAATATCCCGGCGAGCCCCCTGAGGAGATCATGCTCTGGACCTCCGACTTCGGCGACACGATCGTCTCCGCCGAGACGCTGGCCGCGCGCCGTCTGGTCGAGCGCCTCGATCCCGAGACCACGCGCATGGCGATCCTCACGTTCGGCGGCAACACCAAGGTCGAAGCGCCGCTCGGGAGCTCGCGCGCGCAGCTGCTCGCGGCGCTCGACGCCCTCCCGCCCTGGCCGAACGAGAACGGCACGAACATCTACGGCGCGCTCGAGACGGCAATCGACGCGTTCGAGACCGCGCCCGCCGAGCCCGGAGTGACTCGACAGCGCGAGATCTTGCTCCTCTCGGACGGGGTGCCGACGTCGCCGCCCGTGCCTCCAGGCGCCGCGCAGCGCATCTCGGTTCACGCCGCGCGGAACGCCGCGCGCGCACACGCGCGCATCTACGCCTATGCGCTCGGGCCCACCGCCGCGGTCGCGCGCGACCGCTTCGACGAGATCGTGCGCGCGAACGGCGGCGAGCTGCTCGTGCTCGACCAGCCCGGCGACATCGTCGAGTTCGTCCCGTACTTGTCGTGGACGAGCATCGCGAAGGTACGGCTCGAGAACACGACGAACGGCGAAGCCGGTCGCGCCGTGCGCCTCTTCCCCGACGGCAGCTTCGACGGCTTCGCGCCCCTGCAGCAGGGTCGCAACGAGCTGCGCCTCACCGCCACGTCGCAACAGGGAACCGAGGCGAGCGCCACCTGTTGGGTGAGCTTCGACAAGACGATCCCCGACCCCGAGAAGCTGGCGCGCTTCCGCAAGATGCTCGAAGTGCGCGCGATCGAGACGGAGCTCGCCGAGCGGGCCAGCGCGAAGCGCGAGGAACGCTTGAAGAAACAGCTGGAAATCAAGCCAGACAACTAGGGATTCAGAAACGTCACCCGGCCCGTCTCGACCTCGTACATGGCGCCGACCAGCTGGATCTTCCCCTCGTCCAGATACTTTCTGAGATAGGGGCTGCGCGCGCGGATCTCGCGCATCGACTGGCGCACGTTCTGCTCGGCGACCGAAGTGACACAGGCGTCGCTCTTGGCGTCGCTGCACTTCGCCGCTTCCACGGCCGGGTGGATCTTCGCGAGTAACCCGGTCAAGTTGCCGAGCTCGACGCCCTCGATGGCGCCCCTCACCGCGCCGCAGCGCGTGTGGCCGAGCACCACGATCAGCTTCGCGCCCACCTTGGCGGCGTATTCGAGGCTCCCGAGCTCGTCGTCGTTCACGACGTTTCCCGCGACGCGCACGCCGAACACGTCGCCGAGGCCCTGGTCGAAGACGATCTCGACCGGCGCGCGCGAGTCCATGCACGCGAGCACCGCCGCGAACGGGAACTGACCCGACGCGGTGGCCGCGACCTTCGCCGACCAGTCGCGCGCCTTGGTCGCATTCGCGCTGAAGCGCGCGTTGCCGTCGCGCAGCCGCTCGAGCGCCAGCGCCGGAGTCATCGCGGCCTGTGACTCCTGAGTCTGGACTTGGGCCTGAGCGCCCGCGACCGATGCCAGAGCCGAGAGAACCACGGCCAGAGCCGCCGCCGAGCGCTTCATGTTCTCCCCTTGAAGAGCGGGAATGCAGCACCGTAGCCCGTTTCGACGAGCTCGGTGGCAGGCCGCAGGCGCGCGATCTCTTCGCGGATTGGCTTCACATCGATGGCGCGCGAGAAGCCGGGCAGCCAGTCGTCGTGGTGTCCGAGAAACACGCGGCGGGGGCGGAGTAAGTCGACCTGGCGCGCGACGAACTGTGCGAGGGAGCCCTGGATCGGCTCGCCGTCGACGTTGCCCCGGCCCGCGGCGGCCAGGATCGCGACGTCGGGCCGCAGGTCGCGCAGGATTCCGCTCCAGTGACCCGACGTATCCTGGTAGAAGAGGGATCCCTGCGCGGTGCGGAAGTGGTACACCAGCGCGCCGCCATCTCCGCGCGGGCCCTGCGCGCTGGCCAAGAGATGGGCGAGCACCTCCGGGCCGAGCGTTCCGAAGTGCGCGGCGAGGCCGCGGAAGCGCACTTGCTGTTCTTGCCAAGTCAGTCCGAGGTCGCCGATGCAGACCTCGTCGCTCGGACTCATGGCGCCCTGTGACCAAACACAGGAGTGTTGGCTCGGATAGACGTCGACGACCACGTCGTCGGAGAGCCGCACGCGCTCGCCTCCCGCCACGGCGATCATCTGCTCGATCGGAACGCCCTGCGCCTCCATGATCCTCACCGTCTCGTGCGAGCCGAGGATCTTCGCGCCGGTGCGCTTCGCGATCCGCTCCGCGCCGTAGAGATGGTCGAAGTGCGAGTGCCCCACGACGATCCAGTCCGCACGCTCGACCTCTTCGGGGCGCAGCCCGACTTGCGGCGCGGCCGGCACCCGGTCGAGGTAGGCGTCGAGGAAGATCACGAGCTCTCCGATCGTGAGTCGGAAAGTCGCGCAGCCGAACCAGTCGAGCCTGGCGTTCAACGCGGCAAGGGCCCGGTCAGTGACGCACGCTGCGAGATCTCGATCCAATTGCCGTCGGGGTCGCGCACGAACGAGATGCGCGCGACCGAGCCGAGCGTGAGCGGCGCCCTGCCCTCGGAGCCTCCGCGCGCGACGATGCCCGCGTGCTCTCGGTTCACGTCGAAAACTTGGATCGTGAAGTAGCGGTAACCTGGGCCGGTCATGCGGCCGACGGGCTTGGCGTCGGCGGCGGCCGCGAAACGCAGGAGTGAGTCGCCGCAGAGGAACGCGTCGTCGCCGGCGGGCTCGAGCTCCAGTGCGCGTCCGTAGAAGGCGCGGAATGCGGCCGGGTCGCGCACGCCCAGAGTGAGTCCGATGCGCGACACCGATGTGTGTCGCTCTGGCACGAGCACGACCCGATTCCCGTCCGGGTCGACGAGCGCGCGGGGCGCGCCGAGGCCCGGGCGCGCGATCGCGAGCTCGCGATAGCCGGCGCGTGGCTCGTCCGGCAGCGGCTCGCGCGAGTGATTGATCTTCAGCACCGAGCCGTTCAGCCCGAGCCGGTGCTGCTGCACGCCGCCGCCCATCGGCAGCAGCTCCTCGTACGGCAGCCCGACCTCGTCGCGCCAGAACGCGAGCATCTCGTCGCGGCGATTCGTGTACAGACCGACGTCGATGCACGGCTTCGCGAGCTTCACCGCGACAGCATACGTCAGAAGCCGAGTCGGACGGTCGCCGCTCGGCTGTGGCACGATGGCGCCGCGCCCTGCCGGCGCTCTAGGAGAGTCGAGCGATGAGCCATCCGCCGCTGCGCTTCGGGATCTTTCTCGCGCCGTTCCATCCCGTCCGCGAGGACCCGACGGCGTGTCTCGACCGCGACCTCGAGCTGCTGAAGTGGCTCGATCAGCTGCGCTATGACGAGGCCTGGGTGGGAGAGCACCACTCCGCCGGCTTCGAGCTGATCGCGTCGCCCGAGATCTTCCTCGCGATCGCCTCACAGCACACGAGGCACATCCGGCTCGGCACGGGTGTCATCTCGGTTCCGTACCATCACCCGTTCATGATCGCGGAGCGGATCGTGCAGCTGGACCACATGACTCGCGGCCGGGTCATGTTCGGCTCCGGCCCGGGCGCGCTCCAGTCCGACGCACGCATGCTCGGGCTCGAAGCGTCGAAGCAGCGCGACATGCTCGACGAGGGGCTCGGCGTGATTCTGCGCCTGCTCCGCGGCGAGACCGTGACTCACGACGGAAGCTGGTTCCGGCTGGTCGACGCGCGGCTGCAGCTCCGTCCGTTCAGTCAGAACCTCGAATACGCGGTCGCGTCGCAGATCTCGCCCGCCGGCGCACGCATCGCGGGCAAGCACGGCGCGGGTCTCCTGTCGCTCGGGGCGACGAGCTTCGAGGGCTTCAGCATGCTCGGCATGAACTGGCAGGTCTACACGGATTCGAGCAAGGCGAACGGGTTCGAGGCAGACCGCTCGCGCTGGCGCCTGGTCGGACCGATGCACATCGCGGAGACGCGCGAGCAAGCCCGCGCGAACGTGCGCTTCGGCCTCGGTGACTGGCTGTTCTACTTCCGCGAAGTCGCGTCGCTGCCGCTCGGCATGCCGGGCTCGGTCGACGAAGTGATCGAGAGCATGATCGCGCAGAGGTTCGCGGTGATCGGCACGCCGGACGACGCGATCGAGCAGCTCGAGCGGCTGCAGAACGAGTCGGGCGGCTTCGGCACGTTCCTGCAGCTCGCGCATAACTGGGCGTCGTGGGACAACACAAAGAAGAGTTACGAGCTCTTCTCGCGCTACGTGATGCCGCGCTTCCAGGACCGCAACGCCGGCCGCATCGCGACGATCGAGGCGACGCAGAAGGCGCGCGGCGATCTCTTGGCCGAGTACGGCGGCGCGATCGCCAAGGAGTTCGAGAAACAGGGCATCAAGCTGCCCGGCGCCTCCTGAGTCGCAGCGCGTGCGGCGCAAGAAGAACGAGACCCACGAGCGCGCCCGTGGCGGGCTCAGGCACGCGCTCCCAGCGAGTGATCTCGGCTTGCATGTAGTGACCGATGCCGTCGTGATGGCCGGAGATCGTAAGAGCCGTGCCTACGCCGGATGGCAACTCCGGGTATGGGGCCAGGTCGTCCAGCGACGGCGGATCGATCGGCATTGCATCCAACGCGAAGACCCCGGGGGCGATTCCGAAGGCCCTCAGCTCGACCAGAAGGTTCTCTAGCGGAGAGCCGACAGGCTCGAGTCGCACGCCCTGCGCGATGAGCAATGGGATCGGCGCGAACACCTGGAGGAGAGACAACCCCGGGTTCGGTTGGATCGAGAGGTGATACGTGCCGGCGTTGAAGTCAGCCGCGAGGATGGCGCCTGGGTAGTCGGTGGAGTCCGGGTCCGCCGAGTCGTTGGCGATCGATGACTCGAGCGAGATCGTCGCGGAGAATGCCGTGCCCGGAGTCACACCGAGCGGAGTCAGCTCCGGCGCCTCGACCACCTCGCGAACCACGCCCTCGAAGTACCAAGTGGTGGTCGCCGCATCCGGAGTCGCCGCGAACGAAAACGCAAACCCGAGTTCCAACAGACCGAACGCCCACGGCCGCCACACGTGACTCACCGCCACATTCTCAGCCTTGGCCCCGGCAATGGAAAAGAGAAATCTCGTAGACGGGGTTACGGCACCCCGGACTCGCGCGAGAGTATTTCTGTGCACGGATTCGGAGGGCGGTCCGGAGTGAGTCGGTCCGGATGGTTTTGGTGACCGCGGCGCCCACGAATGCCAGCTCGAGCCGAAGGTCGGGATCACGCTGGGCGAGGGAATCAGCGCGCGGCAGCCCGCGGCCCCGCTCACACCTCGATCGCGGTCGGTTGACAGCAACGGCGACCCGCTCTAAACAACCGACGCGCCTGCGGATCTCGCGGGCGGAGAGCTGCCGGTGGGGGTCAAGATCACGGTGCGGGACGCCGCGCGTCTGCTCGGTGTTCCCGATAAGACGATCTACCGTTGGATCGACGATCGAGGTCTCCCCGTCCACCGCGCGCACGGGCAGCACCGTTTCAATCGCGCAGAGCTGCTGGAATGGGCGACGGCTCAAGGGGTGCGCGTATCCGCGGAGCTCTTCTCGGAACCCTCCCGAGAGGAGGCGCCGCTTCCGACATTGGAGGACGCGCTCGAGGCCGGAGGCATCCACTTCATGAAGGGCGGCGCCGATCGCGAGACGGTGCTGCGCGACGTCGTGCGCGTGCTCGAGCTCCCCGAGGAAGTAGACCGCGAGTTTCTCTACGAGGTGCTGCTCGCGCGCGAGAACCTCGGGTCTACGGCGATCGGCGATGGCATCGCGATCCCGCATGTTCGCAACCCGGTGCTGCTGCACGTGCGACCCGCGGTCGCGCTCTGCTTTCTCGAGGAGCCGATCCCGTTCGGCGCGCTCGACGGGAAGCCGGTCGGGATCCTGTTCGTGATCGTGACTCCGACCAGTCGTACACATCTGCGGCTGCTTTCGCGGTTGTCTGCAGCGCTGCACGACCCCGCCTTCCGCCGCGTCCTCGAGCGGCGCGCACCGCCAGATGAGATTGCGGCGGTGCTGCGCCGAGTAGAGTCCGGCTTCGCCACTGAAACGAATTCGCCGACCGCATGACGGCGCTCCTCGCGGCGTGCGCCCTTCTGCTCGCCTCGGGGCTCGCAGCGGTCGCGAGTGCGCGCTCGCCCCGTTGGTCCGCCGCACTCGGCTGCGCCGGCGCGCCGCTCGCCGCGCTGCTCGGATTGCTGCCGGTCGTCCGCGTGCTGTCTGGAGGAGTGGAGCTGCGCGCAGAGCTTCCCTGGAGCCTGCCCGGCGGCGCGCTGTCATTCGGGCTCGATCCGCTGTCGGCGTTCTTTCTGGTTCCGGTGCTCGGGCTCTCGGCGCTCGCGGCGCTCTACGGCCGCGCCTATCTCGCGAGCTACGGCAACCCGCGTCGGGCCGGAGTGAGCTGGCTCTTCTTCAACGGGCTCTGCGCCGCCATGATCGCGGTGACCCTGGCGCGCAACGGCATTCTGTTTCTCGTCGCCTGGGAGACCATGTCGCTCTGCGCGTATCTGCTCGTGACCTTCGAACACGAGCGCGCCGAAGCGCGGCGGGCGGGTTGGATCTATCTGGTCGCATCGCACATGGGCACTGCCGCGCTGCTCGCGCTCTTCGTGCTTCTCGGCGACTCACTCGGCGGAGCGTCCGGCACCGCGCTCACGTCCGCGGCGGCGAGCCCGGGCACGCTTCTCGCGCTGGCGCTCGTCGGCTTCGGTGTGAAGGCTGGCATCGTCCCGCTGCACGTCTGGCTGCCCGAAGCGCACGCCGCGGCGCCGTCTCATGTATCTGCGCTGATGTCGGGCGCGATGGTGAAGCTCGGCTACTACGGGCTGCTGCGCGTCGTGTGGCTGCTTGGAGGCGCGCCCGCGGCGTTCGGTCTGTCGCTCGCGGCCCTCGGGCTCGTCGGTGCGTTGCTCGGGATCGCTCTCTCGCTTGCGCAGCGCGATCTGAAGCGAGCGCTCGCGCACTCCAGCGTCGAGAATCTCGGGCTGATCGGTCTCGGCCTCGGCGTCGGGCTCGCCGCGCTCGCACGCGGCGACGGCGTGCTCGCGGTGCTCGGGCTGTCCGCGGGACTCTTCCACATCTGGAATCACGCGGCGATGAAGGGCCTGTTGTTCTTCGCGGCGGGCGGGGTTCAACACGGCGCCGGAACGCGCGACCTCGAGCGCCTCGGGGGCTTGGCGCGCCAGATGCCGCGCCTCGCCGTGGTCTTCGCGCTCGGAGCCGTCGCGCTCGGCGCGCTCCCGCCGCTCAACGGATTCGCGAGTGAGTGGCTCCTGTATCTCGGTTTCCTTCACGCGGTGACGGACGGGAGTTCGCTCGGATCCGTCGTCGCGTCGCTCGCGCTCGGGCTGCTCGCGCTGGTCGGTGCGCTCGGCGCGGCGGCTTTCGTTCGTTTGTTCGGGATGGTGTTTCTCGGCCAGGCGCGAAGCGAGGCCGCGAAGCGCGCGCACGACGTCGGCGGATCGATGTTCGCCGTCATGGCGGGACTCGCTCTGCTCTGCGTCGCGATCGGCCTCGCGCCCTCACTCGCGCTTCGCGGCGTCGGCGCGCCCCTCGGCGAGCTGCTGGGCAGCCAGAGCGGAGCGAGCGGGCTGACGAACGCCTCGCTCGCACTCAGGCCTCTCGCCACGCTGTCGCTCGCGCTCTGGCTCGCCGTCGCCGTCGTCGCGACGCTGCTCGTCGCGCGGGTTCGCAGCGGCGCGCGCGCAGAGGATGAAACCTGGGCGTGCGGCTACACAGCGCCTAGCTCGCGCATGCAGTACACCGCCCACTCATTCTCGCAGCTGTTCGCGAGCGGCGTACTGCCCCGAGTCTTGGCGCCGCGGACCATCGAACCCGCATTGCGCGGAGTCACCCCTGGGCCGGCGTCGCTCCGTGCGGGATACGAGGAGCCCATCGTCGCGCGCATCTACGAGCCGCTTCTTGCGGCGGCCGCGAGTTACCTCACGCGCCTGCGCTTGCTGCAGCAGGGGAACGCACACCTGTACGTCGCCTACATCATGGTGGCCGTCGTCGCGGCGCTGGCATGGGCTTCGCTGCGCGAGGTGATCGGTCGTTGACGACGCTGCTCGCGCTGGTCGGCGCCGTGGGGATCGGAGCCAGCGGCTTCGCCGCGCTCTGCGCGCGCCGAGCCGGGCCGAGGCGAGCGGATCGAATCGGCGTGGCCGTGCTCGTCTCGGGCGCCGCCATCGATCTCGCGGCGGCGATCCTTGCGCTCACCGGCGGCGGCGACGAACTCAGGTTCGCGGCCGGCTTTCCGGGCGGCGCGCTCGTCGTCGGGGTCGACGCGCTGTCCGGGCTATTTCTCGTTCCCGTAGCGGTGCTCAGCGCCGCGTGTGCGCTCTACTCGCTTGCGTACTTTCCGGCCAAAGACCACCCGCGCAACGCGGAGCGGCTTCGGGTCTCGTTCGGGCTCGCGAGCGCCGGCCTCGTCTCCGTGCTGGTCGCGCGACACTCTCTGGTGTTCCTCGCCGGCTGGGAGCTCATGGCGATCGCCGCCTTCTTCGCCGTCACGGCCGAGGAGCACGACGCGGGCGTACGCGACGCGGGTTTTCTCTATCTCGTGAGCACGCGCGCCAGCACGCTCTGTCTGCTCGCGCTGTTCGCGCTGTTCTTTGCAGCGACCGGATCGTTCGAGTGGACACCGGTTCGTGTAGGGGGCATCGCGCCGGGGATCCAATCGGCGCTCTTCGTGCTCGCGCTCGTCGGCTTCGGGCTGAAGGCCGGCCTGGTGCCTTTGCACGTCTGGTTGCCGCCCGCGCACGCGGCCGCCCCGACGCACGTCTCGGCGCTCTTGTCCGGCGTGCTGATCAAGTCGGGGATCTACGGGATCGCGCGGGTCGTCTCCCTCCTACCGGACGCGCAGCTCTGGTGGGGCGAGACGCTGCTCGTCGCGGGCATCGCATCCGCGGTGTTTGGAGTCGCGTACGCGCTCGCGCAGCACGACTTGAAGCGGCTGCTCGCGTATCACAGCGTCGAGAACATCGGAATCATCGCGATCGGGCTCGGCGTTGCGCTCCTGGCTCGCTCCGCCGGCGACCTCGACACCGCGGCGCTCGCAATGAGTGGAGCCCTTCTGCACGTCGTGAATCACGCGCTCTTCAAGGGACTCTTGTTCCTGGGCGCAGGCGCCGTCATCCAGCGCACCGGCACGCGCTCGCTCGACGCGCTCGGCGGGATCGCGAAGGAGATGCCCGCGACGGCGAGCTTCTTCCTCGTCGGCGCCGTCGCGATCGTCGGTCTGCCTCCGCTGAACGGCTTCGTGAGCGAGGTCCTGGTCTACTCCGGACTGCTGCGCGTCGTCGCCGCGGGGCGAGGCGCAGTGTGGGTGCTCGCAGCCCTCGGGGCGCCGGCGCTCGCGCTGACGGGCGGCCTCGCGCTCGCATGCTTCGCGAAGGTCGTCGGGAGCGTGTTTCTCGGCGCTCCGCGACAGCGGGCGCTGACCGGAACGAATGAGGCTCCGGGCGTGATGCTTGTGCCGATGGCGCTGCTCGCGTCGCTGTGCGCGGCGATCGGACTCGTGCCGTTCGCGATCGCGCCCGCGCTCGCGGCGGCTGCGGCGAGCGCGCTCGGGACTCCGCTCGCGGGCCTTTCCGCGCCCTTCGCCGCCTTCTCACTCGTCGCACTCACAGTGCTCGCGCTCTGCGCGGGCATCGGCCTCGCGCTGCGCGCGCGCCTCGCGCGCGCGGAGCACGCGGCCGCCGGAACTTGGGACTGCGGCTACGGCGCTCCGAGCGCGCGAATGCAGTACTCGGCCTCCTCGTTCGCCGCGCCGCTCGTGCGCGTGTTCTCGTTCGCGCTGTGGCCACGGGTCCACGCTCCGGGGTTGGCGGCGACCTTTCCCGGGCCCGCGACGTTCCACAGCGAGGTCCTCGATGCTGTCCTCGACCGGCTCGTGGTGCCCGCGGCGCGCGGGCTAGCGGAGCTCGCAGGCCGACTTCGCGTGCTGCAGCAGGGAAGCGTCCACGCGTACCTCCTGTATGTGTGGCTCGCGCTCGTCGCTCTGCTCGCCGTGACGGGAGTGACTCGATGACGCTCGTAGACGTCGCGGCGGCGCTCCTGCTTCCCGTCTTCTTCCCGCCACTCATGCTCGGCGTGATCGCCCGGACCAAGGCGCGCATGGCGGGTCGACGCGGACCGCCGCTCCTTCAGCCCTACTTCGACCTCGCGCGGCTCTTGCAGAAGGGGGTGGTGCGGAGCCGCACGACCAGCTGGGTCTTTCTTGCGGGACCGGTCGTCTCGCTCGCGACGGCGCTTCTCGCTGCGTCGCTCGTGCCGATCGGAGCGCGGGGCGCGCTGTTCGCGTTCCCCGGCGATCTCGTCGCCTTCGCGTATCTCCTGGGACTCGGGCGCTTCTTCACGATCGCTGCGGCGCTCGACACCGGCTCCGCGTTCGAGGGCATGGGCGCCTCGCGCGAGGCGACGTTCTCGTGTCTGGCTGAGCCCGCGGCGTTCTTCGCGTTGCTCGTGCTCGTGAAGCTGTCGGGCTCTTACTCACTCGGGGCGATGCTCGGGCCTGAGGTTCCCGAGCTCTGGGCGCGCGCCGCGCCGTCGCTCGGTCTAGCCACCCTATCGCTCTTGATCGTGCTGCTCGCCGAGAACAGCCGCATTCCGTTCGACGACCCCAGCACGCACCTCGAGCTCACGATGATTCACGAAGTGATGGCGCTGGATCACAGCGGCCCGCCGTTCGGACTCATCTTGTACGGCGCGGCGCTGAAGCTCTTCGCGTATGGGCTCTTGCTGGTGCGCGTCGCGACGCCTTTCCACGTCGACGGCGCAGCGCTCGGGATCGGCGTCGCGCTCGCAGAGCTGATCGCGCTCTCGGTTCTCGTCGGCCTGATCGAGTCGCTGATGGCGCGCTTGCCGCTGCTCCGCATTCCGAGTTTGCTCGTCGGCGCGAGTCTCTTGAGCGCGTTCGGCGTGATGCTCTTGGTGGGGTGAGGCTTTGGGAGAAACTCTCGATCTCGCGCTCGTCGGCGTGTTGCTGCTGAATTTCTTGATGCTCGGAACCAGCCGCTTGATCGCGGCGATTCATTTCGCGGGGATGCAGGGCATTTTGCTCGGCATGGCGCTGTTCGTGGCGCACGGACAGACCAACTCGCGTGTGCTCGTGTTGTCGATCGCGACCGCGGCGCTGAAGGGGGTGGCGATCCCTGCGATCCTTCGACGTGCGACGCGCAACGTCTCGATCCGGCGTGAGATCGAGCCGTTCGTCGGCTTTACCGCGTCGCTCGTGCTCGGGGCGCTCGCGACGGGCTTGTCGCTCGTGTTCTCTCGGTCGCTACCGCTGCTCGACGAACATGCAGGGAGCCTGATCGTTCCAGCATCGTTCGCCACCGTACTGACCGGCTTCCTGGTGCTGACGACGCGGCGCAAGGCGATCACGCAGGTCATCGGCTATCTGACGCTCGAGAACGGAATCTTCGTATTCGGGCTTACCCTCGTCGAAGCGATTCCGTTCCTGGTCGAGATCGGCGTGCTGCTCGACCTCTTCGTCGCCGTCTTCGTGATGGGCATCATCATGGATCACATTCAACGCGAGTTCTCGTCGCTCAGTACGGAGCACTTGACCTCGCTGCGGGAGTGAGTGTGGCGCCCTGGCTGGTGCTCGTGCCGCTCGCCTTCGCGGCGCTCGCCTTTGCCACGCCGTCGGAGCGGGTGCGTCCGTGGCTGTTGCCCGCTGCGGGCGCGACACAGCTCGGTCTCGTCGCACTCGAGTTGCTCGGGCGTGGCAGCGGGTTCGGCGCCCCGTGGCTCGCGCTCGACGCGCTCGGCCGCCTCGTCGCCACCTATCTCGCCGTGCTGTTCTTCCTGTGCGCCGCCTACGCACCCGGCTATCTGGCGCAGCGCGTGGAGCGCCCGAACCGGATCTTCTGCTCGGTGATGCTGGTGTTCTTCGCGATGATGAACCTGATCGCGGGCGCCCAGCACCTCGGGCTGCTCTGGGTCGCCGTCGAGGCGACCACGCTCGCCTCCGGCCCGCTGCTCTATTTCAACCGCAACGCGCGCTCGATCGAGGCAACCTGGAAGTATCTCCTGATCGGATCGGTCGGAATTGCGCTCGCGCTGCTCGGTACGTTCTTCACGGCGTACTCGGCGCTGCTGGCTGGAGTCACTCCGTCGATGCTCCTGCCGGACATGATCGCGAGCGCGCCCCAGCTCTCGCGCCCGTGGCTCCACTCGGGCTTCGTGCTCGCTCTCGTTGGCTACGGCACGAAGATGGGGCTCGCGCCCATGCACACCTGGAAGCCAGACGCGTACGGCGAGGCGCCGGGTCTGGTCGGTGCGCTCCTGGCGGGCGGTCTTACGAGCTGCGCGTTCACGGCGGTCCTGCGATTCTTCCAAATCTGCGCGGCCGCCGGCGAGGCGGACTTTGCGCGCGGCCCGTTGCTCTTTCTCGGCTTGTTCTCGATGGCCGTCGCCGGCGCATTCATGGTGAGACAGGGTGACTACAAGCGGATGCTCGCGTACTCGAGCGTGGAGCACATGGGTATCCTCGTGCTCGGCATCGCGATCGGCGGCGCCGGAACCCTCGGCGCTTTGCTTCACCTCGTGAGCAACGGACTCTCGAAAGGCGTGCTGTTCCTCTCGGCGGGAAACCTCCACCGCGCCTTCGGCAGCAAGCGCACCGCAGACGTAAGCGGCGCGCTGCGCGTATTGCCCGCATCGGCGGCGCTGTTTCTCGCGGGCTTCTTTGCAGCCACCGGCACCCCGCCGTTCGGCACGTTCGTGAGTGAGTTCACGATCCTCTCCGCGATGATGCACGCGGAGCGCTATGGGGTGGCCGCGCTGTTCCTCGGCCTTCTGCTCGTCGTCTTCGTTGGCATGGGCCAGACGGTGCTCGCGGTCGTTCAAGGCGAGCCGCCCGAACTCGTCGCGGCGAAACCGCATCGCGACCGGTGGCTGGCCGTGGCGCCGATCGCGGTGCTCTTGGTGTTGGTGCTCGCGCTCGGCGTCTGGATTCCGGAGCCGGTGCTCGCGCTGTTCCGCGCTGCCGCCTCGGCCGTGGAGGGGCAGAGGTGAGTGCAGCCACCGCCTTTCTTCGCGCGCAGAGCGGCAGCGCGGTTCCTATCGCCAACGTCCCGTGCGTAGAGCTCGCGGATCTTCAGGCCGCGACGCTCGCAGGCGTTCGACGCGGCGAGCGCGTGGCGGCGCTCTTCGGGACGCGCGAACCGGGCGGCGTCTCACTCGTCGCCGCGCTCGCGTCCGACCGCGACGGCTCGATCCGCCTCGGCCGGAGCCTGCCGCTGACTCACTCGTTTCCCTCACTGACTCCATCCCTGCCGAGTGTCCACCTGTTCGAGCGCGAGATCTTCGAGCAGTACGGCCTCGAGCCCGACGGGCACCCGTGGCGAAAGCCCGTGCGCTATCCGCCGCGAGCGGGAACGCCTGCGCCGATCGGCATTGCGGACTTCTATCGAGTCGAGGGCGAGGAAGTGCACGAGGTCGCCGTCGGGCCGGTGCACGCGGGCGTCATCGAGCCGGGTCACTTCCGCTTCCAGTGTCACGGCGAGAGCGTGCTGCATCTCGAGATCTCCCTCGGCTATCAGCACCGCGGCGTGGAGCGCGCGATTCTCGAAGGCGCGGAGCGGCGGCGGCTGCACTACTTCGAGACACTCGCGGGCGACACGACGATTGGTCACGCCACCGCCTACGTTCAGATCCTCGAGGCGTTGTCCGATTGCCCGGTCTCCGCGCGCGCGCACGCGCTTCGCGCCGTCGCACTCGAGCTCGAGCGCGTGGCGAATCACACCGGCGATCTGGGTGCGCTCGCCGGCGACGTCGGCTTCCTGCCGACCGCGGCATTCTGCGGTCGGTTGCGCGGCGACTGGCTGAACCTCTCGGCGGAGCTGTGCGGGAACCGTTTCGGGCGCAGCCTCGTGCGCCCCGGCGGCGTGGGCTTCGATGTCGACGCGAAGCGCGCGCAGCGCATGGTCGAGGCCGTCCGAACTGCGGTCGCCGAAGTCGGCGCCGCCGCGGACCTGCTCTGGGACACGCCGTCGGTGATGTCGCGCTTCGAGGATACAGGACGCCTATCGCGCGAGCAGGCCGAGGAGATCGGTCTCGTCGGCCCGGCCGCACGCGCCTGCGGTGTGCCGCTCGACATCCGCACGACCCACCCGACCGGCATGTTCCGGGTCGCGCAAATCCCGACGGCGACGTGGCACTCCGGCGACGTGTTCGCGCGCGCCTACGTGCGTTGGCTCGAGATCCGCCGCTCGGCCGAGTTCGCGCTCGAGCAGCTCGCGAGCTTGCCGGCGGGCGAGCCGCGCGCGAGCTGCGAGTCACTCGCGCCCGATCAGCTCTGTGTCTCGCTCGTCGAGGGTTGGCGTGGCGAGATCTGTCACGTGGGCTGGACGGACGCGACGGGGCGCCTCGCCGGCTACAAGGTCGTCGACCCGTCGTTTCACAACTGGATGGGCGTCGCGCTCGCCATGCGCGGTCAGCAGATCTCGGACTTCCCGCTCTGCAACAAGAGCTTCAACCTCTCCTACTGCGGGTTCGACCTCTAGGTCGTCGGAGAACGGTCATGTGGAGGATCCTTCGCACACGCTGGGCTCAGGGAATGCGCACGATCGCGTTTCCCGACGCCGAGCCGGGGCTTCCCGACCGGCTGCGCGGCGCGCCGGCCCTCGACTTCGCGCGCTGCCGCGACGGCTGCCGCGCCTGCATCGACGCCTGCCCGACAGGTGCGCTCAGCACGGACGAGGCGGGGCCGAAGCTGGATCTCGGCAAATGTCTCTTCTGCACGGACTGCGTCGAGGCGTGCCCTGAAGGCGCGATCGAGTTCACGCGCGACTGGCGGGTCGCGACGCGCACACGCGAAGCGCTGGTCTTGCGCGACGAGACCTTGCGCCTCGCCGACGCGCTCGACACTAAGATGCGTCGCCTGTTCGGCCGCTCTCTGAAGCTCCGCCAGGTCTCCGCGGGCGGCTGCAACGCGTGCGAGGCCGACGTGAACGTGCTGAGCACCGTGGTCTTCGACCTCGGGCGTTTCGGCATCTCGTTCGTCGCTTCGCCGCGCCACGCCGACGGCCTGCTCATCACGGGCGCGGTGAGTCAGAACATGCGGCTCGCGCTGGAAAAGACCTGGGCCGCGGTGCCGGCGCCGAAGCTCGTCATCGCCGTGGGCGCGTGCGCGATCTCGGGGGGCCCGTACATCGATCATCCCGAGGTGCTGAACGGCGCGAGCGCAGTCGTGCCGGTCGATCTCTACATCCCCGGCTGTCCGCCCCACCCGATCACGATTCTGGACGGGCTACTGCGCTTGCTCGGCCGGATCGAAGGCGGCTCGCGCCCGGCGGCGGGCGGCTAGAGCGACACCGGAATCGCAAACGCGCCGAGTGCGGCCGCGGGCGCTGACTCGATCCGCTCGGAGCTCAGCTCCCGACGCGGATGCCGGAGAGTCCGGAGAGCAGCCCGAAGACGTTCAGCAGCCACAGCACCACGACGATCACGACCACGCCGTTGAGGATGTTCTTGATCTTGCCGTCCATCGGGATGTAGTTGTTGACGAGCCAGAGCAGCACGCCGACGACGATCAGGACGAGAATGATGTGCACCAGGGGCATACCGGGTTCCCTTGCGGAGTTGTGACTCCCATCTCAGAGCAAGAATGGAGCCAGCGCCGACCCTTCGCGCGCGCTCGGGCGCGACTCCGGCCGGGAATTTTGTAGAACTTGTCCCGACGACGAGGCGCTTCCCGACCACCTCGAGCGTCCGCGCGCCGACGGGCGCAAGAAGGGCAGGAGATCTGAATGCGCGCCGACGCTTCGCTCGACTCTCCCCTCGCCCGGCTCGGGGCCTGGATCGCGGATCGGCCGGGTTCGGTGTTGGCGGCGTTCGCGCTGCTGCTCGCGATCGCCGCGCTCTATGGCGCGTCCGCCGCGGAGCACCTTCCAGCCGGCGGCTTCGAGGTTCCCGGCAGCGAGTCCGATCTCGCGGTAAAGGAAGCGGAGAGACACTTCGGGATCGGCTCCGCCGACGTGCTCGCGCTGTATCGCGATCCCCGCGCCGACGTGCGCAACGTGCACTTCGGATCCTGGGTCCTCGATCTCACCGACGGACTGCTCGCGAGCTCGGGCGTCGTCGGCACCTCGTCGTACTTCGACACGGCGGACGCGAGCCTCGTCTCGCGCGATGGCCACGAAGCGCTCGTGATCGTCTCGCTCGCGGGCAGCAACGCCGACAAGCTGCGCACCCTGCCGCGCATCGAGTCACAGCTCCGGCACGTCCAGCCGCCGATCGAGGTAGCGATCGGTGGGCACGTGGCGGCCTCGCTCGCCGCGCAAGAAATCGCCGCGGCCGACATCGCCTACGCCGAGGAAATCGCCCTGCCGATCGCGGCCATGCTCACGCTGCTGTTCTTCCGCGGCGTCGTGGCGGCGCTACTCCCGATCGCGATCGGCGCGTTCGCGCTCGCCAGCTCCGCCGCGATCGTGCGACTCGGCTCGAACTTCATCGAGATCGCGCTCTTCGCGCTGAACGTAGCCGCCTTTCTCGGGCTGGGGCTCTCGATCGACTACTCGCTGCTGCTGGTGCAGCGCTTCCGCGAGGAGCTCGCGCGCGGCGTCTCGACGCGCGCGGCCGTGGTCACCGCGCTCGATACGGCAGGCCGCGCGATCTTCGTGTCGGGGCTCGCGGTCATGGTCAGCTTGATCGTGCTGCTCGGGGTGCCCGTCGCGATCCTGCGCAGCGTCGCCCTCGGAGGCGTGCTCGCGTCGGCGACTGCGCTCGCGGGGGCGCTCCTGCTGCTGCCCGCCCTGCTCGCGTGGCTCGGGCCCAACGTCAATCGCTGGTCGCTCGGAAGTGTGCCGGAAGCGGGCGGGTCGAGTCCCTTCTGGGTGCGAATTGGCGAGCTGTCGATGCGCCATCCGGTCGCGACGGCGTTGGTCTCGGTCGCGCTGCTCTTGGCGACGGCGAGCCCCGTGCTGCGCATGCGCAGCGTGTTGCCCGACGCGCGCATCTTCCCGCGCGGCTCCGAGGTGAGGCGCGTCGACGAGGCGCTCGGCGACGCGGAGCGTTTCGATCCAGGCGGCGCCTCCGCGATGCAAGTCATCGTGGCGACCGCCGGCGCGCCGCTCGAGCCACACAATCTGCGGCTGCTGCGCGCCTATGCGGCCCGCGTCGCCGCGCTCGACGGCGTGAGAAGCGTGCGCACGCCGTTCGACGCGCTCGACCCCGATGCACTGACCCCGGAAGAGCTGGCGCGCGCCGCCACGACCGAACCGGTCGCAACGCGCCTCGCGCGCATGACTCACCAGGACCGCTCGCTGCTGGTCGCGACGGGCGCGCACTCTTGGCGCTCGGCGGCTGCGGCCGAGGTGCTGGAGGCGGTGCGCGACGTTCCGCACTCGGGCCTCGACGTGAAGATCGGGGGTGCGACGGCGCAGATGGTCGACCTGAAAGTCACGCTGCGCGAGTACGGTCGCATAGCGGCCGTGCTCGTGATCGGCTGGAACCTCGCGATGCTGCTCTTCGCCTTTCGGTCGATCCTCGTGCCGATCAAGGCCGTGCTCATGAACGTGCTCTCACTCGGCGCGAGTTACGGGCTGCTCGTCTGGGTGTTCCAGGACGGCCACTTCTCGAAGCTATTGGGCTTCGAGCCGCTCGATGGGATCGACCCGAGCATCCCGCTCGTGATGTTCGCGGTCGTCTTCGGCCTCTCGATGGACTACGAGGTGTTTCTGCTTTCCCGCATCCGCGAAGAGTGGCTGCGCACGCAGGACAACCAGGCGAGCGTGATCTTCGGCCTCGCGCATACGGGTCGGATCATCACGAGCGCGGCGCTGATCCTGTTGGTGGTGATCGGCGCGTTCGCCGCCGGCGACCTCGTCTACGTGAAGCAGATCGGCGTGGGCATGGTGGCCGCGATCGCGCTCGACGTCACCCTGGTCCGCGCGCTGCTCGTGCCGGCCACGATGCAGCTCCTCGGCGAGTGGAACTGGTGGGCGCCGGCTTGGCTGAGCCGCTCGGCGGATCCCCAGCTGCAGCTAGCCGAGCCTGAGAGTGGCGAGCGACAACAGCGCGGCCGCCAAGAGCGCTGACGCTCGGGGCTGGGGCCGCGAGCCTTGCTTTGCGGCGGAAAGGCAATAGAACTTGCGGCCTTCGCGGAGCTGCAGCTCCGCGATCAAGCGCCCGAAAGCGCGAGCCGAAGCGGGCAAAGTCCGAGCGCGGGCAACGCTTTCAAGCTATGCTGCGCGACCATTTTTCAGCGGCGAACACCGTGAACCGAATCCGGGACTCGAGGAGCCCATGACCATGTCCAACGATCTCTCGCTCATTCGCAACATCGGGATCAGCGCGCACATCGACTCGGGCAAGACGACCCTGACCGAGCGGATCCTCTACTACACCGGCCGTATTCACCAGATGCACGAGGTGCGCGGCAAGGACGACGTGGGCGCGACCATGGACTCGATGGACCTCGAGCGCGAGCGCGGCATCACGATCCAGTCCGCGGCGACTTACTGCAGCTGGGCGGGATTCCAGATCAACATCATCGACACGCCCGGCCACGTGGACTTCACGATCGAAGTCGAGCGCAGCCTGCGCGTGCTCGACGGGGCGATCCTCGTCCTGTGCGGCGTCGCCGGCGTGCAGTCACAGTCGATGACCGTCGACCGCCAGATGCGCCGCTACAACGTCCCGCGCCTGGCCTTCATCAACAAGCTCGACCGCTCTGGCGCGAACGCATATCGCGTCGCGGAGCAGCTGCGCGAGAAGCTGAAGCACAACGCGGTCATGATGCAGATCCCGATCGGGCTCGAGGATCGCCATCAGGGCGTGATCGACCTGATCAAGATGAAGGCGTTCTACTTCGAGGGCGAGATGGGCGTCGAAGTCGTCGAGAAGCCGATCCCGGCAGAGCTCGCGGCGGACGCCGCCGCCGCGCGCGAGAAGATGCTCGACGCGGTCTCGATGTTCTCCGAAGAGCTCATGGAAGCCATCCTCGAAGGGCAGCCCACCGAGGAGCAGATCATCGCGGCGGTGCGCGAGGGCGTGCTCTCGCTCGAGCTGACCCCGGTCTTCATGGGCTCGGCGTACAAGAACAAGGGCGTGCAGAAGCTGCTCGACGCAGTGACTCTGTTCCTGCCGGCGCCGAACGAGGTGAAGAACAAGGGCGTGGATCTCGAGCACGACGAGGCCGAGATCGAGATCTTCGCCGATCCCGACAAGCCGCTCGTCGCGCTCGCGTTCAAGCTCGACGACGGTCGCTACGGCCAGCTGACTTACATCCGCGTGTACCAGGGCACGATCGAGAAGGGCTCGACGATCGTGAACCAGCGCACCAGGAAGCGGCACAAGGTCGGCCGCCTCGTGCGCATGCACGCCGACAAGATGGAAGACATCGATCGCGCGACCGCTGGCGACATCGTCGCGTTGTTCGGCATCGATTGCGCATCGGGTGACACGTTCGCGGCGCAGGGCTACGACGTCGCGATGTCGAGCATGTTCGTGCCGAAGCCGGTCATCTCGCTCGCGATCAAGCCCAAGGACAACAAGATGCTCGACAACATGAGCAAGGCGCTGGCCCGGTTCATGCGCGAGGACCCCACTTTCCGCACCACCGTCGACGAGGATTCGAACGAGACGATCATCGCGGGCATGGGCGAGCTACACCTCGACGTGTACGTCGAGCGCATGAAGCGCGAATACGGAACCGAAGTCGAGACCGGCGCGCCGCGCGTCGCGTACCGCGAGTGCATCTCGAGGCGCGCCGACTTCATGTACACGCACAAGAAGCAGACCGGCGGCTCGGGCCAGTACGCGAAGGTCGGCGGCTACATCGAGCCGATCGCGAACTCCGACGAGTTCGAGTTCGTCGACGAAGTCCGCGGCGGCTCGATCCCGCGCGAATTCATCACCGCCTGCGAGAAGGGCTTCACCTCCGCGCTCGCGAAGGGCGATCTGATCGGCGCGCCGGTGCTCGGCGTGCGCGTCGTACTGAACGACGGCCAGTCGCACGCCGTCGACTCGTCCGATCTCGCTTTCCAGGTCGCGTCGCGCTTCGCGTTCCGCGAGGCGTACCCGCTGGCCAAGCCCGTGATCCTCGAGCCCATCATGAAGCTCGCGGTCGAGGGACCGACTGACTACCAGGGCGCGTACATCAAGGTGATCATGCAGCGCCGCGGCATGATCGTCGGGTCGACGGATCTCGACGGCTTCAGCCAGGTCGAGGCCGAGGTGCCGCTCGCCGAGATGTTCGGCTTCGCCACGGATCTGCGTTCGTGCAGCCAAGGCAAGGCCGAGTTCACGCTCGAGTTCGCGAAGTATCAGGCGGTGCCGGCCGACATCCAGAAGACACTGATCGAGGAATACCAAGCCAGCGCTGCGTCAAAGCGGCGGTAGGCGCGTGGGCGGCCACGCGCCCTGGCGCCTCCGCTCGCCTCTGGCTCGCTGCGCGCTTCGCTTGCCAAACGCCGCTAGCCGGTGACTCCCGCCCCGCCCCTCGACGAGGCGGAGCGCGCGAGGGGACGACGGCTCGCGATCGCGAGCAACGTCCCCTCGTTGACCTTCTGGACCGCGTTCACGGGGCAGCTGCCGACCCTGGCGCTCGTATCGCTCGGCGCGAGCGCGACACTGATCGGTGTACAGAGCGGGCTGCAGCTCGGCTTTCAGAGCCTGCAGCTCCCGGCGCTGCGCCTGGTGTCTTGGTTTCCGAAGCGCCAGATCCTGATCGCGGGTCAGGTGATCGCGCAGGTCTCGAGCCTGCCGCTCGTCTTCTTCACCGCGATCGCGGCGCTCGACCACGGGAGCGCACAGGCGCTGGTGTTCGCCGCTCTAGTCGGCACGGTGATCGGGCTCGACCTTTCCGACCTCGTCTGGTTCCCGCTGCTGCGCGCGTACGTGGAGCCGGACCGGATCGGCCGCTTCTTCGGGACGGTCCGCACGACCTGGCACGCCGGGGTGATCGTGTTCTTCGTTGCTGGGCAGCTGTGGCTCGCGCGCCATGACGACGGCTTCGGGCTCCTGTTCGGCGTGGCCTGGGTGCTCGGCGCGCTCCGCATCGCGTTGATCGCGCGGTTGCCCGAGCGGAGCGAACGAACGGGCGAACGCATCCGCGCGCGCGAGGCGCTCGCGCTCGTGCGCACGGACGAGAAGCTGCGCCGCTATCTGATGGGCATCTGCTGGAGCTACGCCGTCCGCTTCGCATCGCTGCCCTTCGCGGTCGTCATGTTGCGCCGCGCGCTCGGCTTCTCGAACGCCGACGTGGTGCTCGCGACGATCGCGCAGTTCGTCGGCGGGCTCGTGTCGCTCTACTTGTGGGGCGCCCTCGTCGATCGGCTGGGATCGTACGTCGTGTTCCGCTTCAGCGCGCTCGGGCAGGCGGCGCTACTAGTCGCGTTCACTCAGCTCGAGTCACCGGGCGCCGCGACTCGAGCGATCGTGATCGTCCTGTTCTTCCTCCAATCTCTCCTCGCGTCGGGCTACGGCGTCGCAGACACTCGGCTGCTCTTCGACCTGGCGCCGCCCGAAGCGCCGGCGCGCGTGCTGGTCGTCGTGAGCGTGATCGCCGGCGTGATCTCCGGCATCGCGCCGATGCTCGCGGGCGCAGCGCTCGACCCGCTGCTCGCGCGCGGCGCCGACCCCCTGCCCGTGTATCACGGGTTCTTCGCGATCGCCGCGCTGCTGCAGACGTTCTCGTTCCTGCCGCTGCGCGTGTTTCGGCGCTAGGTGGCGATGCGGAACAAGACGACGTCCCCGTCCTGCACGACGTACTCCTTGCCCTCGACGCGCATCAGGCCCTTTTCCTTGGCGCTGACCTCGCCCTTGCACGCGACGTAGTCCGGGAACGAGATCACCTCGGCGCGCACGAAGCCGCGCTCGAAGTCGGTGTGGATCTCGGCGGCGGCCTGGGGCGCCTTCGTCCCGCGGCGGATCGTCCAGGCGCGCACTTCCTTCGGGCCGGCGGTGAAGTACGAGATCAGCGCGAGCAGGCGGTAGGTCTCGCGAATCAGTCGCTCGATGCCCGCGGCATCCACGCCGAGGTCCGCCAGGAACGCGCGCCTCTCCTCCGGCTCGAGCTCGACCAGCTCCGCTTCGACCTTCGCGCAGATGCGCACCGTGCCACCGCCCTGTCGCTCGGCCAGAGCCTCGAGCGCGCGCGAGTACGCGTTGCCTTCCGCCAGACCCGCCTCGTCGACGTTGGCGACGTACAGCACGGGCTTCGCGGTCAAGAGATTCGCCTCGCGGTAAGCCTTGGCGAGTGACTCGGGCAGCGCGACGGTGCGCGCGGGCTTGCCCGCCGAGAGATGCTCGACGAGCGAGCCAAAGAACGCGGCCTCGGCCTGCGCTTCCTTGTCGCCGGACTTCGCGACTTTGCGCGCGCGATCGGCGCGGCGCTCCGCGGTCTCGAGGTCAGCGAGCGCGAGCTCGGTCTCGATCGTCTCGACGTCGCGCAGCGGGTCGGGCGCGCCCTCCACGTGAACCACATCCGTGTCATCGAAGCAGCGCACCACGTGCAGCACCGCGTGGGTCTCGCGGATGTGCGCGAGGAACTTGTTCCCGAGCCCCTCGCCCTGGGACGCGCCGCGCACCAGGCCGGCGATGTCCACGAACTCGACCGTCGCGGGCACGATGCGGGCGGAGTGTACGAGCGCATCCAGGGCGGCCAGCCGCGGGTCCGGCACCGGCACGGTGCCGGAGTTCGGCTCGATCGTGCAAAACGGGTAGTTCTCCGCCGCGATTCGTGAGTCGGTGAGCGCGTTGAACAGGGTGCTCTTGCCGACGTTGGGTAGACCGACGATGCCGCAGCGGAGCGCCATGGGGCGGGCATCATCCCGAATTTGACGCGCCGCGCCAGTATAATGCGCTCGCCGCCCACCCCGAGGAGAAGCCTTTGGACTTCGAGCACTCCGACAAAGTGAAGACGCTTCAGCGACAGCTGCAGGCGTTCATGGACGCGAACGTGTACCCGGCCGAGCCCGTGTACGAAGAGCAGGTCCAAGAAAGCCGCTGGGCGCAGCCGCGAGTCATGGAGGAGCTGAAGGAGAAGGCGCGCAAGGAAGGTCTCTGGAATCTCTTCCTGCCCGAGTCAGACCACGGCGCGGGACTCACCAACCTCGAGTACGCGCCGCTGTGCGAAATCATGGGCCGCTCGGCGATCGCGCCCGAGGTCTTCAACTGCGCCGCGCCCGACACCGGCAACATGGAGGTGATCGCGCGCTACGGAAACGATCGGCAGAAGAAGCGCTGGCTCACGCCGTTGCTCGACGGGAAGATCCGCTCCGCGTTCGCGATGACCGAGCCGGACGTCGCCTCGTCGGACGCCACGAACATCCGCTGCAAGATCGAGCGCGTGGGTGACACGTACGTGCTGAACGGCCGCAAGTGGTGGACGTCCGGCATCCTTCACCCGCACTGCGAGATCCTGATCGTGATGGGTAAGTCGAACCCGTCGGCGCCGCCGCACGACGCCCAGTCACAGATCCTGGTGCCGCGCAACACGCCCGGCGTTCAGGTCGTGCGACACCTTCCGGTGTTCGGCTACGACGACGCGCCGCACGGTCACGGCGAGGTGCTCTTCGAGAACGTGACCGTGCCCGCGGAGAATCTGCTGCTCGGCGAGGGCCGCGGCTTCGAGATCGCTCAGGGGCGACTCGGCCCCGGGCGCATCCACCACTGCACGCGCGTGATCGGCGTCGCCGAGCGCGCGCTCGACGCGATGTGCAAGCGCGTGAAGACGCGCGTCGCCTTCGGGAAGACCGTGGCGGAGCAGACGGTCACGATGGAGCGGGTCGCCGAGTCGCGCATCATGATCGACCAGACGCGGCTGCTCGTGCTGCGCGCCGCGTGGATGATGGACACGGTCGGCAACAAGGTCGCGCGCAAGGACATCGGCATGATCAAGGTGATCGCGCCGAACATGGCGCAGCAGGTGATCGACTGGGCGATCCAGGCGCACGGAGCAGCCGGCGTCTGCGACGACTTCGGGCTCGCGCGCATGTTCGCCATGACCCGCACGTTGCGGCTCGCCGACGGCCCGGACGAGGTGCACCGCAATCAGATCGCCAAGCTCGAGCTGCGCGAGCACTGAACGAGGCCGCGCGCATGCCCGAACCCCTACACCCCGAGTCACTCGAGCGGATCGGCCGCTTCAAGGTGCGCCGCTACATCGCGGGCGGTGGCATGGCGTGGGTGTTCGAGGTCGAGGACCCGGGACTCTTCGACGCGCGCCGCGCGCTGAAGCTCCTGAAGCCCGGAGAGACCGACGCCGAGACCCTGCGCCGCTTCCGGCGCGAGGCCGAGCT
The DNA here is from genome assembly GCA_041498295.1 of bacterium. Classification (GTDB taxonomy): domain Bacteria; phylum Myxococcota_A; class UBA9160; order SZUA-336; family SZUA-336; genus VGRW01. Next base: position 23,216 of record JBGQIB010000004.1, on the reverse strand, counting down.
GCTCTCGCGCCTCGAGCACCCGAATCTGGTGCACATCTACGAGTTCGGCGAGGACCCCGGCACCGGCTGTCAGTACTACACGATGGATTTCATCGAGGGCCGCACGCTCGCGCAGATCCATCCCGACTGGCTCGAGAGGGCCCCTGAAGGCGGCACCCCCGCGGACGCGCGCAGCCTGGAGCAGATCTGCCGTTACTTCCTCGAAGTGCTCTCCGCGCTCGCGCGCCTTCATGCGACCAGCATCGTGCACCGCGACATCAAGCCGCAGAACGTCTTCGTCGACGCGCATGGGCGCGCGGTGCTCGGCGATCTCGGGGTGGCGAAGCTCTCCTCGGCCGCCGGAGAGACACAGAAAGGTGTCGTGCCGGGGACGCCGCTCTACATGGCTCCCGAGCAGTCCCTGCGCTTCGAGGTCTCGACGCGCAGCGACCTCTTCTCGCTCGGGCTCGCCCTGTATCGCGTGTTGACCGGACGCACGGTGTACGACGCGGCGCTAGGCGCCGACTCGACCAACAGCATGGCGGTGCTGCGCCACCTCTGGAGCCTGCAGGGCGCGGCGCAGGAATTCGAGTTCGACTTCCCCGCGCAGGTGCCCGAGGCGCTGCGCGGCGTCGTGCGCCGGGCGTGTCGCATGAATCCCGAGGAGCGCTACCCGAGCGCCGACGCGATGGCGGAGGCGCTCGCCGCGAGCCGGCGCCCCGACCAGCCGAGGGAGCCGCGCGAGCCGCGCCGCTTCGGCGTCGCCGCGCTGGCGGCGCTCGGTGTGGTCGTGCTCGCGCTGGGCTTCTGGATCGGGCTGGGCTCCTACGGCAAGCGTTCCGCGGCGCGCAGCGCGCGCAGCGGCGCCGAGGCAGCGCACGCGCAAGCGACGGCGCTCGTCGGCGGACTCTCGAGCCGCGACGGCGCGGGTCTCGGGGAGGCGATCGAAGACGCGCGTCGGCGCATCGAGTACGCCGGCGAGGAGCAGGGCGAGGCGGAGCAAGCGCTGCAGGCGACGAACTACGCTGGCGCGGACGAGCGCTTCACGCGCGCCACCGACGGTTACACACGCGCGTGTCAAAGCCTGCTCGATCGCTGGTTGCGCGCCGCGGCGGCGACCGAGGTCGAGGGCGCGCGCGCCGCGGTCGCGGCGCTGCCGGCGGCGGCGGGGCTCGGCGAGCGGGCGAAGGCGCTCGGCGACGCCGCCAGCGACGCGGGCTGCGCTGCGGCCGAGACCGAACGTGCGCGACTCTTCGCGGCCGAGTCACTCCGCGGCGACGCGCTGAAGCTGCCCGCGAGCACGCCGGGGCGCGCCGTCGCAGCGCCGCCGCCCACAGCCGCGGCCCCGTCCGCGCCCGTGACTGCGCCTGCACACGCGGCCGAGGTCGTCGCGCAAGCAGCTCCGGCGACGGCAGTGAAGTCAGCCGAGGCGGCGCTCGCGCCGGTCGCCGCGGCTCCGGCCACGGCGCAGGCGCCGCGCACCCCGCCGACGCCGCGCGAGCCGCCGTCGCGGCCGCAGGTGCGCGACTCACGCGAGCAGAAGCGAGCGATCGAACAGGTGTTCGAGGCGTGGAACCGCGCGTTGAACGCGCGCGACTGGGGCGCCCTGTCGGGTCTGCAGAAGCTCCGTCCTCTACAACTCGAGCGCTATCAGGCGGACTTCGCCAAGAGCGGCGTGCGCCAGGAGATCGCGATCGACTTCATCGCGGGCTTCGACACGGGCCGCATCGATGCGCAGGTCGTGGTCACGCGCGAGGAGAAGAGCTTCTTCATCTGGCACACTGTCTCGAAGGAGACGCGCAAGGCGATCATCCTGCGCGACGGCCCGACCTGGAAGATCGACGGCCTCTGAGGTCACGGTTCCACGAGTCCAGGTCCGAGCAAGCGCGGAACGCGCGCGCAGAGAGCAGCGTGAGCGTAGGCCGTAGGGCGCGGCCGCCCGCGCCCGCATACGGCTTAGGCGCGCGGCGTGAATTTCCGCAGCTTGCGCTGCAGGCTCTGGCGGTGCAGCCCGAGTTGGCGCGCAGCGCGGCTGATGTTCCCGCCGCACTCGGCCAGCACCCACTCGATGTACTCGCGCTCACGGCGCGCGAGCGTCTGACCCGCGGCACCCGACGCGATCGCGGCTTGTGACTGGAGCGGCTCGCCGCGGAATGCCGCGAGCAGATCCTCGACCTGCACGGGCTTGGTGAGATAGTTGAACGCGCCCTGCTTCACCGCCTGTACAGCGGTCGCGATGCTCCCGTAGCCGGTCAACACGACGATGCGCGCGCGCGGCGAGCGTTCGAGGATCAGCGGGATCGCGTCGAGACCGCTCTGGTGGCGCAGGCGCAGGTCGACGCTCGCGAAGCGGTGCGCGAACGGCGGCAGCGCGCGCAGCTCGTCGAGATCCGCGACGCAGTCGACGCGCCAGTCCCGGTCCGCGAACTCGAGCGCGAGCGTCTCGGCGAAGCGCTCGTCATCGTCCAGGATCAGGAGTGACTGCATCTGATTCACGAGCGCGCCTCCGCGGCGGCGTTCCGCGCGACCGGCAACACCAGCCGCGCGATCGCGCCTCCGCTCGCCACCGAGTCCAGCTCGAGCGTGCCGCCGATCGTCTCGGCCAGCGTGTAGGCGAAGTAGAGTCCGAGGCCGACGCCGCCGGGGCGGGTCGTCACGAAGGGCTCGCCCAAGTGCGCGCGCACGAGCTCCGGCCAGCCCGGACCCCGGTCGCGGATTTCGACGCTGACACGCTCCGGTGTCGAGCGCACTTCGACCTCGACCGGCGCCTCGGGGCTGCTCTCCTCGAGCGCGTTGTCGACGAGGTTCAGCACCGCCTGCGTGAAAGCGACCGCGGGCACCTGCACGAGCGCAGGCCCGCGCTCGCGCCGGAAGCGCAGCGGAACGTCGGGGTCCTCGGCGCGCAGGCCCGCGCAGACCTTCTCGACCAGGTCGCCGACGTCCTCGACCTCGAGTCGCAGCGTGTCGGGCCGCAGCTGCGAGCCAGCCATCTGGCGCAGCACGTCCTCGCAGCGCGCCAGCGCTTCGCTCGCTTCCTCGAGCGCGGGATCGCCCGCGAGATCGAGCTTTCGTGCGAGTCTCTCGAGCTTGAGCATCGCCGTGTTCAGCGGCGTCGCGAACTCGTGCGAGAGACCGGCCGCGAGCGCGCCGACCGCGCGCAGGCGATCGATGCGCCCCTGCTCCTGGCGCCGCGCGTGGACGTGCGCCTGGAGGGCGGCGAGCGTGTGCGAGAGCCAGGTCGTGAACAGCCAGAAGACACCGGCGACGAGAAACTGCGCGGGAAACAGGACCGCGGGCGAGACGCGTGTCTCGACCAAGCCGGGCGGCACGTGACCGAACGCCTGCACGAACGCGAGACATGCGACCAGGCTCCAGAAGAAGCCGAGCGAGACACGGCCTTCGAGCAGCAGCGCCCCGAGGGCCGCATGGAAGAACAAGAGGGGCACCAGGGGATTCCACGCGCCGCCCGAGAGGCCGAGCAGCGCGGACAGTGCCGCGATGTCGACGAAGAGCTGCGCGCCGAGCTCGGGCTGTGACACGTCACGCTTGCGCAGGAGGCGCGCCCACGTCAGCGCGTTCAGCAGCGCGAGCGCGGCAACGACCCCGAGAAACAGCGGCACGCGCGGGCGCTCGAGCAGGTCGAATCGGAGCGCGGGCAGGATCGAAAGACCCTGCGCACAGAGCGCGATCCAGCGGAGTCGCACCAGCCAGGCGAGTTTCGCCGCATTGCTGTCGCCGAGCTGCGAGAGCGGCGGATCGAGCAGCGCGAAGAGGCGGACCTTCATGCGCGGAAGGGTAGTAGAAGCGGACAGAGCGCGTCCAAGGCCGGAAGCCTCGCTTGCGCGCACGGGCCGCGCGTGAGAGACAATTCCGCATGACGGAGCGCACGCGAGCCGACCGGGCATTCCCCACGGAGCTCTTCGCGCGCGTGGACGAGTCGCCCGACGCGCACTTCTACGCCGAGCCGCGCTTCGCACTGCACGTCGACGACGCGTCCATCGCCGCGCTCACGCAGCTCTACCGCGAGGAGTTGCCGCCGGGCTGCCGTGTGCTCGACCTGATGTCCTCGTGGGTCTCGCATCTGCCCGGCGAGGTCCGCTACGCGCACGTCGCTGGGCTGGGCATGAATGCGGCGGAGCTGGCCGCGAACCCGCGGCTCGACGAACGCCGGGTTCAGGACCTGAACTGCGAGCCCGCCCTGCCCTGGCCCGACGCGTCGCTCGACGCAGTTCTGTGTGCGGTCTCGGTGCAGTACTTGGTGCGGCCGGTCGAGGTCTTCGCCGAGGTCGCGCGCGTGCTGCGCGACGCAGGCAAAGTCCTCGTCGCGACGTCACACCGCTTGTTCCCGACCAAGGCGATCGCCGCGTGGCGCACGCTGCCCGCGGAAGACCGACTGCGTCTGGTCGGCGCCTATCTCGCGCAGGCCGGAGGCTTTCGCGGCGTGCGCGTCGTGGACCGTTCGCCCGCCGGCGCGGACCCCTTGTGGGTGGTCGTCGCGGAGCGCAGCGCGCGCTAGAGCGGCTCCGTTCGCAGCTCGGCATACACACCGAAGTGATCGCTCGGCCAGACTCCCGCGCGCTCGTCGTTGCAGACCACGCGGCATGACTCCACCAGGCCGCGCCCGTCGCGCAGCGGATAGTCGACGAAGATGTAGTCAATGCGCCGCTCTGGCTCGAGCGCGGTGCGCGCGTACGCGTTGCGATTGGACCAAGTGACTCCATCGCCATCCCGCCCGGCGACGAGCCAGGCGTCGTTCCAGTACACGCTGCGCCCGTCGATCGAGTGGCGCCCGGTCATGTAGCGAATCTCGTCGGAGTCCGGCTCCGCGTTGAAGTCGCCGGCGACGATCGTCGGATAGCCCCGGTGCACGCGCTGCGCGCGCGCGAAGTCCGCGAGCGCCACCACCTGTCGCTCGCGGACGGCGCCGTGATGGAACTTCCAGTTGAGGTGCGTGCACGCGAAGCGCAGCGGGCCGTGAGGCGAGTCGACGTGACACAGAAGTGCGGAGCGCGTCTCGCCATCGCCGCGGTCTGGCAGCGGCAGGACGTCGCTCTTCGCGATCGGCCAGCACGACGCGATCGCGTTCCCGAACGCGTCACTCGGCGACTTCCAGAAATTGCTCGCCTTCCCGAACGAGAGCTCGTAGCCGCGGCCGCCGATGAGCTCGCGTGCGAGGTCGCGTTCGGGCGATTGCAGCACCTCCTGGAACGCGATCAGGTCGGGAGACAGTCGATCGAGCCACGCGTGGATGCGCGCGGCGCGCAGCGGCCACGGGCCCGAGTCGTTCCACACGTTCAAGGTCAATACGCGCAGCATCCACGGGTTCTATCACACGCGTGGTACGCTTGGCGCATGCCCGATTGGCGCTATACGAAGGGCCTGCAAGACCTCGGGCGGGGCTGCCTCGCCTGGCTGCAGCCCGACGGCGGCTGGGGCTGGAGCAACGCCGGGCTGGTCCATGACGCGGGCGAGTCACTCCTGGTCGACACGCTCTTCGATCTGCGCCTCACGGCGGAGATGCTCGCAGCGATGCGCGCCTGCGTGCCGGCCGCGGCGCGCATCGGCGTGCTCGTGAACACCCACGCGAACGGCGACCACTGTTACGGGAACCAGCTTGTTGCCGGCGCGCGCATCGTGGCCTCGCGCGCGAGCGCGGCCGAGATGGACGAGCTCCCGCCCCAGGCGATGGTGCGCGTGATCGAGAACGCCGCGGCGCTCGGCCCCGGCGGTGAGTATCTCGCGAAGGTATTCGCGCCGTTCGAGTTCCGCGGCATCCGGCACACGCCGCCGACCGAGACCTTCGACGGCGAGCTGCGCCTGCGCGTCGGTGCGAAGGAGGTCGTGCTGATCGAGGTCGGTCCCGCCCACACGCGCGGCGACACCCTCGTCTGGCTTCCCCAGGAACGCGTCGTGTACACCGGCGACATTCTGTTCATCGGCGGCACGCCGATCGCGTGGCAGGGGCCGATCGCGAACTGGATCGCGGCGTGTGAGCGCATCGCGGCGCTCGGCGCCGAGGTGATCGTGCCAGGCCACGGCCCGCTCACCGATGCGAAGGGCGCGCTCGCGGTGCGCGACTATCTCGTGTACGTCCGCGACCGCGCGCACGAGTGTTTCGACGCGGGACTCTCGCCGGCCGACGCGGCGCGCAAGCTGCCGCTCGGCGAGTTCGCGAGCTGGGGTGACGCGGAGCGGATCGCCGTGAACGTGCACACGCTCTACCGCGAGTGGAGCGGCGGGAAGCAGGGCGTGGCGAACGGGCTCGAGCTGTTCGGCCTCATGGGCGAGCTCGCGCGCGCGGGGGCGCGGGTTGGAAGCTGAGGCTCCGCGCTCGCGCCGCAAGCTGGCCGCCATCGTGATGGTCGACGTCTCCGGCTTCAGCCGGCTGATGGGCAGCGACGAGGAGTGGACCACGCGCGAGATCCGCGCTTTCCACCAGCGCGTCGAGGCGAGCGTGCAGGAGCACGAGGGCCGGGTAGTCGACACCGCGGGTGACTCGGTGTTCGCCGAGTTCGACTCGGTGGTGAACGCCACGCGCTGCGCGCAGGCGATCCAGGCCGAGCAGGCGCGTCAGAACGAGTCACTTCCTCCGGAGCGCCGCATCGACACGCGCATCGGTGTGCACGTCGGCGACGTGATCGTCGAGGAGTACAAGGTCTACGGCGACGGCGTGAACATCGCCGCGCGGCTCGAGTCGCTCGCGCAGCCTGGACACATCCTGGTGTCGGAGGCCGTGTACCAGCAGGTGCACAACAAGATTTCCGCCGAGTTCCGCGACGAAGGCGTGCGCACGCTGAAGAACATCGAGCACCCGGTGCGCGTCTACTCGCTGCTTCCGTCCGCGCTCGCGACCTTGGGCGCGCGCGGCGCGCCGGCCAGCATCCGCCCGCCGACGCGGCGCGAGGAGCGACTCGCGCGCCGCTCGCGCGCGGCGCCGCGCGGCCCCGCTCCGCTGCCCGAGTCGCGCCCGCGCAGCCTCGTCGACACGTTGCTGCGCCCGGACGTGGCGATCCCCCTCGCGATCGGCGTGTTCCTGCTCACCAGCCCCACGCTCGGCATCGGAACCGGCGGCGTGTTTCCGACCGCGGGCGGGATTCTCGTGGGACTGTCTCTCGGGCGCGCGCTCGGTCAGGCACGCGGGCGCCCCGGCCTCATGCTGATCGGCCTCGGCATCGGGATCGCGCTGGGCGGACGCTTCACGCATTGGAGCCCGGTCACGAATCTCATGTTCGTGCTGGGCGGCGCGATCGTCGCCCTGCAGGGCCTCGGCGCGCGCCGCCGCGGGCGGTCGCGTCGACTGCCGCCCGGCTGACGGCGGAGTCGGGCGCGAGTCACTCGAGCGGCGGCTTCTCCGGCATTTTCTCCGTCAGCGCGCCGTTCTTCTCGATGCCGAGTAGCTCGACCTCGAATTGCAGCGCCGCCCCGGGCGGGATGCGATCGCCGCTGCCCGGCGGCATGCCCTTGTCTCCGTAGGCGAGGTCCGCGGGACAGGTGATCTCGGCCTTCCCGCCCTGCTTCATGAGCTGCAGTCCCTCGAGCCAGCACGGGATCATGCGCGACAACGGAAAGTCAGCGGGCTGACCGCGCTCGACCGAGCTGTCGAAGACACTCCCGTCCCGCAGCTTTCCGGTGTAGTGCACCTTCACCTTGTCCTTCGGTGTCGGCTTGTCTCCCGAACCGGCTTTGAGCTCGCGGTACACGAGCCCGCTCGGCGTCGTCTTCGCGCCGCTCTGCGCGGCCGCCGACTTCAGGAAGGCCGCGGACGCGTCGCGCTCGCGCTTCGTGCGCACCCCATTTCGCGCTTGCGCCAGCGGGTCGAGCTTCGACTCGAAGGCCGCGAGATCGATGGCCGGCTTTCCGCCGGTGAGTCCCGCGGTCAATCCGGCCTCGAGGATCTTCACCTCGTCCGCCGTCAGGTCGAAGCTCTTCAGATTCCGCGCTACGGCGAAGCCGAGCGCGTAGATCGTCTTCTGGTCGTCGGTCTCGAGTTGCTGCGCGCTCACGCGGAGCGGCGCGGCGAGCGCGCAGACCAGGAGAGAGAGGATCGCGAGGCGCGGAGTCATGGGTCTCCCATCTCCCGGCTCAGGTCCGGGGCGCCGGGATCTTGCGCTGCGCATCCGCCGCCCGCAAGCGCGCACGCCTGTGTCATGATCGCGGATCGAGATGAACGAACGCGCGCGCGGCAGCGAGCTCGACGATCCGCTGGAGCCCGAGACGATCTCGGCCGTGTTTTCGTCGACCGCGCGCCGCGGCGAGTGGCTGCCCGCAGAGGAGACCCGCGTACGCGCGTGCTTCGGCAACGTGAATCTCGACTTCACGCAGGCCTTGCTCGCGCCCGGAGTCACCGTGCTCGAGACGCTTGCGCTGTTCGGCTCGATCGAGATCGTCGTGCCCGCCGACCTCGAGGTGGAGCTCGCCGCATCCGCGGTGCTCGGCAGCGTGGAGCAGCGCGATACGGGCGGACGCGTACGCCGCTTCCTCGCCGATCAGATCCGCAGAGTCACCGGGCAGGAGCGCGCGCCCGGCTACGCGTCGGACCCCGACGAGGAGCCGCCGGTGCTGCGCATCGAGGGTCACGCGGTGTTCGGCTCGATCGTCGTGAAGGTGCGCTAGCTAGCGCGCGCCCAACGACATACTGGACGAGCTTGAAGGCGAGGGCGAGGCCGAGCAGCACAACGGACGCCGGCTCCGGGAACGCCGTATGCTCACGCACGACGGTGTCGATGATCGGCGAAGCGGTCGCGTCGTCACGCGAAGCCGTGTAGCCGTACAGCTCATCACCCGGGCGAATGTCTGGGTTCGCGCAAGACGGAAACGGCGTGTTGCAGGTCGTGTTCACGATCGTCAGCGTGCCGATGAGCACCGGCGCCGGCCCGAAGGCGATCGCGACGCCCGCGGCCGTATTTTTGATGCCGATCGCGTTCGTGGTGCCATCACCGAGGACGTCGATCATCATCCCGCTCAACAGGGGATCGATTCCCGTGTTCGCAGCGTTCAGGGTGAGCGCAGTCACGTTCGGATTCGCGAGGAGGGCGATGCCGCCCACTCGGGTCGCGTCGGTGACGCTCACCGTGATGTCGAACAACTGGGATCCAGGACTCTGTAGAGTCACATCGATGAATACCGTCGCCTTCGCGACGCTGCCGACTGTGAGTGCCGTCGCGATGACGGCCAAGGCGAAAAACTTCCTCATGATCAGTCCTTCCGCCGTTCAGAATGGGCTCTATCTCGCATTCTCCGCGGATCCGCCGCGCATGGCAAGAGAGCTTTGGGCATGTTGTCAGGCTCTGGCGGGGCGGAGGCTGACGCTCAACGGCGGCGTGACCTGCCGATCAACGCGGCTCGCTGCGGCTGGGCCTACGCTCGCGCCTATCGCAGCTCGCTCCGCCGCATCGCAGCGCTGCCGGAGTGGCTGCGGTACTACAACACCGAACGACCCCACCGAGCGCTCGCAATCTCGCCCCGCTCACTTGCCTCCGGAGGTGCTCATGATCCTGAACAACCTCCTGAGAACCCACAGCTAGCGCGCACTCACGATGAACGCCGGTGTGTCGGCGCCAATCGGCCGCCGGTCGAAGTCACCGTACAGCACGACCTCGCCGAAGCCCGCGCGCGCGAGCAGGTGCTCGAGCTCGAAGCGCCAGAACCAGCGCATGCGGAAGCGCGCCTCTTCGTTGCCAACGATCTCGCCGGCGCGGCTTCGCTCGTAGCGGAAGCGCACGTCGAGCAGCTGGGCGACGGGGTCCCGAGACAGCGTCGCGTAGCGGACGACGGACTCGCCGGCGAGCTCGAAGCGCGCGTCGACCTGCTCCGCTTGCTCGGGCTCCGCCATGCGCGCGAGCCGTGGCGCGAACACGTCGAACGCGAAGCGGCCGCCGGGCGCGAGATGGCGCCGGACGCAGGCGAGACACGCGAGCTGATCCTCGACGGTGTAGAGGTGCTGGAACACGCGGAACGCCGAGAAGATCAGCGTGAAACGATCGTGACCGAGGTCGAAGCGCTGCATCGGCGCGTGCACGAGGCGCAGGTTCGGGAAACGCGACTTCGCGCGCAGCGCGTCGAGCATGTGGCGCGAGGCGTCGAGACCGGTACACGGAAAGCCGTCCTCCGCGATGCGCAGCAGCACGCGACCCGTGCCACAGCCGAGCTCGAGCACGGGACCCGCGCCTTCGCGAGCGAGCGAGCAGTAGAAGTCGAAGTCGCCGGCCACCTGTGGGCTGCGCTCGTACGCGGCGTCGTAGAAGCGCGCGGTCGTGCGGCCGTAGGCTTCGTCGAGATCGGAGACGTCGGGGATCACGCGGCGAAACGTCGCCTGCCGCGCCGGGTCTGTCGAGGAGCGGGCGTGTGCGACAATGCCCGCCGTGGTGATGCGGGTCGAAAGCCTGCCCGCGGCCTCGAGCGCGTGGCTTTGGTACGTCGTCGGCGCCGGGACATGGTTCCTGTCGTTCGGTTTGAACGGGGTGATCGTGCCCGCGCTCGTGACTCAACAGCTGCGCGGGGGCGGCGGCGCGCTGGCGCTCGCGCAGTCGTCGAGCCAACTGCCGACGGTGGCGTTGATCCTGATCGGCGGCGCGGTCGCGGACCGCGCGGATCGGCGTCGGCTCTTGATCGCCCTGCACGGAGTCGCATCTGCACTCACTGCGGCGCTCGCCTTCGGCGTGCACGCGGGCGCGCTCTCGATGCCGCTCGTCGTCGCCTACGGAATCGGAATGGGAACCGTGAGCGCGTTCCTGATGCCGGCGCGCGACGCGCTTCTGTCCGATGTCTCGGGCGGGAACCTGATGCGCGCGGTGAGCGTGCTGACGATGACTCAGTGGAGCATGCAGGCGCTCGGCTCGTTCTCCGCGCGCATCGGCGCGAGCGTGGGCATCGTGGCGCTGATTGCGATCCAGGCCACGATCTTGCTCGCGGGCGCGCCGGCGATCGCGCGCCTGCCGCGCCGCGCGCGCAGCGACCGGCCGAAGCGCGCCACGCTCTCGGTCCGAGAGTTCCTCGAGGGCGTGGGCGAAGTCGCGCGCTCGCCGGTGCTGGGACCGGTCGCGCTGCTCGCGATCGCCCTCGGCGTATTCTTCATTGGCCCGTTCCTGGTCGTGTTTCCGCTGCTCGTGCGCGACTACTACGGCGGAGATCTCGCGGATCTGTCGCTTCTATTCGGCTGCTTCCCGCTCGGCATCATCGCGAGCTCCGCGTGGATCCTGGCGCGCGGCGGCCTGCGCCGGAAAGGCATGGCTCAGCTCGGCTCACTCGCGATCGGCGCGCTGTGCATGATCGCACTCGGCTTGGGTCTGCCGTTTTGGCTGGCGCTCGTGGTCGTGTTCCTGTTCGGGCTCGGCGGAGCGATGTTCATGAACGCGAGTCGCACGCTGTTCCAGGAGAAGGCGCCGCCCGCGCACCGCGGGCGCGTGCTCTCGGTCTACAGTCTCTCGACGATGGGCGCGTCGGGCCTCCTCGGTGCGCCGGTCTCGGGTCTCTTGGTGGCGCACTTCGGGCCGCTCGTCGCCTGCGGGCTCGCGGGCGTAGCGATGCTCGCGGTGATCGCCGGGTTCTTGGCGTTCACGCGCATTCGGGAGCTCGAGTGACGCTGACTTCGCGCGACTCACTAGCGGGTGCGACCGCAATCTGCGGTCTGGGGATGACCGAGCTCGGGCGCGTCTACGAGCGCAGCGCGTCGGATTTCGCCGCGGAGGCCGTGCTCGCCGCGCTCGCGGATGCCGGCCTCGCGAAGAGCGAGCTCGACGGCTTGCTGCTGAACGCGGGCATCAGCCAGGGCATCGATCTGTCGCTCGTGCAGACGCTCGGGCTACGCGATCTCTCGTTGCTCACGCAGATGAACGCCTACGGCTCGAGCGCGGGGCAGATGGTGCAGTACGCCGCCATGGCCGTGCACCACGGGCTCGCGCGCAACGTCGCCTGTGTGTTCGCCGATGCGCCGCTCGTGCGCGGACAGCGCGCGGGGCAGGCGTACGGCGCTGCGCGGGCGCGCCGACCGGGGCTCGGCTCCGTCGTTCCGTCGCTCGGCTTCGCCGGTCCGATTCCGTTCTACGCGCTGCACGCGCAGCGACACATGGACGTGTACGGCACGACCCAGGACCAGCTCGGCGCGATCGCGCTTACGGCGCGCGCGTGGGCGGCGAGGAATCCGCGCGCGACGATGCGCGAGCCGCTTTCGCTCGCGGAGTATCACGCGTCCCCCTGGGTCGTGGCACCCTTTCACGTGCTCGACTGCTGTCTCGTCTCGAACGGCGCCATCTGCGTGATCGTGACCAGCGCCGAGCGCGCGCGCACACGACCGCGGCCGCCGGTGTACGTGCACGGCGTCGGCCAGGCGCATCAGCTCGAGTGGAACGACGCGAGCCCGAGCCTCGCGCAGCGCAGCTCGAGCGCCGCGTTCGCGATGGCGGGCTGCGCGCCGGCCGACATCGAACAGTGTCAGATCTACGACTGCTACACGTTCACGGTGCTGACCACGCTCGAGGACTACGGCTTCTGCAAGCGCGGTGAGGGCGGACCGTTCGCGGCGAGCGGCGCGCTTGCGCCCGGCGGCGCGCTGCCCATGAACACGGGTGGAGGGATGCTCTCCTCGTACTACATGTGGGGCATGACGCCGATCTCCGAAGCCGTGATACAGGCGCGCGGCGACGGCGCCGAGCGCCAGGCCGCGCGTAACGCGCGCATCGCCGTCTCCGGCAACGGCGGCATCTTCAACCACCACGCGACGCTGGTGCTGTCGCCGCACACGCTCGGCTAGCGGCGATGGCGAGCGACGCCGCGAAGCCGATCGATCCCGCGGAGCGCGCGCGGCCCTACTTCGAGGCCGCCGCGCGCGGCGTGCGGGCGCTGCAGCGCTGCGCGAGCTGCGGCGCGAGCGTGTTCCCACTGCGCGCGCGCTGCGGCGCGTGCGGCTCGACGGCGCTCGAGTGGCGCGAGGCCGCGGGCATGGGACGCATCTTCGGACACGGCCGACTCACACGCTCGAGCGCGCCCGAGCTGGAGGGGAAACTGCCGCTCACACTGCTGTTGGTAGACCTCGACGAAGGCGTGCGCATTCCCGCGCGGCTCGCCGCGGGTGAGTCCGGGGCGGTGCGCTCCGGCGACCGAGTCAGCGTCGCGTTCGAGACGGCGAGCGACGGAACGCCGCTGCCGGTGTTTCGGCTCGGCGTCGGGAGAGCATTGCGATGAGCGATGCCCCGTCGACGACGTTCGACATGCGCTCGCAGTAGGGCGATCCGTACCCCGCTACGCAGTGTGGCGGGGGGAGGGCCCGCTCCACCGCCGGCGCGCGGTCTGGCGGCGTCCCAGTCACTGCACGAGCTCTTCGCGCGGCTCCGCGAGGCTTCCGCTCACCGCCGGAGCTGCGCGTCGTCTTCGACGCCCTGCCGAGCTAGCTCAGGCGCGCTCGACGTACTTCCGCTCGCGCGTGTCGATCTTCAGCTTCTCGCCGCGCGAGATGAAGGCAGGTACCTGCACGACCGCGCCGGTCGAGAGTGTCGCCGCCTTCATCTTGCCCTGGCGATCCGGAGGATCGGTCTGGGCGACTTCGAGGATCACGAAGTTCGGCAGCTCCACCATGATCGGTCGCTCGGCGTGCAGCAGCACCTCGACCAGGCAGTTCTCGGTCATGAGATCGACGTTCTCGATGTTCGCGCGCGGAACCTCGAGCTGTTCGTAATTTTCCTGGTCCATGAGCACGAGGCTGTCACCGGAATCGTAGAGATACTGCATCTGGCGCTTGGCGATCTCGGCGGCGGGCAAGGTCTCACCGCTCTTGATCGTCTTGTCGAGCACCGCTCCCGTGGTCAAGCTCTTCAAGCGCATGCGCACGAATGCGCTGCCCTTGCCGGGTTTCACGTGCTGATACGTGACGATCACGTGGGGGTCACCGCTGATCTCGACGAAGGTTCCCTGCCGCATTTGCGTGGTGTCGATCAGTGCCAAGGGGTGCCGACCTTAGCCCGCCGGCACGGGAGCTGTAAACTGCCGCGCGTGAAGGCGAAGCTTCTCGCGTCTCTCGTGCTCGCGTCCGGGGGTCTCGCATGCGCGGCGTATCAGAACGTCGGCGTAGAGAGCGATCCGCCGGGCGCGCAGATCTACCTCGACGGAAAGCTCGCGGGACAAACTCCCGCGAAGCTCGAGATCGGGCGCGACAAGGACCACACGGTTTACCTGAAGCGCCAGGGCTACAAGCCCGAGTTGGTCGTGCTCGAGAAGCACGCAGCGAACGATGGCATCGACTTTCTCACGCCCGCGGACGTGGTGAGGAGGCTGTCGCCCGGCCCGAGCGACGATCTCGAGCTCGAGCGACGCCTGAAGATCGAGGTCGACAAGCCCGCGCATTGACGCGCGCCGGGTCGCTCGGTAGCGTGCCGGCCATCCGTTCCGAGGAGAGGATCCGTTGAAGAGCTGAGAGCCGAGGTCTTGAGTCGTTCGACTCGAACCCTTTCCGGCCCCGTCGCCGGGCGCACGTCGCCCGCGCGCGGCGGGACCCGAGGCTCGCTCCATGTACGTATCCTTCGACCGCGTCTCGTTTTCGTTTCGTGACTCCGTGCCGCTCTTGTGCGACGTGTCGCTGCGCTTCGGTCCCGGCTGGACCGGCGTCGTCGGGGCGAACGGCTCGGGCAAGACGACTTTGCTTCGGCTGGCGACCCGCGAGCTCGAGCCCGAGTCAGGGCGCGTCGTGCACGAGCCGCGCTGGCTCGCGCTCCAGCTCGTGCCGCAGCGGATCGAGGCGCTCGGTACGGAGATCGCGGCGTTCGCGACGACACAGGACGGTGTCGCACGGCGCACGCGCGAGGTGCTCGCGCTCGTGCCCGAGGAGCTCGCGCGCTGGCCGACGCTCTCGCCCGGCGAGCGGAAGCGCTGGCAGATCGGCGCGGCGCTCGCGAGCGCGCCGCGCGCTCTGGTCCTAGACGAGCCGACGAACCACCTCGACCACGAGGCGCGCGCGCTCTTGGTCGCGGCGCTGCGCCGCTTCGAGGGCATCGGAATTCTGGTCTCGCACGATCGCGAGCTGCTCGACTCACTCTGCGCCGAGACAGTGCGCGTCGCGGGGGAATCCGCGCGGGCCTATCGCGGCGCGTACGCGGCCGCGCGCGAGACCTGGCGACGCGCGGACGCGGAGCTGCGCGAGCGACACGCGAACTTGCGAGACGCCGCGCGCGCGCTCGAACGGCGCATCGGCGAGCGCCGTACCGAGCAGGCGCACGCCGGGGCGCGCATGCGCACGAGCAAACGCATGAAGAACATCCACGACAGCGACGCGCGCGGACGCTTCAAGCAGACGCGCCGGCGCTCCGCCGTGACGCAGCTCGGGCACGAAATCGCGCGCACTCACACCGCGCTCGACCGCCTACACACGGAATTGTCGGAGCTGGAGCTCGCGAAGGAAGTCGGCAGCGCCCTCTTCGTCGACTGGGAGCCGGCGCGCGTCCCCACCCTGGCGCTGGTTCAGGAGCGGCGCATCTGCGCCGGCGCCCGCCTCGTGCTCGAGGAAGTCGACCTCGCGCTTGGCCGTGCCTCGCGCGTCTGGCTCGCGGGTCCGAACGGCGCAGGCAAGACGACCTTGCTGCGCGCGCTACTGCGCGGCGCGCGCGTGCCGAGCGAGCGTCTGCTCGTGCTGCCGCAGGAGCTCGGCGCCGACGAGGAGCTGGCGCTCCTCGACGCGGCGCGGACGCTCGACTCGGACACGCGCGGGCGTCTCTTCGCGCTGGTCGCCGCGCTCGGCGTCGAGCCTCGGCGGCTGCTCGAGTCGCGGCGCCCGTCACCCGGCGAGGCGCGCAAGCTCGCGCTCGCGCTCGGCCTGGCGAAGCGCGCGTGGCTGCTCGTGCTCGACGAGCCGACGAATCACCTCGATCTGCCGTCGATCGAGCGGCTCGAGGAGGCGCTCGCGGAGTACCCCGGTGCGCTCGTGCTCGCGACCCACGACGCGCGACTGGCCGCGCGCTGCACCAATCTGTGTTGGCGCATCCGCGCTCGCCGTGTCGAAGTCGAGCCCTGAAGCGCGGCGGGATATACTGCGCGTACGCTTGGGAGGGATCGCGATGGGCTTCCATCATCTGGCTGTGGCGACGAAGGACGCGGTCGCGAACGACGTGTTCTACGAGCGAGTGATGGGCTTCACGCTGGCGAAGGTCGAGGTGGGCGCGACCCCGGCCGGCGGCTGGGCGAAGCATCTCTTCTACGACACCGGCAGCGACGGGATGATCGCGTTCTGGGAGCTGCACGACGACGCGATCGGGAACGACTACCCGACCGCTCTCTCCGAAGGCGTCGGGCTGCCGATCTGGGTGAATCACATCGCGTTCGCCGCGCGCGATCTCGCCGACATCGAAGTGCGCAGGCAGCGCTGGCTCGAGAACGGCTACGACGTGATGGAGATCGACCACCACTGGTGCACTTCGATCTACACGACCGACCCGAATGGAACGCTCGTCGAGTTCTGCACGACGACGGCGGAGTTCGATGCGGCCGATCGGCGCAAGGCGCGCGAGCTGCTCACCGCGAAGTCACCCGAGCCCGTGTCGCCGAAGAGTCAGAAGTTCCACAAGGCGATGCGCGAGCCGCTGCACCTGTCCGCCGCTAAGCGCTGATCCAGGCGTCGAGAGCGCGCGCCGCGTCGACGTCGCGCATCTGCTTCGGAGGGCGCTTCATCGCGAACGCGGAGATCGCCTCGAGCGGACCGGCTTCGCCGCGCTCCAGCGCGACCTTTGCGCAGCGGATCGCGTCGATCGCGACCCCGGCGCTGTTCGGCGAATCCTCGACGGAGAGGCGTAGCTCGAGGTTCATCGGCACGTCGCCGAAGCCGCGCCACTCCATGCGCACGAAGCAGACCTTGTTGTCCTTCTGCCATGCGACGTAGTCGGAGGGGCCGATGTGGATGTTCTCGGGCGCGAGTCTCTCGTCCAGTTGTGACTGCACCGACTCCGTCTTCGACACGCGCTTGCTCGCGAGTCTCTCGTGCTCGAGCATGTTGAGGAAGTCGGTGTTGCCGCCCGTATTGAGCTGATACGTGGCGTCGAGGGTGACCCCCCGGTCGGATAGCAGGCGCGCCAACGTCCGGTGCACGATCGTCGCACCGACCTGGCTCTTGATGTCGTCGCCGACGATCGGGAGCCCTGCCGCGCGGAAGCGCTCGGCCCACGCGGGGTCGGAGGCGAGTAACACGGGCACGCAGTTCACCAGCGCGACGCGCGCGGCGAGGCAGGCTTCGGCGTAGTGGCGAACCGCGCGCTCCGAGCCGACCGGCAAATAGCAGACGAGCACCTCGGCGCCGCTCTCGCGCAGCGCCTGCGTGACGTCTATGGGTGCGGCGTGCGCGACGCGGAACGCGCGCTCCGCGGGATAGCGCGCCATGTGCTCCGCGACCCCGTCGAGCACCGGGCCCATCTGAACGGTGACTCCCGACGCGGGCAGTTTCTCGGCGAAGCGCTTCGTGCAGTTCGGCGCCGCGAAGGCCGCCTCCTCGAGCGGTCTCCCGACCTTGCGCTCGTCGACGTCGAACGCCGCGACCACGCGCAGATCCTCGAGCCGATAGCCGCCGATCTGCGCATGTAAGAGGCCGCTCGTGTGCGCGAGATCGTGCGTCCGGTAGTACTCGAGTCCCTGCAAGAGCGCGCTGGCGCAGTTCCCCACTCCAGCGACCGCGAGTCGAAGTGTCGGCATCCCTTCCCTGTACTCCCGTTCCTTGCGCGGTAACAGCCCGCGCAGGGTCACTCAGTCTAGGGCACACGTCGAGATTTTTTCGCGCAGAGACGCGCGCTTCTCATTTTGAGGAACGGACGGGAGAAAGCGCCCCCGGCGCTCGTCGCGGCGCATCGGCGCCCGCCGCTTCACTGGCACGGATTTTGGATGTGACCGATCGCATCCTACGGAGGGCTCGTCATGATCAAGATTCGACGCGGGGCGGCGCACTGCCGCACCCGCGACTGCCGCGAGCGCGAGAAACTCGTGCCGCTCGTTCCCATCTCTCTCGACTTTGCCTGCCCGGGCTGCGGTCGCCCGACTGCGATCGACCCGGAGTACGGCACGGGCCTCGGCGCCTCGAAGATCTACAACGAAGTGCGCGTGTACTTCGGGTTCGACGCCACGACGCGGACCTACACCGACTCGGTGCGCGCGGAAGATACGACCTTGGTCGGCCAGCACAGCGCGTACGCGTTCTTCAGTCCGCTCGTGCGCGATCGCTCTGCAGCCGAGCTGCTCGCCCGCCAGCTACTGACTCGCCTGAATGGCGAGCGCGGTGTCGCGCGCCCACTCTCGGTGCGCTCGACGCGCCAGGAATTGGTCGAAGAAGGCTGGCGCGTCGCCGGTTAACGGCGACCCGCGAGTGACACCCAGGTCGCGCGCGCGCGACCGACGACCCGACCCGATCCGGTGAAGATCGCGGCGCCCGCCGTGCCGCGTTTCCCCTCCTGCGCGATCGGCCACGCGACGACGCACGCGGCATCGCCCGCGCGCAGCTCGCCGTCGAGCGCGACGCAGAGCTTCGCGAGCACCATCGGCTCGAGCGCCCGAGACGCCTCCGACTCCAGCAGCGGAAACGCCGTCGGGCAGTCGAGCACGGCCCACAGAAACTCCGGCGCGACGCAGCCGCTCGCATCGCAGAGCGAGGCGTCCGGCGTCCACAGCGCCGCGACCGCATCGCTGCCCGACACGACGCCCGGGAACACGCGCAGCCCGTCGCCTTCGGCGCGCGCGGGGCCGCACACGAAGCACTCGGGGAAGGGATGCGTGCGCATCGCTCGGCAACCGCCCGCGTGCGCCGCGGTCTCGCGCGGATCGGGCGGCGCGCGCAGCTCGAGGTCGAAGCTGGCCGGCGCGGCGCGCGCGAGCTCGGTCCCCGCGAGCTGCAGCGAGCGGGAGCCGTCCGCGCTCGCCTCGATCTTCAGCTGCGTGTCGAGCGGCGTCGGCGCGCGCAGGGTGACTTCTACGGAGCCGCCGATGCCGCGCGCGAGCAACCCGGCGACATAGCCACCGTTCGCAATTCCCGGTGGCCCGCAGAAGCGCGCGGCGACGACGAGCTCAGCGAGCATCCCGACGATTCTGGCTGGACGGGTCGGGCCTCGCAATCCATCTTTGGCGCTCGAGCCTTTTGGAGGGGTGCATGTCGGAGAACGCGAGCGCGGCAGTCAGCACGTACCTCTCGTCGCTCCAAGAGCGGATCTGCGGCGCGCTCGAGTCCGCGGAGGGCGGCGCGCGCTTCGACCTGCGCACGACCGAGGGCGCCGACGGCGTGGAGGCGCGGCCGCGCGTGCTCTCCGGCGGCGCGGTCTTCGAGCGCGCGGCGGTTCTGTTCTCGCACGCCCACGGGGCCGCGCTCCCGCCCGCCGCCACGACGCGGCGACCGGAGCTCGCGGGCAAGCGCTTCGAGGCCGTGTCTCTCTCGCTGATCGTGCACCCGCGCAATCCATACGTCCCCACCTCGCACGCGAACCTGCGCTTCTTCCGCGCGGAGAGCGACGTTCCGACCTGGTGGTTCGGCGGCGGCTTCGACCTGACGCCCTACTACGGCTTCGACGAGGACTGCGTGCACTGGCACCGCGAGGCGCGCGCCGCCTGTACACCGTTCGGTGACGGCTTGTACGCGCGCTTCAAGAAGGCGTGCGACGAGTATTTCTTCTTGCCCCATCGCGGCGAGGCCCGCGGCGTCGGCGGACTTTTCTTCGACGACTTCGCGGAGGGCGGGTTCGAGGCCGCGTTCGCGCTCGTGCGCAGCATCGGCGATCACTACCTGCGCGCGTACCTTCCGATCGTCGAGCGCCGCAAGCACACCGCGCACGGCGAGCGCGAGCGCGCGTTCCAACTGTACCGGCGCGGGCGCTACGTGGAGTTCAACCTCGTCTACGATCGCGGCACGCGCTACGGCCTGCAGTCGGGGCGGCGCATCGAGTCGGTGCTCGCCTCGATGCCGCCGCTCGCCGCCTGGCGCTACGACTTCGTGGCTGAGCCGGGAAGCCCCGAGGCGCGCCTCGTCGACGAGTATCTCCGGCCGCGCGACTGGGCGGACGCGGCGCGGTGAAGTCGGCGCCATTTCGACTGCGCGCCGACGATGGTGTCGAACTCTACGTCCACCACTTCGCACCCGACTCCCCGAGCGACGTGCGCGGCGTGCTTCAGATCCTGCACGGCATGGGCGAGCACGGCGCGCGCTACGAGCGGCTCGCGCGCGATCTCTGCGCCGACGGGTTCGCCGTGTATGCGGCGGACTGCCGCGGTCACGGTCTCAGCGCGGAGAGCCACGCCGAGCTCGGTCACTTCGCCGATCGAGATGGCTGGCAGAAGATCGTCGCGGACGTGCAGAGCCTGTCCGCGCGCATCTCGGCGAGTCACCCGGGCCGTCCGCACGTACTCTTCGGACACAGCATGGGATCGTTCATCGCGCTCGACTGCCTGACACAGTTTGGTGATGGCCTGCGCGCCGCCGTGCTGTCGGGCTCGGCGCCGAGCGCCGGTCCGCTCGGCTGGGTGTTGCGCGCCGTCGCGAACGCGGAGCGCCTTCGGCTCGGCGCGCGCGGCCACAGCGCGCTGCTTCGATGGGCGCTGTTCGGCCGCTTCAATACGGCGTTCGAGCCCGCGGAGACGCCGTTTGACTGGCTCTCGCGCGATCGAGCCGAGGTTGCGCGCTACGTTGCCGACCCGCTCTGCGGCTTCGTGCTCACGGCGGGCGGCTTCACGGACCTCGCGGCTGCGCTCGGCCGCATTTATCGGCGCGCGCTGCTCGCGCGAATTCCGCACGCGCTTCCGCTGTATCTCATGGCGGGCGAGGTCGACCCTGTCGCGGGCCGCGCCGGCGTGACGCGGCTCGCCGAAGAGCTGCGCGCCGCCGGCCTCGAGCGCGTCGACGTCCGCATCTACCCGGGCGATCGCCACGAGCTGCTGAACGAGATCGATCGCGAACAGGTGAGCGACGATCTGCGCGCATGGCTTCGCGAAGCAATCGCAACTTCCGCTTGAGCGGCGCTGGCGTCCACGATCTGTTGCAGTACCCGCGTTCGTCATCTACTTTCGCTGCATTCCCTCCAAGAGAAGCAGTCAAAGGCCCTGAGATGGGCGCCCTTGGGCGTGATGCACCCGGGGGATGCTGGCTCGGCACGGCAGCGATACGTCGCTGCCGTGTCCCGGTTAAGCGCTCCGCTTTCCGCTGACGCAGCGCAGCGCACCTCCCGACTTCGGGAGATCGTGGTAAAATCCCTTCGGTTACGCGGCTCTGTGGCTGCCGACGGGCGCACGCTTCCACCGACTGAGAAGACTTTTTCACAGCGGTCGCGCAGTGCGTCGGCAGCTCGAGCGCAGCAACGCCCGAAAGGCCGCGGACTCCGCCGACCGGCGGCTCGAGGCGCTGAACTTGCAGCGGAAGGTGCGGATCATGTTGCGCAGACTCCCATTTCTCCCGATTGCCCTACTGTTCCTGTGCGCGTGCGGCATCGGTTACCGGAAAGGGGCTCAGGAGCAGCGCCCCGAGATCATCACCGGCATGGGCGCGACCGTGATGTATCCGGGCGAGCCCGGACCCGCGATGCCCGGCAGCGCAATCGGCCCAGCGGGCTCGACGTCGTCCAGCGCCGGATCCAGCGCGCCGGGCACGACCAGCGGATCGTCGAACTCCACAGGGCAAGGCGTCCCCGACGGCTCGACGAGCGGAGGCTCCAGCTCGAACAGCGGCGCCCCGGCGCCGGCCCCGGCGGGCTCGAACATGACGATGATCGGCCAGACCACCGAGGAGTCCTCCAACAGCAGCGAGAAGAAGCAATTCCTGCCGATCGGCCCCTTGTTCGGATACCCGTTCTGGTTCCTTGGTCAGACACTCGCCGAGAAGACGGACGAAGCGAAGAGAGAACAGTCCCAGCCGAAGGCCTCCGCGCCGCTGCCGACGGTTCACACCGCTGACGACGCGGAGCGCGATCGCCTGGTGCACGAGAACGAAGCGCTGCGCAAAGAGCTCGAGCAGCGCGCGCAGGCCGCGCCTGCCGCCGCGCCTCGCGCCGCTCCGCATGCGGCGATCGGCGACGAGCTCGCGGCGCTGGAGCGCTCGCTCAACCACCGCGGCGGCGGGACGCCGCCCGTCGAGGCTGCACCGACCGCAGGGCGGCCGCTTCTCCCGAAGGACCCCAACCTCGGCACGCCCGAGGCGAGTGACCGCAACGGCGATGGCCGCCCCGACGAGTGGATCTACAGCGCGAACGGGCGGCCGGTCACCGACGCGCTCGACGACGACTTCGACGGCCGCGTCGATCGCATCCGCCACTACGACGCCAAGGGGCGTCTCGTCTCCAGCGACGAGGACCTGAACGGCGACGGCGTGATGGAGACGACCAGCCTCTACGAAGACGGCAAGCTCGCTCGGCGCCGCACCGACTCGAACGGCGACGGCCAGGCCGACACCTGGAGCTTCTACGACGGCGATCAGCTGCTGCGCACCGAGATCGACAAGAACGGCGACGGCTTCCGCGACGAGATTACGATCTACGAGCACGGCAAGATCGCGCGCGAGGAAGAGGATCGGAACGGCGACGGCCGCCCAGACACCGTGTCGATCTACCTCGACGGCCAGCTCGTGGAGAAGCGCGAAGACCTCGACTTCGATGGCACTCCCGACGTGGTCTCGCACTACGAGAACGGCAAGCTCACGAGTCGCGAGGCGAGCTCGGCGGAGGCCTTCGAGAAGTGGGAGAACGGGGCCGCGAAGTGAGAGGGGTCCGCGCGGGGCTCTGGTTCGGCGCGGGCTTCGCCGCGGTCGTCTGGCTCGCGACCGCGCCGCTCGAGGCGCTCGCGGGGCCGGAAGCGGAGCTGTTCGCGCGCGTGAACCAGGTGCGTGCCGAGCACCAGCTCATTCCGCTCAAGGCGTCCGCACAGCTCGCGCAGATCGCTCGCGCGCACGCCGAGGACATGGCGCGCCGGGGATACATGGCGCACGAGAGCCCCGAAGGGCTGAATCCGCTCCAGCGCGCGACCGCGGCCGGGCTCTCCGGCTTTCGCTTGCTCGCGGAAAACATCGGTTCGTCCACGGTGTCGGGCGACCGCGTCGAGGCGATCGTGACGGAGTGGATGCGCTCGCACGACCACCGCGAGAACGTGCTGAACCCCGCGTTCAACACCGCCGGAGTCGCCGTCGTCCAAGCGCCCGGCGACAAGACGATCGTCGTCGAACTCTACGCGACCTATCAGTGAGTCGCTGACTCAGTGAGTCGCGCTGGCTTGGGCGCTCGGCGGCGCGAGGACCGCCTCGACGCTGCGATCGTTCC
>JBGQIB010000003.1:0-66650 GCA_041498295.1 bacterium | reverse complement strand
GGTCGAGCACGCCCGCCCAGGTGTCGAAGATCTGCACGCAGTCGGCGCCCGCCTCGATCTGCAGGCGCAGCGTCTCCGCGCAGATCTCCGCCATGCGCTCGAGGATACGCAGTACAGTGTCGGGCTCGCGCCAGGAGAGAGCGGACAGCACCTCGACGTCGCGCGAGAGCTTGGACTCGGTCGCGTACGCGGCGAGCGTCCACGGCGCGCCCGCGAAGCCGATCAGCGCCGCGCGCGGGCCCAGCTCGCGACGCAGTCTCCGCAGGGTCTCACACGTGCCCGCGATCGCGGGGGCGACGTCGCCCGTCAGTCGCTCGAGATCTGCCAAGCCGCGCAGCGGGTTGGCCACGGTCGGGCCTGGCGAGAACGCGAGCTCGAGATCTCCGGCGCGCAGCGGCAAGAGAATGTCCGAGAACACCACCACGCCGTCCATGCCGAAGCGGCGGTGCGGCTGCAGCGAGATCTCGGTGGCGAGCTCAGGTGAGTCGCACATCGCGAGAAAGCTCGACCTCTCGCGCAGCGCGCGGTACTCGGGCAGGTAGCGCCCTGCTTGGCGCATGAGCCACACCGGCGGCCGATCGACCGGCTCACCGCGACACGCCCGCGTGAAACGCTCGCGCGGCTCGAGCGCGCCCTCGGTGCTCCCCAGGTCTGCCACTGCGCACGCAGGATACGCGCCAGTTAGCGCGACGTGCCAGGGGCGACTTCAGGCGCGAGCTCGCGCGCGCGGCCATTCTGCGCCGCGCGCGTCACGTGCGGACTGCCGCGCACGAAAAACCGGTAGGGAAGGTCGGCGGCTTTGCTGAGACCGATGCGCGGGCCGACCGAGATCGCGGGCGCGGGCGCGCCGGGCTCCCGCTCGAGACGGAGGGCGCCGCGGAGCGCGTCGCGGCCGTCGTGCGCGAGCTGGATCGCGAACGCCTGCGCGAGCTTGCCTGGCCCGCTCGCGAGCTCCCGGCCCTCGCGGCCGCCGCGCAGCGCGCGCATCCGCGGCTCCCCCTCGAGCGGCTCGGCGGCGCGCAGCAGCACCGCGGCGGCGCGACCCTCGCTCTCGCAGACCAGGTTCGCGCAGCGGTGAATGCCCATGCTGCAGTACACATAAAAGTGTCCCGGCGGACCGAACATGACGCGGCTGCGCAGGGTCGGGCCGCGGTGCGCGTGCGATGCCGCGTCGCCCCCGTCGCCGAGATAGGCCTCGACCTCGACGATCCGGCCGACGAGCCGCGCGCCGTTCGCGAGCTCGTGAATCAGTAGGAGCCCGAGCATCTCGGGGGCGACCTCGAGACACGGGCGCGCGAAGAACGAACGCCGCAGCCGCATCAGCGCGCCGGCGGCGCGAGCGTCACACGCGAGCTCGCGGCGGCCTCGATCCCGCGCCAGTCGTACCGCATGGGCAGGAGGCGCAGCTCCGCCCACGCGAGCAGCTGGTCGGTGTAGTGGGGGCTCGCGGGATCGCCCGAGACGCCGTGCGGCACGACCCAGCCCGAGCGCTCCCAATCGGAGAGGTCGAAGACGTAGCGCGCGACGGATACGGCGGTGGCGCGCAGACTGAAGCCGGGCACGGTCGCGCCACACAGAACGGTGTCACCATCGCCGCCCATTGGCACCGATGGCGGCGGGCGCAGGCGACGCGCCGCCTCCAGGTCGATCGCGGAGGGATGCCATGCGAACGTGCGGTGCACGCGCGCGAAGCGCCACTCCGAGAGCTTCGGGCCGAGGCGCGCTTCGAGAAACGCGAGCGCGCGCTCGAACGCCTGTGCGCAGAGCGCCTTCCAATCGAACGCCGTGTGCGCCTCGCGCGGCGCGAAGCGCGCCGACAGAAGCGGAGGAATCGCGTTCCAGACCATCGCCAAGCGCTCGGGCGCGCCCGCCGCTTCGCCCAGGACGCCCAAAATCGGGCCCGTGAGTCCGAGCGCACCGCCCGCGAGAAAAGTGAGCTGCTCGCGGAACGCGACGTACAGCGCTGCGCCGACGGAGTCGCCGGCGAGGTGGGCGTCCCAAGCACGGAGGAGCGCGAGTGCCTCGCGCGCCCGCTCGCTCGCGGGCTCGACGCCGTCGAGCGCGCGCACGAACAGCGGCGCTACGAGCGAGAGATCGTCCGCGTGGATCGACGCCATGTCCGCCACCGTCGCCTCGTGGAGTGACTCGAGCCGCGCTAAGATCCGCCGCACGCGGCTCGCTCCCGAGAAGTCGACGCCGAGATACGGCGCGGCCGCGCCCGCGGGCCGGTTGTTCGCCGCCGCGAGCATGCCGCTCGGCGGATCGGCGACCGCGGGCAGCACGTCGAACGGCACGTAGCCGCGCCAGGCGTGCGCGCTCGACTCACCCGGAACGGGGCTCCAGCGATTCGACGGATCGCGCACGGGCACGCGCCCGCGGAAGCGATACCGGATCGAGCCCGCGACGTCTGCGCTGATCAAGTTGTTGCACGGAGTGACCCAGGCGCGCATCGCATCCTCGAGCTTGGCCGCGCTCGTGGCGGCGAGCATCGGCAGGAAGCAGTCGAAGCTCGAGTCGGGCTCCACGAGCGTCGTCCAGCGCAGGGCGATTCCGAGGCCGACGTGCGTGCCGCCCAGAACCACGGGCCCGCGCGCCGTGGTGAGTATCTCGACTTCGGCCGGCGCGGCGCCGCGCACCGACACCGTCTCGGTTCGCCGCTCCGCCAGCGCCAGCTCGCGCGCGCCGAGTCGCTCGACGAAGAGATCCTGATCGTCGGCCATGCCGTGCGTGATGCACCAGGCGACCTGCGCGTTGTGTCCGAAGTGCGGGAACCCCGGCACGCCCGCGAACGAGAGGCCGATCGCGTCGAAGCCCACGCAGCGCACGTGGTTCTGCCAGTACACGTTCGGGAGCTCGAGCGGGCGGTGCGGATCGCCCGCGACGAGCGGCTTCCCGGACGCGGTGCGACTCCCCGCGAGCGCCCAGTGATTGCTGGCGCCGTCGCCCGGCTCCAGGGCGCCGAGCGCTTCGACGCCCGTCGCCAGCTCGGCCGGGAGCAGCGCCGGCTCGCGGTGATCCTCGCCCGGCGGCACCGAGAGTGTCTCGGCCGCGCCCGCGTAGATCGCCGCCAGAAGCTCCGGCCCGTGCTCGCGCAGCAGCGCGCCGCGCCAGAGCTTGCGATACAGCGGGCCCATGAACGCGTGGCGGATTTTGTAGACCGCGATGCAGTGCCACGCCTCCCACGGCTCCGGCGAGATACCCGTGAGCGCGTACTCGGCCGGGAGCGGCGCGCCGCTGGCGAGAAACGCGTTCACCCCCGCCGCGTAGGCGTCGAACATCTCGCGCGTGTCGGCGCGCAGCGCGGCCAGGTCGCGAACGGCCGAGCGCGCGAGCCCCATGCGACGCAGAAACGCGTCGCGTCCGACGGCGATCGGACCGACGACCTCCGCCCAGCGGCCGCTCGCGCGCCGCCGATCGTGCTCCATCTGCCAGAGGCGATCCTGCGCGCACGTAAAGCCCTGGCCGAAGAACGCGCCGCCGAGTGACTCGGCGCGGACGTGCGGGATGCCCAGCTCGTCGCGCAGAATCTCGACCGAGCCGCGCACGCTACTTGCCGAGGGCGCCCCGCTCGCGGAGCCGCCGAATCTCGTCGGCCCCGAGTCCGAGCTCCGCAAGCACCGCGTCCGTGTGCTCGCCGAGTCTTGGGGGTGGGCCTTGGGGGCCGACGTGGGCGCGCGAGAACTCGAGCGGCGTCGCGACCGCCTGGAACTCGCCGACGCCGCCGGCCTCGGGCACCGAGACGATCCCGTTCATCGCGCGCACCTGCGGATCCAGGACGACCTCGTCCTGGGTCTGCACCGGTGCCCACCAGAGATCGACTTCGTCGAAGCGCGGTCCCCACTCGGCCAGGCTGCGCGTCGCGAACGTCGCGTCCAGCAGCGCGACGATCTCGGCCGCGTTCTTGCGCCGGTCGCGCGCCGTGGCGAAGCGCGAGTCACTCCCCAGCTCCGGCTTCTCGATCGCGCGCGCGAGCTTCGGCCAGTGGCGATCGGCCTCGAGCCCGAGCAGCCAGAACCATCTCCCCTCGCGGCATCGGTACTGATTCAGGACGGGATTCAGCGCTTCGCTGCGTAGCAGCGACGGGGCCACGGTGCCGAAGCGCAGGCGGATGCCGGTGTCCCAGCCGACGCAGTACAGGCCCGTGCGCATGAGCGACGTCGCGACGCGCTGTCCGCGCCCCGTGCGCTCGCGCTCGTAGAGCGCCGCCATGACTCCCGAGACCAGCGACAGGGCAGTCACGTGATCGCCGAATCCGCCGCGGATGCCGTGCGGCTCGACGCCGGTCGGAAACATGATGTGCTCCGCGCCGGTGCGCGCCCAGAACGCGCCGACGTCGTAGGCCGCGCGGTCGCGCTCCGGACCGCGCAGGCCGTAGCCGGTGATGCTGGCGTACACCAACCGGGGACAGGTCGGCTCGAGTGACTCCCAATCGAGGCCGAGCTTCGCGAGCGCGTCGGGTCGCAGGTTCGTGATGAACACGTCCGCGCCCGCGACCAGACGCTTCGCGAGCGCCAGCGCCTCGGGCACCCGGGTGTCGAGCACGACGCTTCGCTTCCCGCGGTTGTCGAGATCGAACGGCGGGCTCTTCGGCTCCTTGAGTCCCGCGAGCGCCATGAACAGGTTGCGGCACGGATCGCCGGCGGGCGGCTCGATTTTCACCACGTCGGCGCCCCAGTCCGCGAGCACGCCGCCCGCGCCCGGGCCCGCGACCCAGACGGCGAGCTCGACGACGCGCACGCCCTTCAACATCACGCGCTCGCGAGCTCCGGGCGTCCCGAAGCGCAGCGCAGGATCTCGGGCGCGTGCTCGGCGAACAGCAGGTGTCCCTCGTTGGGACACAGATGGAGCTTCGCATTCGGAATGCGATCCGCCTGCGCGCGGCCGTGTGACACGGGGACGTTCAAGTCGACATCGCCGTGCCACACGTGCACGGGCACGGGGATGTCCTCGAGTCGGAAGCGCCAGGGGCGCGCGAACAGCGAGAAGTCCTGCGCCGCGGCACGCGCCGCGGTCGGCGATGCGTGCTTCCCTTCTGCGATGAGCACGTCCGCGATCTCGCGGCGAGCCAAGATGCGCCGGTCCGGCTCCGGCAGGCCCCGCAACATGGTGTCGAGCGCGCGGTCCGGGAAGTGGCGCAGCATGAAGAGCATCAGCGCCATCGACGGAACGACGAGCAGCGGTGACTGGCGCGCCAGAGT
This sequence comes from bacterium, assembly GCA_041498295.1. Taxonomy (GTDB): domain Bacteria; phylum Myxococcota_A; class UBA9160; order SZUA-336; family SZUA-336; genus VGRW01. The sequence goes on along the minus strand of JBGQIB010000003.1, from coordinate 61,452 downwards.
GAAGTTCAAGCGATTCATGGTCATCATGTGGTCGAGCACTCCGGCCGTATCCGGCGGCGCGACACCCGACACGATCGCGGCCCCGATCAGGCGCGGTGCGAGCGCGTGCGCGCACACGGCCGCATGCGGGCCGCCGCCCGAGACGCCGAAGATGCCGAAGCGCGCGATCCCGAGGTGATCGGCGAGCTCCGCGACATCGCGCGGCCAATCGACGAGCCGCCGGTGCGCGTCGTACGTCGAGTGTCCGTAGCCAGGTCGATCCGGCGCGATCAGCCGGACGCACTCGGCGCGCGCTGCTGCGTCGAATGGGCTGATCTGCAGGCTCGAGCCCGGTGTGCCGTGGAAGCCGATGACCGGCGTTCCGCTCGGATCGCCGTACTCGGCGTACGCGAGCTCTCGCTCGTCTTCGAGCCTAAGGACCGTCACTGCGCGCATCGCGGCCATGCCCGTCCTCCCCTCTCGCGAAGCCGTTCCGGACTTTATCACCGTAGAGTTGCTCGGCGTAGGGACGTGTATCATGCGGCCAGGAGCGGGGAGTCTCCATGAAGCGCTACGGCATGACCATTCCGCTCGACGGTGTGCCACTCGCCGAGCAGCGCGATTGGATTCAGGAGCTCGAGCAGCTGGGCTACACCGATGTGTGGTCCGCGGAAGCCGGCGGCTATGACGGGCTCACGCCGCTCGCGCTGGCGTCGGTGTGGGCGCCGAGCCTGCGCCTGGGCGTGGCGATTCTGCCCGCATTCACACGCGGACCCGGTCTGTTCGCGATGAGCGTCGCGTCGATGTGCCAGGCCGCGCCGGGGCGCTTCGTCGTCGGCGTGGGCACGTCGTCGGACGTGATCGTCGAGCGCTGGAACGGCATCGCGTTCAACAAGCCGTACCAGCGCGTGCGCGACACCGTTCGGTTTCTGCGCAAGGCGCTCGCGGGCGAAAAGATCACCGAGGACTTCGAGAGCTTCTCGGTGAACGGCTTCCGGCTGGGCGTGAAGGTCGACCCGCAGCCGAAGATCCTGATCGCCGCGCTGCGTCAGGGAATGCTGCGACTCGCGGGGCGGGTGGGCGACGGCGCGATCATCAACTGGCTCTCCGCCGACGACGTGAAGAAGGTCGTGCCGTTCGTGCGCGAGGGCGGCGCGAACAAGGAGATCGTGGCGCGCATCTTCGTCGCGCCGAACGCGAACAAGGAACAAGTGCGCGGCATGGCCAAGTTCGCGATCGCCGCGTATCTCAACGTTCCCGTGTATGCCGCCTTCCACGAGTGGCTCGGCCGCGGGCCGAAGCTCGCCGGGATGTGGGACGCGTGGAAAAAGGGCGATCGCAAGGCCGCCGTGGCCGCGATTCCCGACGAGGTCGTCGACGAGCTGATCGTGCACGGTACGCCCGACGAGTGCCGCGCCCACATCCAGCGCTACATCGACGCCGGCGTCGACACGCCCGCGCTCGCGATCCTGCCGCTCGGCGTCGATGCGCGCCAAGCGACGCGTGACTTGGCTCCGAAATAGGACACACCAACGTAGGAAGGGAACTCCAATGCCGGTGATTCAGTCCGTGACTGGGAAGCTCAAGCCCGAGAAGATGGGTCGCACCCTGATGCACGAGCACGTGCTCGTCGGCTACGCCGGTTGGGAAGCCGACTGGGTTCGACCGGGTCCGTCGAGGCGCGAGATGCACAAGGTCGCGGCGGACAAGATCGAGGAGATGAAGGACGAGGGGATCAAGACGATGATCGATCCCTGTCCCTCGGACCTCGGGCGCGACATCGAGTTCATCGCGGAAGTCGCGCAGAAGGCGAAGTTCAACATCGTCGCGGCGACGGGGCTGTATCACGAGCACGAAGGCGGCTCGCCGCACTGGAAGTCGCGCACCGCGTTCGGCGGCCCGCAGGAAAACGCCATGGCCGAGATGATGATCGCCGAGCTCACCGACGGCGTCGGCAAGAGCGGCATCAAGGCCGGCATCATCAAGATCGCGACGAGCGCGGGAGTCATCACGGACTACGAGAAGACGGTGCTGAAGGCGGCGGCCAAGGCCTCGCTCGAGACCGGCGCGCCGATCACGAGTCACACCGACCGCGGCACCATGGGGCCCGAGCAGCAGAAGCTCCTGACGGACTTGGGCGTGCCCGCGCACCGCATCATCATTGGTCACTGCTGCGGCACGAGCGATCACGACTACCACATGAAGATCGTGCGCGGCGGCTCGTACCTGGGGTTCGACCGTTTCGGGCTCGACATCATCCACCCCGACGCCGAACGCGTGACGTCGCTTCTGAAGCTGATCAAGAAGGGCGCGGGCTCGCGCGTGGTGGTCTCGCACGACACCGTCTGGTGTTGGCGCGGAGAGCCGATCGAGCGCAAGGTACTGGACGAGATCGAGAAGGTCTGGACGCCGTCGCACTTCACCAAGCGCATCGTTCCGAGGCTGCTCGCGGGCGGGGCGACCCAGGCTGACGTCGACACGCTGCTGCTCGAGAACCCGCGCCGCTTCTTCGCGGGGGAGAAACTGGCGGCGGTCGCGGGCTAGAACGGTCCGGCAAGTCGGCTTCGATTTCCCGACGCGCTGCGCGAGCTCCGGCTAGAATGCGCGGCACGCCCGGGCGATCCCTGCCGCGGGAGTGGGAGGTCGCATGCGCGTTCTGCTGATCAATCCGTCGTACCCGTTCGAGGAATTCCCGCGGCTTTTGGTGACCCTTCCGTATGTAGCTTCGGCGCTGCAGTCGGAGGGGCACGAGGTCGAAATTCTCGACCTGCTCCTCTCGCGCACCACACCCGAGAAGATCGAGCGGCGCATGGCGGCCTTCCGGCCTCAGCTGGTCGGAATCACTTCGGTCACCCTGAATCACCACATCGCGGCATCGATCGCGGAGGTGGTGCGGAAGTGCGATGGGGCCGTGCCCATCGCGATGGGCGGACCGCACGTGAGCTTCGAGATCGAGGGCAGCTTCCGCGATCTGCCCGCGCTCGACTACATCGGCATCGGCGAAGGCGAGCACACGATGCGCGAGCTGTGCCGAGCGCTCGAAGGGCGCATGGACAAGCGCGACGTGCGCGGGCTCGCGCTGCGCGACGGCGACCGCATCGTCAAGACCTCACCGCGGCCGCTCGAGGACGACCTCGACACCTTGCCCGTCCCCGCGCGCGAGCTCGTGCCGCTGCAGCGCTATCTCGCCTTCGACAGTCACGCGAGCGTGGTCACGAGCCGCGGCTGCCCGTACTCGTGCATCTTCTGCTCCGCGCCCGCGTGGACCGGCCGCCAGGTGCGCTACCGCAACCCGGGCCAATGCGTCGACGAGATCGAGACACTCGCGCAGATGGGCTTCACCGAGATCACCATCGAGGACGACCTCTTCACGCTCTACCGCAAGCATTTTCTCGCGGTGTGCGGCGAGCTGATTCGCCGCGACACCGGCATTCGCTGGAATGCCTTCTCGCGCGTCGACACGATCTCGCCCGAGATCGTCGAGACCATGAAGCGCGCGGGCTGTCAGGCGATCTGCTTCGGCGTCGAGAGCGGGAGTCAGGAGATCCTCGATCTGGTCAAGAAGAAGTCGAGCCTCCAGAAGGTGAAGGAAGCGATGCGCATGACCCAGGAAGTGGGCATCACCGCGCTCGCGTCGTTCATCATCGGGCTGCCCGGCGAGACGGAAGAGACGCTGCGCAAGACCACCGAGTTCGCGAACGAGCTGCACGAGGAGTTCGGCTCGCTCTACGGTTTCCACATTCTGTCGCCGTTCCCCGGCACCGAGGTGCGTGACCGCGCCGAGGAGTACGGCCTCGAGATCCTGACGAGTGACTGGACGAAGTACGATGCGAATCACGTCGTGACTCGCACGACCGGCGCGACCACGGGCGTGCTGCAGGCCGTCGCCGACGAATACGACACCACGATGGAGCGCTATCTGCGCTACCAGGACGGTCTGTACAAGAACGGGAACCTCTCGGGCTACGAGCTGAAGATGTACCTGCGCCGCCACCGTCAGTCCCTGCTCTGGAAGCTGCTGCTGAACGACACCATCGAGGGCCTCCCCGCGTTCCGAAACGACCCCGTCGCCGAGCTCCGCGGGGCCATCATCGAAGCCACCGGCGTCCGCGCCGAGTTCGCCAGCGCCGAGATCGATCGCGTACTCGCCCTCGGCGCCCTCCGCGCGAACACGACCCCCGAGGGCACGCGCTTCGCGTGGACCGAGTGAATCAGTAACAGGAGATCCAAGGCATGGAGTCGATGCTCTCGAAGTTGGGCGGAGTCTCGCACGCGGCGCTGCGCATCGTGAGCGGCTTCATGTTCGCGTGTCACGGCGCGCAGAAGCTGTTCGGCGCGTTCGGCGGAGTGCCGGGGATGGACATCCCCACCTTCGGGCTCGTGTGGTTTGCCGGCGTGATCGAGATCGTCGGCGGCTCACTCATCGCGCTCGGCGTCCGCACCCAGATCGCCGCCTTCATCTGCAGCGGCGAAATGGCCGTCGCCTACTTCGTGGCTCACTTCAGCCGCGCGGCCCCAATCCCCATTCAGAACAAGGGCGAGATCGCCGTCCTCTACTGCTTCGTCTTTCTGTATCTCGCCACCAACGGCGGTGGACCGTTCGGCTTGGAGAGAAGGGGCAAATAGGCACTGGCACCGCCGCGTCCGGATTCTTCCTGCCGACGTGCGCGGTTCGTAGCTTCGTCGAGGCCATGCCGTCACCGTCGAAACGTACCGTCTCGGCACCTGCGCGAGTTTCGCGCGGCACGATCGATGCACAGGATTGGTGCGGGGTGAGCGCGATGCAGACGGAGTTCCAAGGAGCGGGGGTGGAGCGACCGCCCGAAGTGACGCTCTTCTACTCGGATGTCTCCGGCTTCACGGCGATGACGGAGCGGCTGGGCGACTCTGTCGTCTTCGATGTGATGCGCCAGCACATCGAGCTGCTCCGAAGCCTGGCCGCGCAGCACGCCGGACGCGAAGTCGAGGTTCGCGGCGACGCGTGTCTGCTCGCATTCGAGTCACCCGACGCCTGCATTGCGTGCGCGATCGCCGTACACCGGGCGCTCGCCGAGCAGCGCCGCGCAGCTGCCGAGCGCGCCGTCGCGGTGCGAATCGGTCTCCACACGGGTCGGCCGATCGCGCACCAAGGCGGCTTGTTCGGCCGCGACGTAATTCTCGCGGCGCGGCTCGCCGACGTCTGCCCCACGAACGCGATCCTCGCGTCGCGCAGCTTCAGTCGCCGCTTGCGCGACGCGCGCCGAGTGGGCCGCGAGCGACGCGTGCGCTTGAAGGGCATGCGCGAGCCCGAGACGGTGGCGCGCATCTACTGGGGTCGACGGCACGAACGGCACAGCGCTACGCGCGGTTCGCTCGAACGCGTCGCTGCGTACTCCCTGCGTCGCCTTGGCGACATCGCGTCGCAGGTCGCTCGTGTCGCCGGCGGAACGAGGCTCGTGACGCGCGGCTCGTGACGCGGCTCGACCAGGCGGCCGCCTGGGTCCCGCCGCGATCGGCGCCCGAAGTCAAACTACTTCGGCGAGTTGACGACCTCGATGACCGCGCTCTCGGCGTAGCCGTAGCGGACGGCTTTGGCTTCGATCGCTTTGCCGTTAGGCAGGGGGATGGGGCCGACATACAGCCGCCAGCGGTCGGGCGGATCGTCCGTGAATCGGTAACCGATGGATGCGCCGGGCGTGGCGGACGAGAGTGCGATCGCAGCTTCGTCCCCCGCGCCGACTCGCGTCGCGACTGGACTCTCCGTCATCGGCTGATTCAAGCCGGGCCACATTCGCTCCGCCATCGCGCGCTCGCTGTCGCGCGACAGGTCGGGGGTGTTGGACTCGAAGTCCGCGAGCGCCTCCTTCAGCCGCAGGAGATCGCTCGAGTAAGTCGGATCGCTCGCGACATTCCGTGTCTCATCCGGATCCACGGCCAGGTCGTAGAGCTCCTCCCGCGGGCGCGGCGCCGTGAACTGACTCTCCTGCAGCGGCGTGAGCATCCCCTCCGCGTGAAGGCGCCAAAGCTCCTGCATCGACGGCATCCGGTCTCGGAACGGGATGTGCTCGAAGAGCGGCCGCTCGGGCATGCGATTCACGAGATACTGAAGGCGCGCGTCGCGTACACTGCGCCACTCGCCGCCGGACGTGTCCATGCGATCCGCGGCTGCGAACACATAGCGCCGCTCGCGTGACGGCTGCGGGCCCAGGAACGGCCGACCGAGCACGAACGCCGGCGGCTCCAGCCCCGCGAGACTCAGGATCGTCGGCCCCAGGTCCACGAAGCTGACGAGGTCCGTGCGCACGCTGCCCGCACCGCGCCCGTCGGGAAAGCGCACGATCAGCGGCACGTGCAGGCCCGCGTCGTACAGCCGCCGCTTCGCGTGCGGCAATCCGTCGCCGTGATCGGTCGTGAAGATCACGATGGTGTCGTCCAAGAGGCCATCGGCCTGGAGCGCGTCGAGCATCTCGCCGACTTGTGAGTCGAGGCTCGCGATGTTGTCGTAGTGCTGCGCGATGTCGAGACGCGTGACCGGCGTATCGGCCAAGTACGGCGGGACGGTCACGGTCTTCGGATCCGTGTGCACGGGCCGGCCCCGTTGCGGCCAGATTTCACTTTCGTGCGTGATGACCGGATTGATCATCGCGAAGAACGGCCGATTCTTCGGCGCGGCGCGCCAGACGAGCTGTGACTGCTTCGCGTCGAGCTCGTTGACGTCCCAAATCGTGAACGGCTCGCCGAACTGGTAGTCGGTCTTGCGGTGATTCGCGGTGAAGTAGCCCGCGCGCCGCAGCAGCTCGGGGAAGCCCTTCACCTCCGGCGGCGGCACTGCGAGATACGAGAAGCTCCGACCGACGCCGGGCTCGTCCCAAGCGCGGATCGTGCGCATGTGCTGCGCACCGATCGCCTGCGCGTACACACCGGTGATGAGCGCCGCGCGACTCGGCGCGCACACCGGCGCCGCCGTGAACGCGTTCGTGAAGCGCACCCCCTCGCGCGCGAGCCCATCGATGCGCGGCGTGCGCGCCACAGGATCGCCATACGCGCCGATCCGCGGACTCAGGTCCTCGGCCACGATCAACACGATGTTCGGGCGGGTGGCGCGCGGCGGAAGCGACGCGCAAGACGCCGTCCCGAGCAAGACGAGAGCGAGAACGGCGAAGTTGATCACGGTCTGGTACGTCGCGGGTTGACCTCGCGCACGCAGATCGGGTCGCGGGGGAGTTCGCTTGAGGTTGACTTAGCGCGACGCCGCGCATGCGAGATCGTCTTCACGCGGCTCGCGCGGTCGTACGCAAACGTCGAGAGCACGCCGCTCGCGCGCAGCATCGTGTGGATGCGCGAGAGCTCGTCGTAGACGTAGGTGACTTGGTCGACGGCGTGGTCGTCGCGCAGGATCTTGAGCCGGTTCAGCTCGTCGTAGACGTAGTCGACGTAGACGCCGTCGGGGTAGGTGAGTCGGGTGCGGTTGCCGGCGGGGTCGTAGTCGTGCTGGACGATCTGGGTCGGGAGCCCGGGGAGGTTGGTGATGATCCAAACATGGGTACAAGTTGAGAATCGACGCACCCAATCCGACAGCCGCGACGCGAACGAGCTCTGGGTCTGCGACCTCGATGGCGCCGGTCTGCGCGAACTCACCAACCGAGCGGGGCTGCAGCATTCGCCCGCCTGGGACCCGCACGGCGGCAAGATCTTCTACCTCTCCGACCTCGGTCCGCGCGGCAGTCACGACATCTGGAGCATCTCTCCCGACGGAAGCGAGGACCAGCAGCTCACGTTCGGAGAGCTCCGGCACCTCGACGTCGCCATCTCGATTCGCGGCGACATCGCGTACTCGGGTAATCAGGAAGGCAGCTACGACGTCTGGTTGAAGGCGCCGGCGGCCATGCCGGTACGGCTCACGGACGACCCAGCGCTCGACGCTCACCCGAGCTTCTCGCCCGACGGCGAAGAGCTCCTCTTCGAGTCCTCGCGAGGCGGCACGTTGAACATCTGGCGGATCCCGCGTTCCGGCGGAGCGAGCGTGCAGGTGACTCATCTGGAGGCGCCTGGAGCGCGTCTGCCGGTCTGGTCACCGGCCGAGGCCGTGCCGTGACCGTCCGACTCCGCGCCATCGCTTTTGCCGCCTCTGCGCTCGCGCTTGGCTTCGCCGCACCGGGCCACGCCGCCCTCGAAATCACGAACGTGTCGCACGCGCCCGCGGCTATCGACTCCACGAAGAGGCAATCGGTCGAGATCCGCTTCCGCATCTCCGAGCCCGCGCGCGTAACGCTGCGCATCTTCGACGGCCGCGATCTCATGGTCCGCGGAATCCCCTCCGCCAAGATACTCGCCGCGGGAGACCAGAGGCTCTCCTGGGATGGGCGCGACGCAAAGGGCCAACCGGTGCCGCCGGAAGCCTACGTGTATACGCTCACCGCGACCCCCGGCGGCGGTGCCCCGGTCGAGCACGATCTCACCGACCTATCCGGGAACGAAGAAATCGCGCCACCGACCGTGCGCTGGGACTCTGCGAAGCACCTCGTTCGCTACGAGCTCGCCGCTCCCGCGCGCCTCAAGATCCGCACGGGACTCGCGAACGGGCCGCTGCTCAAGACCGTGATCGATGGAGTCGCGCGCGCCGCCGGGCCGCACGCCGAGCCGTGGGACGGGAAGGACGAGTCGGGGCTCATCGACGCCGCCAAGAATCCCGACTTACAGCTGAGCGCGCAGGCGTGGTCTCTCTCGAAGAACGCCATCGTCGTCCTGCCCGACCCCGAAGGTCGAACTGATCGCGACGCTCGCCGGGCCTGAGGTGAAGCGCGTGAAGAAGCGCGACTCGGTGCCGCGCGAGCGCGCGCTGGACCAGCAGCCGATCGGGCGACGCGGCGACGTGCAGGTCCGGCTCTCGATCCCCGACGGCGTCGCGCGCGACCCGAAGGCGCTGCCGATTGCCGCGGGGAAGGTCGCGATCCAGCTCGACGTGGATCCCGATGATCGCGCACGCCTCCTCGAGCAGCGCTTCGAGGTCGGGTTCTTCCTCGACGGGAAATACATGTTCGAGAACGAGGTCGGCTTCCTCCCCATGACCTGGGTCTGGGATGCCGGCGCCGTGAACGAAGGCATTCACTACGTGACCGGAAACGTCTGGGGCTACGCCGGCCAATTCGGTGCCACCACGATCGCCGTACGCGTGGCGCCGAAGTGAGGATTGCTGCGATGAAGACGAAGACATCCGCCGTTCTTTGGCTCGCCCTCCTGGCGGCGAGTCTCTGGCCGCTCGCCCCGGCGCGCGCGGACAACGAGAGTGAGTTTCAGGCCAACTCGACGGGCGCACCGCCCGAGGCCAAGAAGCCCGCGCATCCATGTCCCGGCGATCAATGTTGCACGCCGTACGAGGTGAAGGCAGCAGGCAGCATCGATCTCTTGACGGGGAATGAGTGGTACGAGCGCACCGACCTCGAAATTTCAGGGATCTATCCGATCTCGTTCCGGCGCGCGTACGACAGTCTCTCCGAGTACGACAGCTCGCTGGGCTATGGGTGGTCGTCGAACTACGATCTGCGTCTCTTCCGGCACAAGGACAATGCAGTCACCATTCGCGGCCTTTGCGGTATGCGGAATCGCTTCGTGCTGACGGGTGGCGCGTATCAGCCCTTCGACACGAGCGTGCCGGGCGGCGCCAGCCTCTCGGAATCGAACGGCACCTTCACGCTCCAGTATCGCTCCGGCACGAAGGCCGTCTTCCTGAACACCGACGACGGCCGCGTGTCCTATCTCGAGAGTCCACGGGGCCACCGCCTGGTGTTCACATACACGGCGACAAAGCTCCCGCTGACCGGGACCTCGCCGTTCGCGAGCAACACAGCGACACCGCTCACCGTCGCCTACGAATACCAGCTCCTATCGATCGAGGAGGTGTTGAAGAGCGGGACAGCGACCTGGCAGCCCACGGGTCGGAAGCTGAAGCTCACTTACTCGGCGACAACGGGCCGTCTTACGCGTGTCGACACCTATGACGGGCGCTACGTCACGTACGCGCAGGACGCGGACGGGAACCTCACCGACGTGTTCCGCTCGGTGGATGCGACGAACACGATTCATGCGACCTACACGTACACGCTGAATGGCGAGGGCGGCGATCGGCACAACCTGAAGTCGAGCACTGAAGGCGCTGGCACTCAAGCCGTCGTGCGCACCTACGACGCAACCGTGCCCGACCGGGTCGTGACCGAGACGGAGGGAACGCGATCCATCTCGATCGACTACGACCCCACGATCACTCTCCCGACGACGCGCACGCTGACGACCACGATCGTCGATGACGCTGGGGGGAACCCTTACACGACGGCGACGCGCTACGAGTTCAACTCGGACGGCATCCCGACGAAGGAGATCCACGCGCTCGGCGACGCCACGCTCGAGACGATGACCACGACCGAGCGCGATCTCGGCACCAACGCCGCGCTCGTCGAGCGCACGTACCGCAAGCAGGCGGGGAGCTACGTCCTCACGCGCACGATCCGCACCGCGCGCGATACGCTCGGGAACGTGACCCAGCGCGAAGTCGTCGAGGCGACCAGCGACGAGACCGTCACGACCTACACCTACGACCCGGCCGGGCTTGCCGCGAATCAGACCTGGGTCTCGGTCGAAGACAGCTACGCGTCGAGAGACCCGGCGAAACACTTCCGCACCGAGTACGACTTCCTGCGCCCTTGCGGGAACTCGAGCTGCTCCCCGGCCGCAGTCACCCGCATTCGGCGCTTCGTCGACGCTGCGAACTATCTCGACACGCAGCTCGCGTACGGCACCGGCCCGAACTTCGAGCTCGAGACGATCACGCTCCCCGACGGGCATCAGATCGGGCTTGCGTACTACACGCTGACCGTCCCGCCCGCCAACCCGACGACGCAGGCCGACTTCCTCGCGATCGCGCAGAACGGGCGTCTCTACGAGATCCACCATCAGCCGGGCGGCGTGCCGATCGCCGAGATGAAGACGAACTACGCCTACGACAAGTCGGGCTTCGTCGCGTCGGTGACTCGACCCGTCGACATCGTGCAGGGCGATGCCGTGACGCAGTATCTGCGCGACGATCTCGGCCGCGTCGCGCAGCTCACGGACGCGCTCGGCGATCTCACGAACGCCACCTATACTGGCCCGGACGGCACCGCTCCGGGGGAGCTCTTGACCCTGCTCGAGACCGGCGCCAGCACCACCGTTCACGGTCGGCGCCAGAAGCTCGTCTACGACCCCCGCGGCCGGCTCCTCGAAGTCGACCGCTGCACCGACTACGCCACGACCTGCGGCGCGTACCCGCTCTTCCGCCGCTTCGGCTACGACTCCGAGTCGAACCGGCTCTGGGCCGAGGACTTCAGCGAGAACCCCCCAGGCACGCTGGTCGCGCGCCACACGAAGCTCTTCTACGACCTGCTCGGCCGCGTGAGACGCATCGAGGATCCGCTCAGCAAGGCGACCCTCTTTGAGTACGACGAGCGCGGCAACCTCGCCAAGCGCACCGACGCGCTGAGTCACATCACGCAGTGGACCTACGACGCGCTCGACCGCATGGTCCAAGAGACCAATGCCATCAACGGCCTGACTCAGCTCGGCTACGACGCGGCAGGCGACGTCACGAGCGTGAAGGACCCAGAGAACAGCACCACCACATACGGCTACGATGGCCTCTCGCGTCTGGTCGCGGTGACACAGCCTCTCGGTCAGATCGTGCAGTACCAGTGGGACCCGCGCGACCGCCTAGCGAAGAAGATTCTGGCCCGCAGCTCGGTGGGGGGAAGCTCCGAGCACCCCGAGATCCGCTACACGTACGAGACCTGGGGGCCGCTCCAGCTCGCGAAGCACTTTGCGAAGTCGAGTGACGCGACTCCGCTGAAGACGATCACGTACGTGCGCAACCGCGCCGGGGATCTCACCTCGGTGACGGACGACTCGATCCAGGGGGGGGCGCTGTACACCTACGAAGTCGACAAGCTCGGTCGGACGACGAAGACCTTCGCGAAGTACATCCCCGGGGGAGATCGAAGGCTCGACTACGCGTACGACGCGCACGGCGATCTCACGACCTTCACGTTAAACGAGCCGAACGAGGTCCTCGCGCACGTGTACACGTACGCGGCGGACTCGGGTCGGATCGCGACGGCGCTGTTTCCGGGCGAGAGCACGGCGCTGGTGATCGCGCGCTGGCCGCACGACGGGGTGAAGTCGATCGACTACCCGGGCGGGGTGCGACGCGAGGTCGACTACGACGTGCGCGGCCCGGTGAGTGAGATCCGGATCAAGCCACCGGCGGGGACGCCGTTGATCGAGAAGTGGACGTACACGTACACGGACGTGCTGAACGTGGCGACGATGACGGATGGAGCCAGTCGGCAGACCACGTACCAGTACGACGCGCTCGATCGACTGACCCAGGCCGATCACCCGGTAATGCCACCTCCACTCGACTCACTGCCGGATGTGGAGAACTTCACGTACGACGGGGTGGGAGACCGAACGATGACCGGTTACGCGCACGACACGAATCACCGCATGCGCGCGAGCCCGGGGCATACGTATGACTACGACGACGATGGAAGCCTTGCCGTGCGCGACCCCAATCAGCCCGTGATCGCAAGCTTTTCCTGGGATCTGGACAACCGTCTCTCTGCTCGATCCGCCGGAGGTACTGGCGCGACCTACACCTACGACCCGTTCGGCAGACGAATTCGAAAGACGGTTCCCGGGATCACAACGTCGTTCCTTTGGAACGGTCGCCAGCTCTCTGCCGAGTTCGGCGGGATAGGGACTCGCGACCGACGGTACGCCTATCTGGGAGGCTGGACTCCCGCAAGCATACGTGTGGGCCCGACCCTTGCTACCGAAACTGGCGGGAACCTCCAGGACGACCGACTCGACGCGCCACGAATCGTCACAACCTTCACCGGTTCCGTTGTCTGGCGGGCAACCTACGAAGCCTTCGGGCGTGCGTATGTCGATGAAGACCCCGACTCCAATTCAGTGGTCACTAGCTTGCCGATGCGGTTGCCAGGGCAGTACGCGGACAGCGAGTCCGGCCTCCACTACAACCTGGCGAGGTTCTTTGATCCAGCTCTAGGGTCGTTTGCCTCGACCGACCCTCTCGGACAGGACGGCGGGGCGATTGGTCTCTACGCCTACGCTCGGGGGAATCCGACAAACCTATTGGATCCTTCGGGTGAATCTTGGTCGTCTGCTGCTGAGAGCTTTGTTGTTTCTGCTGCAGTGGGGGCCGCTACAACGGTCGCAGTCTCTGCGGCGGTTGCCTCGGGTACTGCCGAGGGTGCGGCGCTCGCGGTCGCCGCCGTCGGCGTCGGTTCGTACCAGCTAACGATAGAAGCCCAGCGACTACTGCTCGGGGAGGATCCCTATTCGGGGCGCCAGCTCACCGACGAAGAGCGCTATGACATTGCGGCTGGCCTAACCGGAGGCCTGCTGGGATCCCTAGGAGCGGGCTATGGATTGCGAGCCTATGCGCGGTCCAAGTGTCCGATCCCGTCTAAGGCGCCCCCAGGGCAGTCCCCGAACTTCCGGACCCTGACGAATTCTCCCCAGGATGTGCCAACGGAATTCCAGATGGCCTAACACTCAGAGTGATGCCACCGACTAGTGACTACCCCGACGGCTATTGGAGACTTGAGAAACCAATGGACAATGGGGGCTGGCAGGGCATCAATCCATCGACCGGAAAGCCGGGTCCCCAGTGGGAGACTCACGTGCCGTTGCCCCCGAAGACGTCAAAGTAGAAAACAGCAAATGAAGCGAATACCTACTGACCTCGACCTAGAGGTTCTCGTTGGCAGGCAAGTCGAGATGGTCTGTTTCGTCGCGCACTCGGTTAGTCTTCATCTCGACGCGCATATCGTGATCAGAGTCGAAGGGCCCTACACTCACCGACGACACGGCGACGCAGACACAAGCGAACCAGTCGAGTTTCCAGTCTCTCACTCGAACCTGCCATGTCTTATCTCGAACGAGATCGTAGGCGTGCGAGCTGATGAGGTTGCCAATCTCACTCTTCGATTCTCTAACGGCGATACGTTGAGACTCCTCATATCGGACGGCCCCTACGAGTCATATCAAATAAAGATCGCCGACAGGATGGTCGTCGTCTAGAGTGAATCAAAGGTAAGCGCTCAATGATCCCATCGTCTGCGGGTCAGGCGCAGGCGGGGGTCAGAGCCTTGGGGTCTAGGAGTAGCGCGCGATCGAAGCGATGCGGCAGGAGTGTCTCGAGCTGGTCGTTCGAGCTCGCGCGCGGCAAGTGCTCGGCGATGTAGCGCAGATACGCGAACGGCTCGAGCCTGTTCGCCTTGGCCGTCTCGATCAGACTGTAGAGGTTCGCGCTCGCGCGGGCGCCGCGGACCGTGTCGGCGAACAGCCAGTTCTTCCGGCCCACCACGAACGGGCGAATCGCGTTCTCGACGGCGTTCGTGTCGAGCGGGAGGCGGCCATCGTCCAGCACCCGCACCAGCTTTGACCACTGACTCACGAGATACCCGAGTGCCTTGCCCGTCAGACTCTGCGGCGGCACCTCGCCAATCACGCGATCGAGCCAGCTGCGCAGCGCCCCGATCACCGGCCGCGAGCGCTCTTGTCTTACGCGGTGACGCTCGTCGCGCATTGCGGCTGCGAGCGTGCGCTCGATCTGGTAGAGATCCTGGATGAACGCGAGCCCTTGCCGCGCGCGGCTGGCCTTCGACGAGTGTGTGCCGCGCGGGCGCCGCGGACCGTGTCGGCAAACAGCCAGTTCACACGGCGGCGCCCCGACCGGGAGTGCGCGCGAAGCCAAAACGCGATCGATCGCCCGGAGGGGCGGCCGCGGGTGAGTCGAGCTCAGTCGGGCCGCCCTAGGAAGGCGGCCACCAGAAGCGCAGCGACGAAGTCACTAGACCGAGCATCGCGCGCGAGCCCACACGAAGCGACGCGCGCGCGGCAAGGCGCGAGTTGAAGGAAGCCGTACGGAGCCCGAGGATGGGGGCGTGAGATCCGACGCGCGCACCTCCCTCGTCGCAAGCCTCGCGCTCGGGCTCAGCGCGTGCGTCGGCGTCTCCTTCGGCGCGTATCCCGAGGCGTCGGGCGCGGGAGTCGAGCCGCGCAGCGACTCGCACGCGGGCGTGGACTTGCCGGACTACTCCGTTGACGTCGCCCTCGAAGGGTTCGACCCAGATTGGGGCCTCGTCGGCCTCCTCGTTCCGATCATTCCGATCGGCCCTTGGAGGTGGATGGGATACGTCCCGAAGTCGGAGCTGCGCGTGGAGGTCCAGCTCGCGCTCGAGGCGAAGGCGCAGGGCGGTACGTTCGTGCCGGGTTCGGCGCGCATCCTCGTCGGCTCGCGCGAGTACCGCCCGACGGAGGTGCGAATCGCCGCGTGCCAGGCGTGCAAGGGGAGAGTGATCGTGGCGAACTCGATGAAGCCGATCTCGGTCGTCTACAAGCAATACCTGCAGCTGCGCTTCGGCACGTGTCCGCCGCCCGACGAGCCGTTCGCGCTCGAGATCGACGGCCTGCCGCGGATCGACTATGCGCTCGTGAGCCACGTGCGCGGCAGGCTGGGGACTCAGTAGGCGAGTCACTGCGAGAAGCAGGCGGCGACAACCTACCCCTGCGCGTCTGCTAGTCGACCGGTCGACGGGCTAGAATCCCCGCTCGATGCCGCACCCGCTGGAACCGCACCTGTCGCTGCTTCGCTGTCCGCGCTGCCTCGCGGGCGGCCTCGGGCTGCAGGGAGAAGTGCTCGCGTGCGAGTCGTGCGGCCAGACCTTTGCGGTCGAGGGCGGCTTGCCGCGGCTCTTCTGGCCCAACGACTGGAACGCGGGTCAGCGTGACGTGACCGAGACCGTGAAGGCGTTCTACGAAGAGACACCGTTCCCGAACTACGACGACTTCGACAGCATCGGCAGCCTGGCGGAGAAGGCGCGCCAGGGCGTGTTCGCGCGCTTGCTCGATGAGCAGGTGCCGCCGCGCGCACGCGTGCTCGAGGTCGGCTGCGGCACGGGTCAGCTCTCGAACTTCCTCTCGATCTCGAACCGCACCGTGTTCGCGAGCGACCTGTGCGAGAACTCGCTCGGCCTCGGGCGCGACTTCGCGAGACGCCACTCACTCGCGAACGTCCACTTCGTGCAGATGAATCTGTTCCGTCCGGCGTTCGCGGAGCGCTCGTTCGATCTGGTCGTCTCGAACGGTGTGCTGCACCACACGTCGGATCCGTTTCTCGCCTACAAGACGATCGCGCAGCTCGTGAAGCCCGGTGGCTTTCTGCTGGTCGGCCTGTATCACCGCTACGGGCGGCTGATCACCGACGCGCGCAGGCTCTTGTTTCGCCTCTCGGGCGATCGCTTTCTCTCGCTCGATCCCAACCTGCGCGATGCGAAGAAGAGCGACGCGAAGAAGCGCGCGTGGCTCGCGGATCAGTACAAGCATCCGCACGAGTCGAAGCACACGATCCGTCAGACGCTGGGCTGGATCGACGAGATCGGCTTCCGTTTCGTGAAGAGCATCCCGCGCTCGAAGCCGTTTGCGCCGTTCGGCGCCCACGAGAGCTTGTTCGAGCCCGAGTTACCGGGGAACGCCGTCGAGTGCTTTCTCGCCGAGACCGGCGCCGTCCTGCGCGGGAGCCGCGAGGGCGGGTTTTTCATCATGATCGCGCAGCGCCCGTGACTCGCGCTCGCGCAGCGCGGTCTCGAGCAGGCGCTGGGTGATGTACTCGGCGTAGACGCGCGAGCCCTCCGCGGTGACGTGGATACCGTCGTAGAAGACCTTCATCGGCTGTTCCCAGTCCGCGACGTCGTCCTTCAGATGGCGCGCGAGGTCGATCAGGAGCACGTCCTCCTCCTTCGCGACGCGGCGCATCTCGTCGTTGAACGTGGCCTGATTCCGCGCGGTGACCCAGCGCGGCGTGAGTGGCGTGCGCGTAGCGACCGATGGCTGAGTCATCAGCACCGGCTCGATTCCGAAGGCGCGGCACAGAGCCACGAACGCGCGCAGCCGCTTGACGTACTCCTCGGGCGGCGCTGGCGGGAGCTCCTTCTGGGCCTCGGGATCGTGCACGTCGGGGAGCTCCAGGCTCGTTCCGAGCATCAGATAGCTGCGCAGCGCGCCGACCAGCGACAGCTTCGACGACGCGAGCTGCAGCGGCCAGCGCAGCGCCGTCGCCGTATTCACCACTCCACCACTGCGCGAGCGATACGAACCGTCCTGCAAGAGCACGCCGACGTCGTTCGCGGCCTCCATGAGCACCGCGACGTCGGGGCGATCTTCGTTCACGTGATTGAGGAGCAGGTTGAGCGCGTCGTGCGTCGTGTTTCCCGAGAGTCCGGCGTTGAGTGTGTCGACGCGCAAGCCCTTCTCCTCGAGCAACCTCGAGACGAGCGCGGGGAAGCGGAGCTCCTCGTCGACCGCCGCGCACTCCGTCGTCGATCCGCCGAGAAATACGATCGTCGCGTCGGGCTTCTCGAAGCGCCGCGACGGCAGGATGTACGAGCGCTTGTCGGTGCGCAGCAGAACTGTCGGTGAGTCGGGGAAAATGTTGTGGCGATCGACCGGCAGCGCGCGCAGGCCGTGATGCATGCGCAGCGGCACCACGCGCTCCGCGAGCTCGTGGCGGTACGGATTCGTCCACAACAGTCGCAGGAGGCCTTCGCAGAACGCCGTGGAGACGAGAAACGACAGCGTGATGAGGAGGGCTCGCCGGGCCACGTCCGTCCCCGCCTAGAACAGCGCGTAGATGAGCGGTGCGGCTCCCTGGGTGGCGACGACGATGAACGCCGTGAGGCCGAGCATCAGGACGAAGGGGATGATCCAGTACGCGCGATTCTCGCGCGCGAAGCCGATGAACTCTCGCAGCAGGCGCCCGGACCGGAAGATCTTCGCCACAGTCACTCCACGCTCCGTTCGCGCTAGTCCAGCGCGAGCGTCGCTCTCCAGTTTTCCGACTCCTGCCAGCGCGGCTGCTCGCCCTTCGCGAGCAGGAACGGCCCGAGCGCCAGATAGTCCATCTCGCTGCGCATGAAGCAGCGATACGCGTCGGAAGGCGTACACACGATCGGTTCACCGCGCACGTTGAAGCTCGTGTTGATCAGAACGGCGCAGCCGGTGAGCTCGCGGAACGCGGCGAGCAGCGCGTGAAAGCGCGGGTTCGTCTCGGCGCTCACCGTCTGGATGCGCGCCGAGTAGTCGACGTGAGTCACGGCCGGGAGGTCCGAGCGCGGGCGATTCACCCACTGGTGAATCTCGAGCTCGCGCTCGTCGCCGTGCGGCGGGATCTGCCGCTCCGCGCGCAGGTTCGCGACCAGCATCATGTAGGGCGAGGGGCGATCGAGCTCGAAATACTCGGCGGCCGCCTCTTCCAAACACGACGGCGCGAAGGGCCGGAAGCTCTCGCGGAACTTCGTCTTCAGGTTCAGCACGGACTGCATCTTGGGCGAGCGCGGATCGGCGATGATCGAGCGGCTGCCGAGCGCGCGCGGCCCGAACTCCATGCGGCCCTGAAACAGACCCACGACGTTCTCGTTCGCGACGATGCGCGCGACTTCGGACGCCCACTCCGCGTCGCCGAGCTCGCGGTAGGGATAGCGGTGCGCGTCGAGATACTCGCGGATCTGAGCGGCGGAGAACTCCGGACCGAGCAGCGCGCCCGACATGCCGTCGTGCTGGCCGTCGGCGCTGCGCGGCTTGCCGAGCTCGTTGTGCCAGATGGCGAGCGCCGCGCCGATCGCGCCGCCCGCATCCCCGGCCGCCGGCTGGATCCAGAGATCGTCGAAGATTCCCGCGCGCAGCAGCCGCCCGTTCGCGACGCAGTTCAGGGCCACGCCGCCGGCGAGACACAGATTGCGCTTGCCGGTGAGCTTCCGCGCGTGGCGCGCCATGCGCAGCACGATCTCCTCGGTGACCTCCTGGATCGAGCGCGCGATGTCCATCTCGCGGCGCGTGACCGGGCTCTCGGGCCTGCGCGCCGGGCCGTCGAACAGCTTCGCGAACGAGTCATTGGTCATGACCAGGTCGTCGAGGTAGCCGAAGTGAGACATGTCGAGCCGGAAGGATCCGTCCTCCTTCAGGTCGAGCAGGTGCTCGAGGATGCGAGCGACGTACTTGGGCTCGCCGTAGGGCGCCAGGCCCATCAACTTGTACTCGGCCGAGTTCACCTTGAAGCCGGTGAAGTAGGTGAACGCCGAGTAGAGCAGGCCGAGTGAGTGCGGGAAATCGAGCTGGCGGATCAGCTCGAGCTTCGCGCCTTCGCCGAGGCCGATCGTGGCCGTGGCCCACTCGCCGACGCCGTCGACCGTGAGCACCGCGGCCTCGGGGAACGGCGAGGGGTAGAACGCGCTTGCCGCGTGTGATTCGTGGTGCTCGGGGAACCACAGCTGTTCGGGCGGCTCGATCCCGCAGGCGCGGAGTGACTCGCGGATCGTGTCCTCGATCCACAGCTTCTCGCGCAGCCAGAGCGGCACTGCCTTCGCAAACGAGCGCAGCCCGTGCGGCGCCACTGAAAAGTACGTCTCGAGGATGCGCTGGAACTTCAGGATCGGCTTGTCGTAGAAGGCGACCGCGTCGACCTTCCCGCCGCTGACTCCCGCCTCGGCGAGGCAGTAGCGAACCGCGTTCTCCGGAAAATCCTGGTCGTGCCGCTCGCGCGTGAAGCGCTCTTCCTGCGCGGCTGCGACGATCTCGCCGTCGTCTACGAGACATGCCGCCGAGTCGTGGTAGAAGCAGCTGATGCCGAGAATCTTCATGACGCCTTAGAACTGACGCGCGCGAAGTTTGGACGCGCTGCGGCCGAGCGTGCGCTCGGACCAATAGGTGGTCGCGCCCGGCTCGTAGTAGCGGCGCATCGGATCGCGCCGGCCGCGGCGGAAGAAATAGCCGAACGGCGTGACTACGAGGAAGAAGATCAGCGACATGGAGACCCACGTGAGGCCGAGGCCGGTGGCGCGGGTCAGGGCCTCGAGCGCGCGTTCGAGCGCCGCGTACAGGCCGGTGGGCGACACGAGAGCCGAGGCCAGCACGACGGCCGAGACGCCGAGTGCGACGCTGCCGAGGCCGCGCGACCAGAAGAGGAAGACCAAGGAGCCGACGGCGGCGAGGACGAGCCCGCGAACCACGCCGCGCAGCCGCGCCTGGCTTGCCGCAGCCGCGTCGCGCCCGGTCTTGGACGCGTCGGAAGCGCGCCAATTCCAGATCGCGGCAGCCGCGTCCGCTCGGCCGAGTCGGGGGTGCGCCAGAGGTCGCTCTCCTTCGTTGTGCACGCGCCAGAGGACTCCGCGCGGGGCCGGCAGGATAACCTATGGGGCCGATCCTGCTCAAGATTTCGGCAGCTACGGCTCTTTGTTGCGCAGCTCTCGCGCAGCGACCACGAAGGCGAACGCCGCGCCGAGAAGCCAGCCCGCGCCGGGCTCGGGCACCGCCACATTGATGATCTGCTCCGCGGAGCCGACGAGGTGGTTGTAGTAGAGCGCGATTCCGTTCAGGTTCAAAAGGCCGAGTGAGTCGGAGAAGACGAGGGTATCGACGTAGACGACCTCGGGGAGGTTGAACGGGCGATTTCCGTTGTCGCGGCGATCGCGGAGAACGAGGCGGCCATCCGGGCCGATCACGATCTCGGGGAGATACAAGCCCATGCTCATGATGCCGCCGTCCACGGGCTGGAGGAACAGATTGATCCCCGTCGCCTCGAGGAACTGCCAGTCACCCCAGTCACCGATCGCGGCGCCGCGCGCGCCGTTGATCTCGAGAGACGCGCTTGGGCCGAAGTGCCAGCGCCCGTTGTTCGCGCCGTCGAGGTCGATGTCTCCCGCCAAGCGCAAGATGCCCTGCACGTCGAGTGAGCTGGTGTTGTCGACGACGAGATCGTTGCCGGACATCACCGTATCCACCGCGAGTGAGCCACTGTGGAGGACCTCGATGTCGCCGGTAGTGGCGACGTTGCCCGTGACGTGGATCTGGCCGCCGTCGGCGCGCCAAGATCCAGCTCCGGTGACGGTAGCTGCCATCGCCAGAGAGCCACCCGGGGCTGCAGCGAAGACCCCGGTGTGATCGAGCTGAGATCCACCGATTTGGAGCGCGCCGCCCGATGCCTCGATGAGACCCCCATTTTGGAGGAGCCCAAGCCTCCCCGTTCCGCTCAGCTCGTTGTCGACATTTCGAATCGGCCCGGGACGATACCCTGGGTCGGCATTCGTCGCGTCGAGCGTCACCGTTCCGCCGCCGGCAAACGAGAGAACGTCGCCGTGCTGGGATTCCTCGTACTGAAGGACGATTCGGCCTTGATTTACGATGGTCGTCGGGCCGACGGCAGTTACTCCACCACGAATCAACCCGCGGTTCGTGATGGTGCCGCTCACACCCGAGTCTCTCAGCTCGATCTGACCGTCGAAAGTCACGCCGTCGAGAGTGCCGTGTGTGTAGTTGTCGAGAGAGATCTGACTGTCCGCATCGGTCACGAACTGAGTCCCGTCAGAGTAGCTCCCCGCCAGGTTCATTGTGCTGTGGCGGAGGGCAGTGAAGCTGCCGCCCAGAGACTCGAAGAAGTCGTTTGATCCGACCTCCGATCCGTCCAGCGCTTCGACGGACCCTCGGTTGAGGTAGACCGTGCCGCCGCCCTGCAGAAGGAGAGTTCCGCCACCGACGGCTCGCATCGTCCCATAGTTCACTCCGGAGTTCCCGACCCCGAGCGTCTTTCCCGCGACGTTCGCCTCGACAACGCCGTAGTTCCTGAAGCCTTCCCCGCCTTGGACCCCGGTCTCGGATGTGATCGTTCCCCATCCCGCGATCCGATTGTCCATGTTCGCGAGCGAGGAGCCGAAGAGGTCACCGCCGTCCAGAACCATGGACCCGCCGCCCGAGATCACGGTGTCAGGCGCGCTCGCGACGAGGGATGGCGGCGGGTACCCGCTGCCGATGCCGTGCAGCGTCACCTCACCCGCGTTCTCGATCCGATCGCCGTCGAGCGTGAGTTGGCCGGTCGGAGTCACGACAAGGGCATCACCCGCGTCGACCTGGAGCGAACCGATGGTGTCTTGCGAATCGAGGGTCACCTCGGATGCGCCCGGGTTCCCCCCATCGATCGCCGCATCGTACGAATCGGTGCCCGTGTTTTGAGGAACGACGGCGCCGTTCCAGTGCGCGGGATCCGTCCAGTCCCCGGTGCCGCCCAGCCACGTGCTCGTCACGGACGCGGCGCGCGCCGGCAGCGCGACAAACAACAGCAGCGAGCAGAGCAGCATCGAGAGCACAGGGGCAGCCACGTCACGCGAAGCTTAACACCTGCTCGGAGGGTAGGCTCCTCTCGTGCCGAGCTCCGACGACGTTCTCACGCGCCTCGCGGCAGCTTTCGGAATTTGTGTGCCTCCCGGCTTCGCGCCGCATTCGCGCCGCTTCCGGACACCCGACAATCTCGAGCTCCACTATCTCGACTGGCCGGGCCGCGGAGACACGATCGTGCTTCTGCACGGCGGCGCGCTCACCGCGCACACGTGGGACCTCGTCGCGCTCGAGCTCGGAAGTGACTTTCACTGCGTTGCGCTCGATCTGCGCGGTCACGGGCTCAGTGACTGGAGCGAGCGCTACTCGATTCCCGACTCCGTGCGCGACGTCGAGGCGCTGGCCGATGAGCTCGGCGGGGACGAATTCCACGTCGTCGGCATGTCGCTGGGCGGGAACGTGGCCGCGCACTACGCCGCGTCGCCGCTCACCCGCGCGCGCTCGCTCACGCTCGTCGACGTCGGGCCGGGGGTGGACTTCACCGCGACCCAGGGCATGCGCGAGTTCATGAGCCAGGCGATCGCGGAGCTCTCGCTCGACGAGCTGGTCGATCGCGCCTTCGCGGTGAGCACGAGCGGCGGTCCGCGC
Organism: bacterium; assembly: GCA_041498295.1. Classification (GTDB taxonomy): domain Bacteria; phylum Myxococcota_A; class UBA9160; order SZUA-336; family SZUA-336; genus VGRW01. Next base: position 38,631 of record JBGQIB010000003.1, on the reverse strand, counting down.
GACAAGATCCTGTACCGCTACATCCACATGAGCCACCGCCTGCCCGACGGCTCGCTCGCCTGGCGCAACGATCGGCGCCGCCCGCACGACTACGCGCACATCCTCGCGAAGCTCGAGGAGCTGCCGGAGCTCGCGAAGCCCATGGCGATGCCGGTGCGCATCGTGCGCGGCGGGCGCAGCCGCGTGCTGACCGATGAGAAAGTCGCGGCGTTCGCGGCCTGCTTCCCGAACGGTTCGTGGGTCCGAGTTCCCGATGCCGGACACAACGTGCAAGAGGACGCGCCCCAGGCGCTCGCGCGCGAGCTCCGCGACTTCCTGCGCGCGAAGTAGACTGTGTGGCGGAGGACGATTCGATGACGCTCGACCCGCATCTCTTTGCGCCCGAGGCGATCGATCCCGAAACGCAGACCGCGAACGAGATGCTCGAGAAGCTGCTCGCGCAGACGCCGCCCATTCACACGCAGACGCCGCAGGCGATTCGCGCGGCGCGCGAGTCGGGGCAGGGGACGTTCGGGCCGCTCGTGCGTCTGCCTCACGCGCAGACGCGAGTGATTCGCGGACCCGCGGGCGAGATTCCGCTGCGCGTGATTCGACCGAAGAGCGGCGCGGTGCGCGGCGTGTACCTCCACATCCACGGCGGCGGACACGCGCTCGGGAGTCACGACGGCCAGGATGTGATGCTCGACCAGATCGCGAACGCGGCGAACGCGGTGGTGGTGAGCGCGGGCTACCGACTCGCGCCGGAGCACCCGTACCCGGCCGGGCCGGACGACTGCGAAGCCGCGGCGCTTTGGGTCATCGAGAACGCGGCGCGCGAGTTCGGCAGCGAGCGCTTCGCGATCGGCGGTGAGTCGGCGGGTGCGCACCTCGCGGCGGTCACGATGATCCGCCTGCGCGACCGCCACCATCTGACTCCGTTCCGCGGCGCGAACCTCGTCTACGGGATCTACGACCTGACCTTCACTCCCAGCGTGCGCAACTGGGGCGAGCGCTATTTGATCCTCTCGACGCCGATCATCGAGTGGTTCTCGAATCACTTCATTCCGGACAAGAGCCAGCGCGGAAATCCCGACGCGTCGCCGCTCTACGCGGATCTCCACAGTCTGCCGCCGGCGCTGTTCAGCGTCGGTACGCTCGATCCCCTGATCGACGACAGTCTCTTCATGTCCGCGCGCTGGGCCGCCGCGGGCAGCCGCGCGGAGCTCGTGGTCTACCCGGGCGGTGTGCACGGCTTCAACTTGTTCCCGCTCCCACTCGCCGCGAAGGCGAACAAGCGCTGCCAAGAGTTCATCGCCGCATCGTTGGGGAGCTGAACGCTTGATCGTTGCGAAGGTCGACATCTTCTTGCCGTGCGCCGCGCTGGTCGTGCTCACCGCGATCGTTTGGGTGCGCATGTACGTCGTGCGGATCGCCGAGATTGGGGAGAAGAAGATCGAGCCGCAGTCGGTGCGCAATTCCGTGCTCGGCGCGGGCTCGCTCGAGCGCGTCGAAGCTGCGGACAACTTCAAGAACCTCTTCGAGGTCCCGGTTCTCTTCTACACGCTGTGCGCGTGTCTCGCCGCGTGGGACCACGTGACTCCATTCTTCGTCGTCGGCGCGTGGGTCTTCGTGGCGCTGCGCGTGCTGCACAGCTTCATCCACCTCACGTACAACAGGGTGATGCACCGCTTCTACGCGTACGCGGCGGGCACCGTCTTGATCTTCGTGCTGTGGGCGGTCTTCGCGTTCCGTCTACTCGCGGAGCGCGCCGTCTAGAGCCAAAGGGGGCGCGTTCAGGCGCTCGGCGAAGAACGCGAGTATCTCGTCGACGGCGGCGCGGGTCGGCTCGCCGGCGCGATCGATGAGGTGCATGGTGACGACGCTGTGCGGCGGCATGGGCGTGCCCTTGCGCGCGGCCGAGTTGGGCAGCACGCGCGCCTCGAAGCGCGGACCGAGTGCCTGCTGGTAGGCCTCGAAGCGCGCGGCCTTGCAGAACGGATCGCCCTCGAAGCGGTACGCGCGCACCGTGAGGTCCTCGCGCTCGAGGCGCTTCTTCACTTGCTCGAGCTCGTCCGGCGAGATGTGCATGCCGCCGGCGCGGAACAGCGGCAGCGACGGCTGCGAGAGAACCGGCGCGAGCATCGCGGGCTCGAGCATCATCGAGAGCGCGAAGTTCCCGGTGAAGCACATGCCGATCGCGCCGACGCCCTTCCCGCCGCACAGCGGGTGCGCGTGCGCGGAGAGCGCGCGCAGCCAGGCAGTGACTGGGCTCGACTCGTTCGCGGCGAACGCGCGGAACTCGCGGCTGATGCAGCCCATCACCATGCTGCGCAGCCCGTAGCCCATCGTCGGCGCGTGGCCCGGGATGCCGAAGAGCTGCGGCATCCAGACCGTGAAGCCGGCGTCGCGCACCATGCGCGCGAAGCGCGAGACGCCAGCGTAGATGCCGGGCATCTCCGACATCACGATCACCGCGGGGCCGCTGCCCGCGACGAACACGAGCTTCGTCTTGTCGAGCAGAGTCACGTCGCGGCGCTCGAAGTCCGCGAGCTCGTCCGCTGCGAAGAGGTCGGGTTCGGGTGTGGCTGTCGTCATGGTGCGCGCATGATATCGGGTCGATGGGGATGCCTGCGCGCCAGCCGTCGCACTGATCTCAAGCCGCCTACAGCGCCGGCCGATCGACCGCCATGGCTCACGCCAAGGGAACCGTCGTCGTCGAGGCAGTGAAGGCGCTCCAGGCGCAAGGTGAGCGCGGAACGTCGCTCTTGCCCGCGAAGCTGGCGCATTACCTCGAGCAGCGCATCGTGCTCGCGTCCTGGTATCCGCTCGAGGAGTACGCCGAGATCCTGCGCGCGATGATGAAGGCTGGCGGCGGCGGGCGCGTGAATCCGTGCGAGAAGATGGGCCGAGACGCGGCGCGCGCGCACATGGAAGGCACGTACAGCCGCTTCAACAAGAACGCCGATCGCAAGGCCGCCTTCACGCTGCTCTCGTCGATGTACGACACCGGCGAGCTGCGGGTGGTCGAGCGCGAGGCGGGCCACGCGGTCGTGGAGCTCCTGAATTTCGCGCTGCCCACGCGCGAAATCTGCGACACGTTCACGGGTTACCAGGCGGAGCGCATGTCGATCCTCGGCTTCGAGGACGTGCAGGTGCACCACACCAAGTGCCGCGTGATCGGCGCGCTCTCGTGTGTCTGGGAACTTTCCTGGAAGGCGCGCGACGCGACCTGATACTCTGCGCTGCACGGAGGACGTGCAGTCATGAGTGAGCCGGTCATCGAGACGAGCGCAGGGAAGCTGCGCGGAACCAGCGAGCGTGGAATTCACCGCTTCGCGGGCGTGCCCTACGGCGAGGCGACGGACGGCGAGCGGCGCTTTCGGCTGCCCGTAGCGCGCGCGCCGTGGAGTGGCGTGCGCGACGCGACCGACTTCGGCCCGATCTGCCCGCAGCTCGGCTCGCTCGTCGACCCGGCGCTGTCGGATGCGCGCGTGATCGGCAGCGTGCGCTATCTGCCGCAGAGCGAGGACTGTCTCGCGCTGAACGTCTGGACGCCGGGCCTCGGCGACGGCCGCCGGCGCCCGATGATGGTCTGGCTGCACGGCCGCGGCTTCAGCGCGGGCGCGGGCTCCGAGACGTGGTACGACGGCGCGAACCTCGCGCGCCGCGGCGACGCGGTCGTGATCACGGTGAATCACCGCCTGAACGTGTTCGGGTATCTGCACCTCGCGGACGCGCTCGGCGAGGAGTTTTCGGGCTCGGGCGTCGCGGGACTGCTGGACGTCGTGCTCGCCCTGCAGTGGCTGCGCGACAACGCCGCGGCGATCGGCGGCGACTCGAACAACGTGACGATCTTCGGTGAGTCGGGCGGCGGCGCGAAGGTGAGCACGATGCTCGCGCTGCCGGCGGCGCAGGGCTTGTTCCACCGCGCGGTGGTGCAAAGCGGGCCGGGGCTGCGCGGCGTCGAGCGCGCGATCGCGCAGGCATTCACGGAGACCCTGCTCGCGAAGCTCGAGATTCCGCCGAGCGACGCGCGCAAGCTGCAGCAGGTTCCGGCGCAACGGCTTCTCGATGTCATCGGCAGAATGCCGCCCGGCAAGCCCGGCACGGGGCCGTTCCTGCTCGGCGCGCCGGCGATGTTCCAGCTCTCACCGGTGGTCGACGGCACTCACTTCCCGAGTCACCCGTTCCACCCAACGGCCGCCCCGAGCGCGGCCGGTGTGCCGCTCATGATCGGCACGAATCTCGACGAGGCCGCGATGTTCGTGGCGGCCGACCCGAAGCGGCGCACGCTCAGCGAGGAGGATCTGCGCCGGCGACTCACCTCGATGCTCGGCGACAAGCTCGAGCGCGTGCTCGCGACCTACAAGCGCACGCGCCCCGAGGCCACGCCCTGGGACCTGTTCATAGCGATCTCGACCGAGCCCACGCGCATCATGTCGATCCGACTCGCGGAGCGGAAGGCCGAGGGCGGAACCGCGCCCGTGTTCATGTATCTGTTCGCTTGGCAGTCGGACTACATGGGCGGTCTGTTCAAGGCGGCCCACGCGCTCGAGATCCCGTTCGTGTTCGACAACGTCGACGGCGTGCCGATCACCGGCGAGCGCCCCGACAAGGGCGCGCTCGCAAACACGCTCTCCGAGACGTGGCTCCAGTTCGCGCGCTCCGGCGACCCGAACCACACCGGCCTTCCGACCTGGCGTCCCTACACCAAGGAGCGTCGCGACACGATGATTCTCGACGTCCCGTGTCGCGCCGAGCAGGCGCCGCGTCAGGAAGAGCTCGACGCGTGGCGCGACATCGAGGTGCGGCGCTGAACAAGGTCAATCTCGCCGAGAATCTCGCGCTGGTCTCGGCTCACCGGAGTCCCAAGGTCGTCGGCGAGCTGAACGGGCAGCAAGTACGCCTCGTGAAGCGTGGTCGCCCGAGTCGACCTTGAACACGGGGAACGTGCGCGACGCGCGCACGCGTCCGGAGCTCGAGCGGATCTAGCTTGACGGCCGCGGCGCCCCGGGCGGATGATTAGCCGATCCGCTAATAAATATGGAGGCTCCGAGATGGCTACGCCCGAAACGGTCGTCTGCATCTACCGCGTCGCCCAGGGCAACGAAGCCGCATTCACGCGCCTGCTCGAGCGCCACTGGCCGACGCTGCGGGAGCTCGGCCTTGCGACCGAGACCCGGCCCACGCACTATCGCGGCGCCGAGCAGAACGACGGCAGGCCGCTCTTCTTCGAGATATTCGAGTGGGCGCAGGCGGACGGGTCGAAGCTCGCGAGCGAGCACCCCGACGTGATGGAGATCTGGGAGCGCATGGACAAGCTCACCGAGGCGCGGGGCGACCGCCCGAACATGGAGTTCCCGCACGTGCGCGAGCTCGATTTGCTTGGCCAAACGTGACGCACGGCGCGAGCTCGCGGAGCTCGACTCGGTCTTCGCGTGTCTCGCGCACCCCTCGCGCCGGCACGTCCTCTTGGTTCTGCACCTCCACGGCGGCACGATGACCGCAGGCGAGATCGCCGCGCGCTTTGATTGCACGTGGCCGACGACGAGCCGCCATCTGAAGCAGCTCGAGGAGGCCGCGCTCGTCGAAGTCGAGACACGCGGGCGTGAGCGCGTGTATCAGCTGAACGGGAAGCGCTTGCAGCGAGTGGTGGGCGATTGGCTCGGACGCTTCGCGCGATAGCGCGGCGCCTCGCGGCCGCGGCCCTCGGCGCGTTCGTGCTCGCGGCCTGCGGAGCCGTTCCGGTGCGCGTCGAGCGCGCCGATCCGACCAGCGTGCAGCGCCAGGTCACCTCGAACGTGCTGAACTCGGAGCAGCCGAGCGCTCTCTCGGTGCAGTTGCTCCAGCGTCTCGACCTTTACCTGAAGTTCCAGGAGGACCCGGTCGGCGCGCTGCATGACTTGCACGCCGGGCTCGACTCGAGCGGCGACCGCTATCGCCTATTCGCGCTGTCCGAGCTCTCGTATCTGTACGCCGAGCGGAGCAATGACCGGAGTTACTACCTGGCCGCCGCAGCGTACGCGTACGCGCTGCTGTTCTCCGAGCTCGAGACCGATCTGCCACTCGACCCGACTGACCCGCGGCTGCGCGTCGCCTGCGACCTCTACAACCGCGGTCTGGCGGAGGGACTGGCGACCGGCTCCAACGGCGAGTGGGTGATCGGATCCGGGCCCCACATCCTGCCTTTCGGCGCTCTCGAGCTCGAAGCGGATCCGGCGGCGTTGTCGTGGGGCGGATACCGGCTGGAACACTTCGTGCCGGCGGCTGACCTCGAGGTGGTGCGCGGGCTGCGCAACCGCTATCGGCGCGCCGGGATCGGCGCGCCGCTCGTCGCCGGACTCTGGAAGGAGGACACGAATCGCGTCGTCGCGGGTCACCGCCGCATTCCGCCGAACCTGAAGATTCCGGTCACCGCGTTTCTGCGCATCGAGAGTCCGCGCGCGGCGATCGTTGGCGGCTGGCTGCGCGGGAAGCTCGAGATCTACTCTGCCGACGACGCGCTGCACGTCGGCGCGGGCAAGCGCGATTGGCCGCTCGAGTTCGAGCTCAGCTCCGCGCTCGCCTCCACGCTCGGTGAGTCGCATTGGTGGGACTTCGAGCTTGCGGGCTTCTTCTCGGCGGCCGTGAACCCCTGGCACGACCGGGGCGCCGACGACGGCCTGGTGTTCGTGCAACCGTACCGGCCGGGGCGCATCCCGATCGTGCTCGTGCACGGAACTGCGTCGAGCCCGGCGCGCTGGGCCGATCTGATCAACGAGCTCGAGATCGACGACCGGATCGTCGACCGGTACCAGATCTGGCTGTACATGTACAACAGCGGCAACCCGATCGGCTATTCCGCGGGGATCATGCGCGAGTCACTCGAGCGCGCCGTGAGCGAGTTGGATCCCAACGGCAGCGACGCCGCGCTGCGCAAGATGGTCATCATCGGCCACAGTCAGGGCGGTCTACTCACCAAGCTCGCGGTCGTCGACAGTGGCCTGCGCTTCTGGCACAACGCGACCCAGCTCTCGCCCGACGAGCTGGTCGCCGATCCCAAGACGCGGAAAGCGTTCGAGAACGCGTCGATCTTCACACCCGAGCCGTTCGTGAAGCGCGTCGTGTTCGTGTGCACGCCGCAGCGCGGGAGTTACCTGGCGGCATTGAGCCTGGCGCGCATCACGAGCTCGCTGGTCGAGCTGCCGAGCGGGATGACCAAGCGCGTCGCGGACGTGATTTCGCTGAACCCCGGGAAGATCGCGCTGTCGTCGCTCGAAAACAGGACGAGCATCGACAACATGAGGCCGGGGAGTCGGTTCATCAAGACGCTCGCGAGGCTGCCGATCGCGCCGGGCGTGCACGCGCACTCCATCATCGCAGTGGACGGAGACGGCCCGCTGAAAGACGCGAGCGACGGGGTGGTCCGCTACTCGAGCGCGCACATCAAGGGTGTGGACTCCGAGAAGATCGTGCACTCGGGTCACTCGGCGCAGGGCAACCCCGAGACGATCGAGGAGATCCGCCGCATCCTGCTCCTGCACCTGCAGGAAGAAGACTGAGCGGGCGTTGAAGAACGGCTGGACCGGCGGGCAGTACAGCGTGTACCGTGTGCTGCTGGCCGCGGCGCTCGCGACGCACTTCGGTGTCGGCGGTTGGATTCTCTCCGTTCCGCTCGCGCTCGGGGCGGGGGATCGACTTGCGGCGCTCGCGTTCGTGGCCGGTGCCGCACTCTCCCTGGCGATCTCGCCGTGGCTCACGACCGGCGGGGCGATCGCCACGGTGCTCGTCGCGCTTCACTTCGTGACACCCGGGCGGCCCTATGGCTCGTGGGGCGCGCGCAACCGCGCCGATCCTGGAGCGGGGTGGTGGCTGCCCACGCGCGTGCACCTCGCCGCGCGCTTGCTCGCGCTCATCGCCCTACTCGTCATGTTCGGCAAGTTCGGGTCACCGGGCGTGATCTGGGTTCCGCTCGCGCTCCTCGCCTTCGATCCGGGCTCGGTCCCGCCGAAGCGCGACGCGCTGCCGGCGCGGCTCTTCTACGATGGCGAGTGCGGCCTGTGTCATGCCGCGGTGCGCTTCGTGCTGGCCGAAGACCGCGACGGAAGAGGCTTCCGGTTCGCGCCGCTCGCGAGTGAGTCGTTCGCACGCATCGCCCCGGCCGACGTGCGCGCCACGCTCCCCGACAGCCTGGTGCTCGCGCTCCCGGACGGAACCTGGCTCCTGCGCTCCGCGGCGACGCTCGAGATCGGCGAGCGCCTGGGCGGGCTCTGGCGAATCGGCGCGCGCGCGGCGCGCTTCTTGCCGCGAGCCTGGCTCGACCGCCTCTACGATGCGATCGCGCGCAACCGGAAGCGCTTCGTGCGCAGACCCGACGACGCGTGTCCGATCGTCTCGCCGGAGCTGCGCGCGCGCTTCGAGTGACTTAGTTCGCTTCGGGCTCTGCGTCCGGCGCCGGCAGCTCCGGCCGCACGCTGCGCCGCTCGCCCGCGCCGAGCTCCAGCTCGACCACGTCGCGCGCGCCGCTCGGCCATTCGAAGACCAGCCGGTGTCGACCGGGGGCGAGCTCGCGCTCGTCGTCCGGCTCGACCGCGACCGCCGCTGCGGCGTCGATCGCGACGCGCAGCCGTTGATCGGTGGCGAAGCGCACGTGCGCGGGTCCGTTCACCGACTGAGAGTGACTCGCGAGCGCGAACGCCCGCGCGACGAGATCGCTCGGCGAGAGGCCCGGCGCGACCGCGAAGGATCCGATCAGGAGCGCGCACATCGCGGCCGCGGCGTAGGCGAGCGCGCGTCCGCGGCGCACTCTGCGCGGCGGCGGAGCGTCGGAAGAAAGCACGACGGTGTCGCCCTCGCGCGGCCGGAACACGCCTTCCTCCCAGAGCCAGCTCGCCAGCTCGAGCTTTGCCTCGGCGGGAAACGCGCGCAGCCGTGCCTCGAGCAGGCGGCGGACGCGCTGCGCGGACGCCGGCCGCGAGCGCGGCTTGGCGCGCAGGAGCGAGCGCACGAGTCGCGCCAGCCAGCGCGGCGTGTCGCGACTCACGCGCCGCACCGGCTCGAAGCGCTCGCGCTGGATGCGAGTCAAGAGGCTGTCCGTCTCGCCTTCGGTCGGCTCGCGATACGGCGGTGCGCCGGTGAGCAGCTCGTAGAGCACGACCCCGAGCCCGAACAAGTCCCCGCGCGCGTCGACGCGTTCGCCGAGCAGCTGCTCGGGGGCGATGTACGGCGGTGAGCCGATGGTCGTGCCGGGGCGAGTGAGTCCGTCGCTCGTCGCGTCGAGGGCGATGCCGAAGTCGGCGATCTTCACGTCGCCGTTGCGGCCGAGTAGCACGTTCGCGGGCTTCAAATCGCGGTGCACCATGCCGCGCGCGTGAATCGCCTCGAGCCCGCGCGCGAGCTCGAGCGCCACCAGCGCCGCCACGCGCCACGGAAAGCGCTGCGCGAGCCCGAGCGCCGCGCGCAGGTCGACGCCGTCGACGTACTCCTGCGCGATGTAGTGCTCGCCGCGCCAGGAGATCCAGTCATAGACCGCGACGACGTTCTGGTGGTGGATTGCGGCCGCCGCGCGCGCTTCGCGCGCGAAGCGCTCGACCAGATCCTCGCTGGCGGCGAGCTCCGGGCGCAGCCGCTTCAGGACCGCGGGCCGATCGAGTGACTGATGCCGCCCGAGCAGCACGACGCCCATGCCGCCGGAACCGAGCTCCCGCTCGATCGTGAAGTTTCCGATGGTGCGCGGCCCGCTGCCCGACATCTGCGTGTGCGGGCGCCCGAGCTAGTCCGCGTCGACGACGTGCGTCTTCGGCGTGGAGCTGCGCGCCGCGACCACGTAGCGCAGCTCGATCTGTCCGAGCGCGATCGTGTCGCCGTGCTTCAGCTCCGAGAGCGCCAAGCGTGCGCCGTTCACGACCACGCCATTGGTGCTGCCGAGGTCGCGAATCCGGTAGCCGCCCGAGCCGAGCTCGAGGGCGGCGTGCTGATGCGAAATGGACGCGTCGTCGACGACGACCTCGGAGTCCTTGCCGCGACCGATCGTGAGGCGCGGCCGCTCGAGCGCGACCTCGCTGCCCGCGAGCGGACCCGACGCGAAGACCAGCGACACGGAGTGCGAGGCGAGATACCCGTCGCGCCGCTCCGAGCGCGACACCGGAACCTGACGCGTTCGACCGTCCTTCATGGCGCAACCTCCGACGGCCCTGCATCGGTGTCGCGGGGGCGCGTCTTGAGGCGGGCGCTCAGTCGCCCAGAACGAAGCCGGCGAGCGCTTTCTCGAACGCCTCGGGGTTGTCGAGCATGACGGAGTGACCCGCGCGCGCAATCACTTCCAGGCGGCCTTGCTTCAGAACCTCGTCGGCCATCTTGTCCGCTACGTCCGCGGAGAGCACGTCCGACGCGGCGCCGCGCACGACGAGCGCCGGGCAGGGCAGCTGCTCGAGCGCGGCCCAGAGGTGTTTCGCTTCCTCCGCCGACCCGCGCGCGAGCTCCTCCTCGGACACGCCGCGCCGGCCGCGCATGAACGCCGGATCGAGCTTCAGCTCGAAGCGGCCGTCCGACCGCGCGCGCGTCCAGTGCCCGGCGAGCTTCGCGAGCAGCTCGGGGCGGGTGGCCGGGTACTGCCGCTGCAGGATGCGCTCGTAGTCCCGCACGCTCGCGAACGACGGGTCCTGCTGCTGCACGTCCAGGCGGATGCGTGTGGTGCCGCGCGCGTCGAGCTCGGGCGCCGAGTCGACGATGACCAGGCCCGCCACCTGCTCGGGAAACAGGCCGGCGAAGCGCATCGCGACGCGCCCGCCGAGCGAGTGGCCGACGAGCACGATGCGTACGACGCCGAGTGACTCGAGCGCGGCGGCGACGTCGCGCGCCATCGTCTCGTGGTCGTATCGGCCCTCGGGGTCGCGGTCGGAGTCGCCGTGTCCGCGGTGGTCGAGCGCGACCACCCGATAGCTCTCTGCGAACGCCGGCGCGGCCCAGTCCCACACGTGCGCGTCGTTGCTGAACCCGTGCAGAAACAGGAGCAGCGTTCCCTCGTGGCTCCATTCGAGCGCGTGCAGCGTGAGTCCGTGCGTACCGGGCAGGCGCAGCGAGGTAGGCTCCATCGCGCGCATTCTACGTCAGTCGATCCCGCCCGGGTCCACGCCTTGCTCGCGCAGTCGCGCGCGCGCGCTCGCGCGCAGCTCGGCGACGATGCGGTGCGTCTCGTCGCGCAGGCGACCGCGGTCGCCCGCGCCGTAGCCCTCGACCGAAATGGGCGCACCGATCTCGAGCACGACCGGCGCGGGCACGAGCCACGGCCGACCGGGCGGCCAGATCCGAAAGGTGCCCGCGACCGCGATCGGCAGGATGGGCAGCTTGAAGTCGAGCGCGGTCGCGAACGCGCCCATCTTGAACGCGCGGTAGGCGCCGTCGCGCGCGCGGTTGCCTTCCGCGAAGAACAGGATCGACACGTCGGGGGGGCGCTCGGACATGCCGGTTTGCACGCGCCGCACGTCGCCGCCACTCTGTCGCCGATCGACGGCGATGTTGCCGGTGCGCCGCAGCGCCGGTCCGAAGACGGGCACCTTCAAGAGCTGTGTCTTCAGCACGAAGCGGATCACGAGCTCGGGCAGCGAGCAGAGAATCACGGGCGGATCCCAGTTGCTCTCGTGATTCGACACCACGACGTACGCCTGACCCGGCCGGAGGTGCTCGCGGCCGCGAACCTCGATCTGCGTGCCCGCGACGCCGATGCAGGTGCGCCCGAAGCCGACGTAGTAGCGGTGCGCTTGGCGCGGCGTCGCGCCGAAGAAGGCGTGCACGAAGGCGCCCGCGCTCCAGAGAATCAGCGCGACCGGTAGAAAGAGGAGCGCGCCGACACCGCGCACGAAGCGCTCGATCCGCCCCGATCTCCCCATCGACGCACAGACTAGCGACTCGGCCATAATGCGTCCTGTGAAGCGGCGGAGCTTCTGGGGTTGGGGTTACGAGGGCGCGGGTCCCGACGACGCGGCTCGCGCGCGGCTCGCGAAGTCGCTCGGCGAGCGCTTCGGGCGGGCGGATCTCGCGCCCGCGCGGCTGCCGCGCATCGAGGAAATCGCTCTGCCGGTGCCGCGCACGCGCGCGCCCGCCGCGCTCGCCGCGCTCGCGTCCGACGACCCGTGGGAGCGCGCGCTCCACACGTACGGGCGGAGTTACCGCGACGCGGTGCGCGCGCAACGGCGCGACTTCGCGCAGCCGCCGGACTGGGTCGCGTTCCCGACGAGCGAGGCCGAAGTCGGGGACGTGCTCGACCACTGCGCGCGCGCGGGCATCGCGGCGGTCCCGTTCGGCGGCGGGTCGAGCGTCGTCGGCGGCGTGGAGACTTGCATCGACGGCGACTATCGCGGCGTGGTGACACTCGACCTCTCGCGCATGGCGCGCGTGCTCGAGCTCGATCGCGCGTCGCGCGCGGCGCGCATCGAAGCGGGGGTGCTCGGGCCGGCGCTCGAGGACCAGCTCCGCCCCCACGGACTCACTCTGCGTCACTTTCCGCAGTCGTTCGAGTTCAGCTCGCTCGGCGGCTGGATCGCGACGCGCAGCGGCGGTCACTTCGCGACCCACTACACGCACATCGACGACTTCGTCGAGGCGCTGCGCGTGGTGACACCGTCTGGTGTCGTCGCCACGCGGCGCCTGCCGGGCTCGGGCGCCGGGCCCGCGCCCGACCGGCTGTTCATCGGCTCGGAGGGCACGCTGGGCGTGATCACGGAGGCATGGGTTCGGCTGCAGGACCGGCCCACGCGGCGCGCAAACGCGAGCGTGCGCTTCGCGAGCTTCGCCGCCGGGGTGCGCGCGGTGCGCGCGCTGTCGCAGTCGGGCCTGGAGCCCGCGAACTGCCGCCTGCTCGACCCGGGCGAGGCCGCCAGCTCCGCGGGCGGGAACGGAAGCGAGGCGATCCTCGTGCTGGGCTTCGAGTCGGCCGACCACGATCTCGACCCGTGGATGCGGCGCGCGGTCGAGCTGTGCCGCGATCACGCCGGCGTGGTTCCGGACGACGCGATTCGCACGCGCGGCGACGACGCGGCCACGCGCGAAGGCAGCGCCGGGACGTGGCGCAACTCGTTCATCGGCGCGCCGTATCTGCGCGACGCGCTGGTCTCGATCGGCGTGCTCGCGGAGACCTTCGAGACCGCGATCACGTGGGACGGCTTCGAACGCCTACACCAGCGCGTAATGACCGAGGTGCGCGACGCGCTCGTCCGCGTCTGCGGCGCGGGCACACTCACCTGCCGCTTCACGCACGTGTACCCCGACGGGCCCGCCCCGTACTACTCGCTGCTCGCGCCCGTGAAGCGCGGCAGCGAGCTCGAGCAATGGGGCGAGGTGAAGCGGATCGCGAGCGAGATCCTCGGCGAAGAGGGCGCGACCATCACGCATCACCACGCCGTCGGGCGCGATCACCGCGCCGGCTACGATCGCGAACGTCCCGAGCTCTTCGCGCGCACGCTGCGCGCCGCGAAGCGCGAGCTCGACCCGAGCTGGGTGTTGAACCCCGGCGTTCTGTTCGATCGCGCGTGAGGAAGAAGGGGTGAGTCATGAGTGAGAGCTACGAAACGCTGGTGGTCACGCGCGAAGCGGACGGGCTGGTGTTCTGCACGCTGAATCGGCCGGAGGTCTTGAACGCGATGAGCCCGCAGCTCATCGCTGAGTTGCATCTCTTCCTGGACCGTCTGCACGACGACACCGAGGCGCGCGTCGTCGTGTTGCGCGGGGCGGGGCGCGGCTTCTGCGCCGGGCTCGACCTGAAGGCGCAGTCGGGCGGCTCGGCGACGCTGCGCCCGAGTGTCTCGGCGAGTCTGCGCGGGCAACACCGGATCGCGGAGCTCGTGATCAAGATGCGCCGCGTCGCGCAGCCGTTCATCGCGCTCGTGCACGGCGCGGCGTCGGGCGGCGGCTTTGCGCTCGCGCTCGCGGCGGACATCCGCATCGCCGGCGAGTCGGCGCGCATGAACGCGGCCTTCATCCGCATCGGGCTGGGCGCGTGCGACATCGGCGCGTCGTACTTCCTGCCGCGTATCGTCGGCGCATCGGTCGCGTCGGAGCTCCTGCTCACGGGCGGCTTCATCGAGGCGCCACGCGCGCTCGCCACCGGACTCGTCTCGCGCGTCGTTCCCGACACGGAGCTCGAGAAGGCGGGACGAGACATGGCCGCCAACATCCTGCGCAACTCTCCCGTCGGCGTGCGCCTCACGAAGGACTGTCTCAACTGGAGCATCGACGCGCCCACGCTCGAGGCCGCGATCGCGATGGAAGACCGAAACCAGATCCTCGCCTCGCACAGCGGCGACTTTCGCGAGGGCGTGAAGGCGTTCTTGGAGAAGAGAACGCCGAAGTACACGGGCGATTGAGGTGTCTCGGCAGCGCTCGGGCCCGAGCAGCGAGGCGTAGCCGAGCGAATGCGGGTGGCGCGTGGCCGCCCACGCGCCGGGCCCCGCCGGTACAGGCGTGAAGGCGTTCTTGGAGAAGAGAACGCCGAAGTACACGGGCGATTGAGGGGCCTGATAGGATCGGCCCCGACGGAGGCAGAAGAGTCCCATGGATTTCGAACCCAGCGACAAGGTCAAGCAGATTCAGAGCCAGCTCGAGCGCTTCATGGATGAGTTCGTCTATCCGGCGGAGCGCGTCGCGGCGGAGCAGATCGAGGCGTCCGGGAATCCGCATCACTTCCCGGAGATTCTCGATGAGCTGAAGAACAAGGCGAAGAAACTCGGCCTCTGGAATCTCTTTTTGCCCGACCAGGAGCACGGCGCGGGACTCACGAACCTCGAGTACGCGCCGCTCGCCGAGATCATGGGCCGCGTCGGCATCGCTTCGCGCGTCTTCAACTGCGCCGCGCCCGACACCGGCAACATGGAGATCCTCGCCGAGTTCGGCGACGAGAAGCAGAAGAAGAAGTTCCTGCAGCCGTTGCTCGACGGGAAGATCCGCTCGTGTTTCTCGATGACCGAGCCGGAAGTCTCGAGCGCGGACCCGACGCAGCTCACCACGCTGGCGAAGCGCGACGGCGAGGAGTACGTGCTGAACGGGCACAAGTGGTTCACCTCGGGGGCGATCGGCGCGGAGTTCGCGATCGTCATGGCGGTCACCGATCCGAGCGCGGCGCCGCACCAGCGCGCGAGCATGATCCTCGTCCCGACGACCACGCCGGGCTTCAAGATCGTGCGCGCGGTCTCGGTGATGGGTCACGCGGGCGGCGGGGGTCACTGCGAGATCCGCTACGAGGACTGCCGCGTGCCGGTCGCGAACCGGCTCGGCCCGGAGGGAGCGGGCTTCGCGATCGCGCAGGCGCGGCTCGGCCCCGGCCGCATCCACCACTGCATGCGCTGCGTCGGCGGCGCGCAGCGCGCCTTCGAAATCATGGTGAGCTACGCGGCTTCGCGGAAGGTCGGCGGCGAGCCGCTCGGCACGAAGCAGTTCGTCCAAGACTTCATCGCGAAGTCGAAGATGGAGATCGACCAGGCGCGGCTCTTCACCCTTTTCACGGCGTGGAAGATGGACACCGTCGGCAAGAAGGAAGCGGCGCAGGAGATCTCGATGATCAAGGTCATCGCAGCGAACCTGCTCATGGACGTCTGCGACCGCGCGATCCAGACGCTCGGGTCACTCGGCGTCTCGGACGACACACCGGTGGCGGCGATGTGGCGCAACGGCCGCTCGCTGCGCATCGCTGACGGCCCGGATGAAGTGCACAAGATGGTGATCGCCCGACGCGAGCTGAAGCGCTGGGCGGGTTTGAACGTGAGATAGGAGCGCCCGACGCACGAGCATCGTCGGTGCGCGTAGGGCGTGCGCGCGGTCGCTCCTCGTGGGTCCCTTCTCGCTCGCGGACTCGCTGCGAAACCCACTCGTCGCGGCCGCGCGTACGCCCTGCGCGCGAACGTCAGCAGTCTTGTGCGAGCGTCGAGGCGGACTCACAGGCCTCGGTAGCTCGCACCTCTCACTCGCTGGCGCTGCGAGGCGTTCTCACTAATTCCCGCCGACCAGGCTCTCCGCGCAGTCGACCACCGTCGTCGTCGCGGGGCGCGGCGAGAAGCCGAGCACGCGCCGCGCCTTCTCGGACGTGACGTCATTTCTGCGCCCGAGGTCCCGCGTGAGCATCCTCATCTGCGGAATGAACAACGACAGGAATCGGACGACGAAGTCCGGTAGGCCGCGGGTCGGTACCTTGCTGGCTCGCTCGCCCAGTCTCGCTCGCAGCGTGCTTGCAATGTCCTTCATCCACATGAAGTCACCGGTTGCAAGGAAGCGCTGTCCGGCGGCCTCGGCCGAGATCATGGCGCGCACGTGTAACTCAGCCAGATCGCGCACGTCGACGACGAAGAATCCGAGGCGGGGAATGCCGGCGGGTCGACCCTCCAGCAAGCCCTGGACGATACGAACCGAACCGAGCTTCTCCTTCGTCAGCACGGGGCCGAACACCGCACCGGGAAGGACGGTCGCAAACGTGGTCAGTCCGGTGCTTCCTGCCATGAAGTCCCAGGCCGCACGCTCCGCGAGTATCTTCGACTGCCGATAGGGGTCGAACTGCGGATCGGTCGGGTCCGCCCAGACACTCTCGTCGCTGACGATGTCCGAGCCTTGCCGCGGTCTGGCCGTGGCCGCCGCTGAAGTCATCACCACGCGCTTGACCCCCGCCTTCGTCGCAGCGCGGAGGACGCGCAGCGTGCCGTCACGCGCGGGGGCGAGCAGTGCATTCGGATCCCGAGATCCACCGCCCCCCAGCGGTGAGGCGACGTGAAGGACGTAGTCACAACCCGCCATGGCGGCGTCCCAGCCCTCGTCCTGGGTCAGGTCGGCCGCGAAGAATGTCAGGAGATCGCCTGAGTCAGTGGCGGATGCGATGGCCGCTCGCACGGCGGGCTCTCTCGAGAGACTGCGTACGGTGGTGCGGACCGTGTACCCACGCTTCAGAAGCTCGACGATGCACCAACTGGCGATGAATCCAGTTCCGCCGGTAACGAGCACGGTCTCTCTGTCGGGCGTCTTCATGTCTGCACTTGTATACTTCGAACCGTGAGGAAAGTCTACAGTCGTAGAATTAGAAGGGCCGAGGCGGCGAAGCAGACCGCTCCCGCGCGACGCCGAGACGCCGCCGCCACACGCGAGGCGATTCTCACCTCGGCGCGGCAGGCCTTCGCGCGGGCGGGGTACGACGGCGCCGGTGTGCGGGAGATCGCGGCCGCGGCGGGAGTGACTGCGATGCTGGTCAATCGCTACTTCGGATCGAAGGAGAAACTGTTCGCCGAGGTCGTTGCCGCGAGCATGGCGACCCCCAGCATCCTGACCAAGGAGATCCTCGAGTCACCCACCCGCGGCGAAGACATCGCCGCTGCGCTCATCAGTATTACGAAGACGAGCGCCACCCCTCTCGAGGGTTTCCTGATCATGCTCCACTCCGCGTCCAGCAAACGCGCCGCGGAAATCGGACGAGTGCAGATCGAGAGACACCATCAACGGGTGATGACCGCGGCGCTCCGGGGAGAGCTCGCGCCCCAACGCGCCGCGCTAGTGCTCTCGCTGGTCGCGGGCTTCCAGGTGATGCGCCAAATGATTCGCCTCTCCGCCCTGGCCGATGCCGAGCCAGCCGATCTGATCAAGATCCTTGCGCCGCTGCTCGAGCAGCTCGTCGACGCGAAGTGAGGGCCTCCTTCGGCTCGCGCCGTCGGAAGAGGTTGAGTCGTCTGCCGCGAGCACCGAGGTCGATTCGATCGACTCAGTGACTCGCACCACTAGCCTGCGCGTGCAGGCGAGGAGCGCAGCGGCCGCGACGCGGCTGCTCGACGAGTGGGTTTCGCAGCGAGTCCGCGAGCGAGAAGGGACCCACGAGGAGAGCACCGCGGCGTAGGCCGCAAGCGGAGCCGGAACCGAGCGCTAGGTCCTAGCTGTCCTTCTCGATCGCGAGATACAAGGTTCCGTCCCCGCGCTGAACCAGGAGCACCGCCGAGTCGGCGCTCTTGCCCAGGGCGTCCTTCAGCTGCTTGGGCGAGCTGATCTCGGTCCGATTCGCTTCGAGGATCACGTCCCCGCGGCGCAGGCCAGCGCGCGCCGCGGCGGATTCGGGATCGACGCTCGCGACCACGACGCCCTTCGTGCCGGCCGAGAGGCCGAGCTGACTCGCGATCTCGTCGCTCATCGGCTGCACCTCGAAGCCCCAGTCACTGTCGGTTTGCTCGTTGCTGGCGGGCTGGATCTCTTCTTCCTTCATCTTCTCGAGGGTCGCCTTGAGCTTCCGCTCCTTGCCGTCGCGCAGGATCACGACGTCGACCGCGGCGCCGGGCGGCGTGCTCGCGACGATGCGCGGCAGGTCGTCGTAGTCGCGGATGTCCTTGCCGTCGAACTTCGTGATGACGTCGCCGCGCTCGAGCTTCGCCTTCGAGGCCGGGCTGTCGTCGAAGACCTGGCCGACGAGGGCGCCCTTCTGATCGCCGAGCTTGAAGGTCTTGGCGAGCGCGGGAGTGACTCGTTGGATCTGCACGCCGAGCCAACCGCGAGTCACCGAGCCGTGCTCCAGAAGCTGCGGCAGGAGGCTCTTCACCATGTCGATCGGGATCGCGAAGCCGATGCCCTGGCCGTTCGCCGCGATCGCCGTGTTGATGCCGATGACGCGGCCCTTCATGTCGCACAGCGGTCCGCCCGAGTTACCCGGGTTGATGCTCGCGTCGGTCTGCAGAAAATCGTCGTACGGGCCGGCGATCTGCTCGCCGCCGAAGTTCGAACGACCCTTCGCGGAGAGAATCCCGACCGTGACCGTGTGATCGAGGCCGAACGGATTCCCGATCGCCATGACCCAACTGCCGACGCGCAGATGCTCCGAGTCACCGAGCGGGACGATCGCGATCGGCTTCTCCACCGCCACCTTGATCAGCGCGAGGTCCGTCTTCGGGTCGCGGCCGACGATCTTCGCTTCCTTCTCCGTGCCGTCCTGGAAGACCACGACGACTTTGTCGGCGCTCTCGACGACGTGATTGTTCGTGACGATCAGGCCGTCGGGCGAGACGACGAATCCCGACCCGGTCGACGGCACGCGCATCTGGTGCGGCGGCGCGTGCTTCTCACCCTTCTCACCCTTCTCGCCCGGCTTGCGCTGTCCGAAGAACTCCTCGAAGAGCTCCTCCGGGCCGCCCTTCATGCTGGTCTTGCGCTCGACTTTGATGTTGACGACCGCCGGAGACACTTTGTCGGCGAGGTCGGCGAACGAGTCCGGTCGTCCCGAGGCGTCGCCTGGATCGCCTTCGGTCCAGAACGGCTTCGCGATTCCGGCGCTTGCGGAGCGCATCCCCGGCGACACGCCGGCCAGGGCGAGCAGCGCGACCGCGCTTCCCAACAATACGTAGTGACGGGAGGCCTTGAACATTCTTGCTTTCTCCTTGCTCTGCCGGTGTGCCGGTTACCAGAGCTCGAGCATGACGCTGCCGACCGCCCGGCCGCGCTGAACGACGACTACGACTCCGTCCTGGCCGAGAATCCGCGGGATCGCCTTGCGCAGAGACACTCGATCATCGACCCGCTCTTGGCCGAGCTGGAGGATCAAGTCTCCGGGCCGCAGACCGCGATCCTCGGCCGCGCTGTGCGGAACCACGCGCTGCACGACGAGCCCGTGTTCGCTGCGCAGGCCGTATTGCTTCGCGAGCGCCGGCGTGCGGTCCGCGAGCTCGAGCCCGAGCAAGACTTGCGCAAGTTCGTCGGCGCGCGCCTCGGGGAAGCGCACAGCCTCGACCTCGAAGTTCAGCTTCTTGCCGCTGCGGTCGAGTGCGAGTTTCGCGCGATCGCCGACGGTGATGCCGCGCGCGATCTCGTAGAACTCGCGGCGCGAGTGCACCGGCGCGCTGTCGAGCGAGGTCACGATGTCGCCGCGCTGGATGCCGGCGGCGGCCGCGGGCGCGCCGTCGAAGACGTTCGAGACCAGCACGCCGGTGGCCTGTTCGGAGCCCATCGCCTCGCGCAGCGCCGGCGTGAGCTCCTGCAGCCAGAGGCCCAGCCAGGTCGCCTGGACTTCGCCGTGCCGGATCAGGTCGTCCACGATGCGGCGCGCGCGGTTGATCGGGATCGCGAAGCCGATGCCCTGCGCGTTGCCGAGGATCGCGGTGTTGATGCCGATCACCTCGCCGTCCATGTTGAGCAGCGGCCCGCCGGAGTTGCCGGGGTTGATACTCGCGTCGGTCTGCAGGAAGCCGTGGTACTCGCGGCCGTCGCCGCGGATCGAGCGGTTGGTCGCGGAGAGGACGCCCGTGGTCACGGTGCTGTTCAGCCCGAACGGGTTGCCGATCGCGATCACGCTCTCGCCGATCATCACGTCGTCGGAGTTCCCGAGCTTGGGCGTCGGCAGCGGGTCCTTCGTCTTGATGCGCACGACCGCGAGGTCGGAAGCGGGATCGCCGCCGATGAGCTCCGCGTCGAACTGGCGTCCATCCGACAAGCCGACGCGAATCTGTGTAGAGCCGGCAAGAACGTGTTCATTGGTGAGTACGAAACCATCCTTGTTGATGATCACGCCCGTGCCCAGGCTCTGCGAGGTGTTCGCCCGGGGGTTCATGAAGCGGCGGAAGAACTCGTCGAACATCGGATCGCCGCGCAGGAAGGGATTTGCCTGGTCTACGACAACCTGTGTGGAGGTGATATTCACGGTTGCCGGCGTGGCGCTCTCTACCGCGGCCACCACCGGCGTGCGCCGTGACTCGCGATCCGCGGCGGCCGGAGACGGCGTGACCCCACAGGCCGCGAACGCCGCCGCGCACAGCAGGCGGCGCCAGAAGGGACTGTCGGACAGGTGCATCCACGTCTCGAAAAAATGGGGCTAGGACGCTAGACCACGTGCCGCCATTTGGTAAGGGCGAACGAGGCGTGTTGGACGAGCGCGGAGCGGGGATAGAGCGGCGCTTCGAGGCCGCGTTCGGAGGCGAGCCGGCGGCCGTCGCGCGCGCGCCCGGGCGCGTGAACCTGATCGGCGAGCACACCGACTACAACGGCGGGCTGGTGTTGCCGGTCGCCATCGACCGGGATACGCGCGTGGCGCTGCGACCGCGCGCGGACGCTCGCGTGCTCGGGCTGTCGCGCGAGCGGGGCAAGTCCGAAGCGGACCTCGCGGCGCCGCCCGCGAGTGACTGGCTCGACTACGCGCGCGGGGTGGCTCGAGCGTTGGCCGACGCGGGGCGAATTCCCGCGCGCGGCTTCGAGCTCTGCGTCGAGACGGACCTGCCGCAGGGCGCGGGCCTTTCGAGCTCAGCGGCGTTCGAGGGCGCGGTCGCGCTCGCGCTCCTGGGCGCGGCCGGCGTCATTCTCGCCCGCGGCGATCGGCCGGAGCTAGCGCGTCTGTGCCAGCGCGCGGAGGTGGAGTTCGTCGGCGTGCCGTGCGGGATCATGGATCCCTTCACCGTTCTGTGTAGCCAGGCCGGCGCCGCGCTCTGGCTCGACTGCGCGAGCCTCGAAGCGCGACCGGTCGCGCTGCCGGACTCACTCGCGCTGTGGATCTTCGATACCGGGGTCGAGCGCAGCTTGCGCTCGGGCGCGTACGCAGAGCGGCGCGGGGAGTGCGAACGAGCGCTCGCACTTGCGCGGCGCGCGCTCGGGCGAGCGCTCGCTTCGCTCTCCGAGCTGTCTCTGGACGACCTCGTCGCCCTCGAGGGGGCGCTCGATCCGATCGCGCTGCGGCGAGCCCGCCACGTCGTGACCGAGAACCAGCGCGTGCGCGCGTTCGCCGCCGCGCTCGCCCGCCGGGATCTCGGCGCCGCGGGCGAGGCGCTCTTCGCGTCGCACGCCAGCCTGCGCGACGACTACGCGGTGAGCTGCGCGGAGAGCGATGCGCTGGTCTCCGACTCACGCGGGCTCGCCGGCTGCGCAGGCGCGCGCATGACGGGCGCGGGCTTCGGCGGCTGCACGGTCCACGCGGTCGAGGCCGCGCACGCGAGTGCGTTCGCGCTCGCGCTCGCCGAGCGCTTCCGCGCGCGCTTCGGCCGCGTGCCGCGCCACTGGCGCGCCGCGGCGGGGGCGCCCGCGGAGCACTTCGCGCGCTAGCGGCTGCTCGGGCTCGGCGCCGGCTTGTCGACGGCGCGAGTCACGGCCCGGGGCGCGATCAGGACGAAGCGCGTGTCGTCGCCGCGCAGCGCGCGCACCAGAAAGGGCTTGTCCGTCGGCAGCCCGCCCATCGCCTTGCGGAAGTCGTCGAGCGTGGCGACGTGCGCCTTCTCGAGCTCGACGATCATGTCGCCGCGCTCCATGCCCGCTTCGTCGGCCTCGGATCCGCTCTCGACGTAGGACACGAGCACGCCGTCGCGCTGCGGAAGGCGTTGGCTGCGGAAGCTCGTCTCGGTGACTTCCTCGACGGTGAAGCCGTGCGGTGTCTCTTGTTCGTCGGGCACGAACTTCGGCTGCGTGGCGAGCGACGCGCGCAGCGTCTTGCGCTCGCCGGCGCGCAGCACCTCGATCGCCACCTCGCGCCCGGCGCTGCGCTGCGCGACGAGCCGTTGGAACTGGCCGAGGTCTTCTTCCTTCTCGGCGTGCAGCGTTTCGCCGTCGAACTTCAAAATCACGTCGCCGACCGCGAGGCCCGCCTGCTCCGCGGGTGAGTCGTGGGCGACCGAGCCCACCACCACGCCGTGCACGTTGGCCTGGCCCCAGTATTGCGCGAGCTCGCGCGAGAGCGGCTGCAGAGTGACTCCGAGATAGCCGCGCGCGATGCGGCCGCGGTCCAGCAAGTCGTCCGCCACGCGCTTTGCGGTGTCGATCGGGATCGTGAAGCCGATGCCGCGGCCCTGCCCGCGCGAGTTGATGCCGATCACCTCGCCCTTGAGGTTGATCAGCGGCCCGCCGGACGAGCCGTGGTCGATCATCGCGTCCGTCTGGATGAAGTCGTTCAGGACCTGCTCGGTGCGCAGGTCGCGGCCCTTGGCGGAGACGATCCCGAGCGAGACCGAGCCCTCGAGCCCGTACGGGTTCCCGATCGCAATCACCCACTCGCCGACTTGAACCTTGTCGGAGTCACCGACGCGCGCGGAGGTGAAGGCCTTCTCGCCCTCGTGCGGCGCGATGCGCAGCACCGCGACGTCGGTTTGCTTGTCCGTGCCGACGATCTCCGCGTCGTAGCGCCCGTCGTGCCCAGGCACGATCACGCTGACTTTCTCGGCGCGGTCGACGACGTGCCAGTTGGTGAGCACGACGCCCGCGGGATCGATCACGAAGCCGGAGCCCTCGATCAGGTTGCGTCGCCCGTTCACGCGAATCGCCGACTCGATGTGCACGACGCACGGCGAGACCTGGCGATTGATGTCGATGATGCGCGCCTGCAGCTCGTCGAGCGCGTCGCGCGCGAGCGCGCGCGGCAAGCCCGCGCAGCCGGCGAGAACGAACGAAAGAGTCACGAGCGCGGCGCGGGCCTTCATGTCGTTTCCTCATCGGCGAGCGCGCGGCGGAACTCGCGCGCCGCGGCCTCGGGGTCACGCGCGGCGCCGAGCGCGGAAACCGCGACGACGCCCCAGGCGCCCGCGGCCCGTACCTCGGTCACGCGCGCCGGCGTAACGCCGCCCAGGGCCAGAACCGGAATCGAAAGCTGCGCCACCGCGGCCGCGAGCCACGCGCAGCCGCGCGCCTCCGCGTCGGGCTTGGAGGACGTCGCGAAGATCGGCGACAACGTCACGTAGCTCGCGCCGGCGGCCGCCGCGCGCCGCGCCTCGGCCAGGTCGTGGGCGGAGTAGCCGATTCGCGCCCCGGGACCGAGGAATGCGCGCGCCTCCGCGACCGGGACGGACTCCGCGCCGAGCTGCACGCCGTCGAGCTCGAGCGCGCGCGCCAGGTCGAGCCGGCGGCTCGCCAGGACCAGGAGCCCTGCCGCGCGCAGCTTCGCCAAGCGCGCAGCGCAGTCACTCCACTCCTTCGCCGACCAATCGCGCTCGCGCAGCACGACGAGTTCGACGCCGCCGCGCGCCAGTCGTTCGATCACGTCGACCTGATCTCGCCCCGCGCGGCCGCGCTCGCCGTCGGTCCAGTAACAGAGGCGGGGGATCAAGACAGGTCGACGAGTCCCGTCTCCGGGCTCGACGCCTGCGCGTGCAAGCGCCGCGGCATGCGCCCCGCCTCGTAGGCCGCGCGGCCCGCCTCGATGGCGAGCTTCATCGCGTGCGCCATCTTGAGTGGGTCCTTCGCGCTCGCGATCCCCGTGTTCATGAGCACCGCCGTGCAGCCGAGCTCCATCGCGATCGCAGCGTCGGACGCCGTGCCCACGCCCGCGTCGACGATCACCGGGCACGAGACGCTCTCTAGGATGATGCGGATGTTCGCGGGATTCCGAATGCCGAGACCGGAGCCGATCGGCGCGCCGAGCGGCATGACCGCCGCGCAGCCGATCTCCTCGAGCCGCATGCACGCGACCGGGTCGTCGCTGATGTACGGGAGCACCGTGAAGCCCTCGGCCACGAGGATGCGCGCGGCTTCGAGCGTCGCGGGGGTGTCCGGGAAGAGCGTGCGCGAATCGCCGATCACCTCGAGCTTCACGAGCTTCGTGTCGAGCAGCTCGCGCGCGAGCTGGGCGGTGGTGACCGCTTCCTTCGCGGTCGTACACCCCGCTGTGTTGGGCAGGATGTGGAACTGGTCGGGCGGGATCCAATCGAGCAGCGAGCCGTGCTCCCGCGACGCGAGATCGATGCGCCGCACCGCGACCGTGATCATCTCCGCGCCGCTCGCGTCGAGCGCCTTGCGATTCTCTTCGAACGACTTGTACTTCCCGCTGCCGATGATGAGCCGCGAATGCAGCTCGAGCTCGCCGATCCTGTAACTCGCGTTCACGCTCCACCTCCGACGGCTTGAATCACCTCGACCCTATCGCCGTCGCGGATCAGCACCTGCGCGAAACGCGACTTGGGCACGACGACCGCGTTGATCGCGACCGCGACGCGGCGCTTCGCCAGCTCGCAGCGCTGCAACAGCTCGAGAATGGTGAGCGGCGCCGGGGTCGAGTGAGATTCGCCGTTCAGCACGTAGTCCACGCGCGGGACGTTAGCCGAAAGCTCCCCTAGATTGAAGCGCGTGGGGGAGGCTGCGCAGAGCGAAGCGCGAGGTCGAGCGTGGGCCGAGATCGACCTCGGTGCGCTGGCGCGCAACTACCGCGCGATCCGCGCGCGCGCGATGGGCAAGCGCGTGATCGCGGTGGTGAAAGCGAACGGCTACGGGCACGGGGCGGTGCTCGTGGCGCGCGCGCTCGTCGCGGCGGGCTGCGACGCCTTCGCGGTGATCAGCGTCGAGGAAGCGGCGGAGCTGCGGGCCGCGGGCATCGCGGCGCCCGTGCTCGTGCTCGGCGGCGTGCAGAGCCCCGCCGATGCCGACGCCGCGCTCTCGCTCGACGTCGAGCCGGTGGTCTCGCGGGTCGAGGCGCTCGACTGGCTCGAGGCCGCCGCCGCGCGCGCTGGCCGCGGGTGCCGCTTCCAGGTCGAGCTCGACACAGGAATGGGTCGGCTCGGCGTTCTGCCCGACGATCTGACCGCGTTTTTCGCGCGCGTCGAGCGCGCCAAGAGTGCGCGTCTCTCAGGAGTCATGAGTCACTTGGCGTGCGCGGACGACGCGGCGTCGCCCGAGACCGGCCGCCAGCGCAAGCTCTTCGGCGAGCTCGCCGCCCGAGTCCGCGCCCTGGGCTTCGCACCCGACTGGATCCACATGGACAATTCCGCGGGTGTCGCGCGCGGGACGACCGACGGCTGCAATGCGATCCGGCCGGGGATCGCGCTCTATGGAGTCGATCCGACGCTCGAGGGCGGTCACGCGGGCGAGCCGGTGATGAGTCTCTGCGCGCGCGTCGTGCACGCGAAGACCGTCGCCGCCGGAACACCGATCGGGTATGCCGGTGAGTTTCGCGCCGCGGAGCGCACGCGCATTCTGACGCTCGCGATCGGCTACGCCGACGGACTGCCGCGCGCCGCCGGCGGGCGCGTGGCGGTCGGCGTGCGCGGTCGGCGCGCGCCGCTCGTCGGTCGCGTGTCTTGCGACCTCGCGACCGTCGCGGTTCCGCCCGACGACCCGAGCGCGCCCGGCGACGTCGCGCTCGTGTTCGGCCGGCGCGACGGGCTGGACGTTCCGGTCGAGGATCTCGCGCGCGCCGTCGGCACGATCTCGTACGAGGTGCTCGCGCGCATCGGACCGCGGGTTCCCCGGCTCGCCACTTGACCGCGCGCCCGGCCGAGCGTAGACGGGCCCGCGCGGGGGAGGGCGGGATGCGCGTTCTGGTGTTGGGCTCCGGGGGTCGCGAGCACGCGCTCGCCTGGGCGATCGGCAAGAGCCCCCTCGTCGACGAAGTCCTGTGCGCGCCGGGCAGCGACGGCATCGCGCTCGACGCGCGCGTGCTGGCCGTCGATCCGCGCGATGCGCGCGCCGTGCTCGAGCTCGTGAAGCGCGAGAGTGTCTCGTTCGTCGTGATCGGGCCGGAGGATCCGTTGGTCGCCGGCGTCGCGGATCGACTCAGCGAGGCGGGAGTCGCGGTGTTCGGCCCGAGCGCCGCGGCCGCGCAGCTCGAGGGCAGCAAGCGCTTCGCGAAGGAGTTCATGGCGAGACACGGGATTCCGACGGCGGCCTACGCGAGCTTCGCCTCCGCCGATGCCGCGGAGGCCTATGTGCGCGCCCGGGGCGGGCCGTGTGTCGTCAAGGCGGATGGGCTCGCGGCGGGTAAGGGCGTGACCGTTTGCGACGACGTTGCGGAGGCGCTCGTCGCGATTCGCGAGATCATGCGCGAGCGCCGCTTCGGTGACTCCGGCGAGACAGTCGTGATCGAGGAGAGACTCGTCGGTCCCGAGGCGAGCTTCTACGCGCTCTGCGACGGCGAGCGCTTCGTGGTGCTCGGCCACGCGCAAGACCACAAGCGCGCGCTCGACGGTGATCGCGGCGAGAACACGGGCGGCATCGGCGCGTACTGCCCAGCCGCACCGATCGACGCGGCGCTCGAGCGCGAGATCGTCGCGCGCATCGTACAGCCGACGGTGGACGGAATGCGCGCGGAGGGCCGGCCATTCCGCGGCGTGCTCTACGTCGGCCTCATGATCGCGAAGGGGCGCCCGCATGTGATCGAGTACAACGTGCGCTTCGGCGATCCCGAGACACAGCCGCTCTTGTTCCGTCTCGAGTCGGACTTGGTGCCGCTCTTGGTCGGCGCGGCGGAAGGACGCCTGCCGGCCGAGGCACCGGCTCTGCGCGTGGGCGATCCGACGGTCTGCGTCGTGATGACCAGCGGCGGCTACCCGCGCGCGTTCGCGACCGGTCGCGCGATCCGCGGCCTCGAGGCGCTCGCGGCGCTGCCCGACGCAAAAGTGTTTCACTCCGGAACGCGCCGCGCTGCTGGAGGTGGCTGGGAGACCGCCGGCGGGCGGGTACTCGGCGTGACTGCGCGCGGTCGCGATCTCGCGGCGGCGCGAGCGCGCGCCTACGAGCTGGTGCGGGCCATCGAGTTCGAGGGCGCGCACTGGCGCGGTGACATCGCCCAGCCGCTGCCGTGATCGTGTCTCTGGCGCAGGCAGTCGCGCTCCTCGCGCGCGGTGAGCTCGTGGCGTACCCGACCGAGACTGTGTACGCGCTGGGCGCGGATGCGTTCCAAGCAGGCGCGCTCGCACGCCTGCTTGCGGCGAAGGGGCGCTCCGCGGAGCGCGGCCTGTCCCTATTGATCCGCGATGCGGCCGAGCTCTCGCGGATTTCGCCCGGGTTGCCCGCTGCGGCGTCGCGGCTCGCGGCGCGTTTCTGGCCGGGACCGCTCACGCTCGTCGTCCCGGTCGCCGACCCCGTGTTCGCCCCCGTGGCGACACCGCTCGGTGTGGGCTTCCGCTGTTCGCCGCAGCCGAGCGCCGCGGCGCTCGCGCGTGCCGCGCCCGGGCCGGTCGTCTCGACGAGCTGCAACCGGAGCGGCGAGCCCCCGTGCGCGACCGCCGCCGCTGTCGAGGCTCGCTTCGGGAAAGAGCTCGCGATCCTCGGCGGCGAGCCGGCGTCCGGGCTCGCTCCCTCGACCGTCGTGGGCGTCGCCGCGGACGGCGCGCTTCGGCTCCTACGCGTGGGCGACCTCGACTTCGCCGCGCTCCGCACGGTGGCGGAGCGGGGCTGACTCGCGCTCGGGTTCGGCCAGCGCGGCTCCGATAGGAGCGCGGTAGAGCTTCGCGTCGGCGCGAACCAGCGCTTCCACTTCTTGAGCGACCGCTATGCGCCGGGCATCGAGCTGCCTCGGCCGGGAGAGGAGCTGCGGCGCATCGCGCTCGAGCTCGCGCCCGACGGAAGGGTTCGCGCGCACGGCTGGTGACTGGGACATCTTCGCGTCACCACCACCAGCGCCGGTAGCGCCGCCCCGCGCCACCCCCGAGCAGGATCGCGACCAGCACCAACAGTCCGTATCGATTCGGGCTGGAGAGGCCGTAGCCGGCCAGCGCCACGAAGCCGCCGACGATCGCGATCTGCAGTCCGAGGCGCAGCCACGGATCGGGGACCTTCGCGCTCGCGCGCAGCAGCCAGACGAGCGGCATTTGCGCCGGCCAGGCGTCGTTCGACTGACCCCACGTGGGCTCCCCGGGTTGGCTCGCCGCACTGCGCCGCCGCTCGAGCTCGTGCAGCGCCTTCGCCTCGACCTCGTGGCGCCGCGCCTCCCGCATCGCGAGCGCTTTCTGCTGCGCCGCGACGTGTCTCACGCGATACTCGTCTTGGTGCGCCCGCATCTCAGGCGTGTCGAGCTCGGCGCCGCAGCTGAAGCAGGTCTCGCTGCGCGCGGGATTGTCGCCGCCGCACTTCCCGCAGTTCAGCGGCGCCGCCTCGGCCGGGTCACTCGGCATCTCGGGCTGGCCGAAGCGCTCTGCGACCCCGTCCGTCGTCGACGGCGGGCCGGCGCGGTCGGGGCGCGCTCGCTCGAGCTTGCGGAAGCGGTCGAAGGCGCCCATGGCTCAGCCGGAGCGCGACGCGAGCGGCTGCGGGCGCTCGGCGGCGTGGTCGGCCGACGCGGGCCGCGTGCGCGTGCGTGCCCACTCGCGCAGGCGATCGATATCTTCCTTCATGGTCACCGCGAGCGGTAGGGTCTCAGCGATCGCGTCGAGGAGGTGTTGCTGCTCGAGCTCGACGCCGTCGGCGTACGCGCTGAAGAGACCCGCGACGATCGTCTGCTCGATCTCCGCGCCGCTGAAGCTCGTCGCGGCCTTCGCGAGCTCGGCCAGGCCGAACGCTTTGGGGTCGCGCTTCGCGCGCGCGAGCTGAATGGCGAAGATCTGACGCCGTTCGCTGTCACTCGGCAGGTCGATGAAGAAGATCTCGTCGAAGCGTCCCTTGCGCAGGAGCTCGGCTGGCAGCGCCTCGATCTTGTTCGCGGTCGCGACGACGAAGACCGGTGCGGTCTTCTCCTGCAGCCAGGTGAGGAAGCAGCCGAACACGCGCGCCGAGACACCGCTGTCCATGTTGCCCGACCCACCGACGCCGGCGAGGCCCTTCTCGAGCTCGTCCACCCAGAGCACCGCCGGGGCGACTATCGAGCTTCTGGTCCTTCGCGATCGCCTTCGCAAAGGCGTTCTCGGCCTCGGATAGAGTGAGTCCGAGCGCCGCCTTGAGCAGCGGCTCGACCGTCTCGTTGTTGAGGTCGACGGTCGCGCGCCTGCCCTCGCGCACCACGTGCACGATGTCGCGCAGCAGGACGCCGAGGCCGTGAGTCGAGGGCAGCGGAACGTCGAGCACGCAGATTTCCTTCTCGAGCTCGGTGGGGATGTTCACCACCGGCGAGACGAGAATCAGCGTCGTGTAGGAGCTCTTCAGCTGCTGTGCCAGTTCGCGCAGCGCGCGCACGACTAAGGGGTCGTTGAGATAGGCATGGAAGTCCTTGAAGACGACCAGGCTCGGCTCCGTGAGCTGCGCGACCGCGGCGAGCGCTTCGGCTGGATCCTTCGGTCCCTCGACGGGAGCGCCGCCGCGCGCGTCGCGCCGGCGCAGACCCTGCGTGATCGACCACGTGACCAGAGACTTCCCGTGTGAGTCGGCCAGGCGGGCGAGTACCTCGTCGAGGCGGTGCTCTTCCCAGGTGGCGAGATAGAGCAGCGGATAGCGCGCGCGCACGTGCAGATCGAGCTCCTCGACGAATCCGGAGAGGGGCGACGCAGCAGGCTTGGCGCTCATCGACCCCGCGTCGGCGGGCGGCGGGCCTCGCTTCTGCATGCGCGCCCGGATTGGCGAGCGGACTAGAGCGGCCCGATCCGCAGGCGCAGCTCGGACGGCGCGGCGTCGCCGAGCAGGCCGCGCAGGCGCGCGAAGATGCGCGGCTTCTCGAGCTGCAGACGCTGCATCCAGGCCGAGTCGCGGACGCGCGCATGGATCACGCCGTTGCGCACCCCGTCCGGCCGGCAGTGGCTGCGGAACTCGGGGCCGAGCGCTTCGTCCCAGGCGCGGATTACCTGTACGGCCTTCGCGGTCGCGCCCAGACCGACCTCGTCGAGCAACTTGGGTAGCAGCGCCGCCAGAGACTCGGTCGGGCCGCGCCGTCGCCCCGGCGCACTGCGGGCTCCAACTGCCGCGGGTCTGCGAGTCTCGCGTCGCTCCACATCTCCATCCTAACTGACGTGCTACCTTCGCTGCTCGATATGGCGAAGCGGAAACCCATTACGCTGCGCTGCGACTTCTGCGGCGCGGAGACCGAGCGCGTGCGGCGCGTCGCGCTCGACCAGGGCTACGACCGGCTCGGTCAGCGGCACGTCGTCCGCTACGCGTGCGACGCCTGTTCGCGGCGCAAGGAAGAGGCGCGCGCGATCGCCGTTGACTCGAGCCGCGACCCCTTATAGCTTGCCGCCTCGCTCGGCCGGACCGCTTTCGGGTCCCGGCGGAAGGATTCCATATGGTCAAAGTTCGCCTCTATCGCACCGGCGCGCGCGGCAAGCCGTCGTATCGCATCGTCGTGATGGACCAGCGCAAGAAGCGCCAGGGCCGAGTGCTCGAGCTGCTCGGCACCTACGACCCGCGCGGCACCGGCGGGATCCAGTACTCCGCGACAGCGCTCGAGAGGTGGGTCGAGCAGGGTGCGCAGGTCTCGGACACGGTCCGGACGTTGATTCTCCGGCACAAGCGCGCGGCCGCCGCGTCGCCGACCGCGTAGGGTCGCCGTGAAGGAGCTCGTCGAGTTCATCGCGCGAACCCTGGCCGACGAGCCGGAAGAGGTCGAGGTTCACGCGGCCGACGACCATGTGCTCGAGCTTCGGCTCGCACCCGAGGACGTCGGCAAGATCATCGGCCGCCGCGGTAAAACCGCGAAGGCGATTCGAACCTTGTTGGCCGCAGCCGGAGACGGATGGGACGTCGACATCGCCGGGCACGGCGAGGACTACGAGGACGACTTCGAGGACGACGACGAGGGCGACCAGGAGTGAGTGAGCCTTGGAGGCGACTCGACCCGCGAACCAGACCGCAGCGCCGAAAGGCCAGGCGGATCGAGACTGGGTCGAGCTCGGCCGAGTGCTTCGTCCCCACGGCCTCGACGGCTGTCTGCTGGTCGGCCTGCATAGCGACGACCCCGCAAATCTGATCGCCGCAAGGAGCCTCCGCCTCGCGGGCACCCCCGGGACCATCCCGTTCCGCGTGGCGAGCGCCGAGCAGGCGGGCGAGGGACCGGGCGGCCGCGCGCGCATCCGCCTCCACCTGGTCGGCCTGGGCACGCGCGAGCGCGCGGCCCAGTTCACGGGCGCGGGCGTGTTGATCCCAGCGAGTGAGCTCGCGGCTCTTCCCGAGGGCGAGTTCTACTGGCGCGAGTTGATCGGCCTGCGCGCGCTCGACCGCGACGGCGAGAGCCTCGGAACGCTAGCCGAAATCGTGCCGACCGCGGCGCTCGATGTGCTCGTGCTGCGCGGCGAGGGGCCGGATCTGCTCCTACCCGCGACCGCGGGCCTGATCGTTCGACTCGATCGCGAACGCGGCGAGCTATGGCTCGATCCGCCGCGCGAGCTGCTCGCGGAGGCCGGGCGATGAGCGCCGGGCCGCGCATCGACGTCGTCACGATCTTCCCGGAGCTCGTCGAGCACTTCCTCTCCGGCTCGCTGCTCGGCCAGGCCCGGCACGACGGCCGCATCGACGTGCGGATCACCGATCTGCGCAGCTTCGCGACCGACCGACACCACAGCGTCGACGACTCGCCGTACGGCGGCGGCGACGGCATGGTGCTGCGCTGCGAGCCGGTGGTCGCAGCGGTCGAGGCTCTGAAGGGGCCCAGCGCGCGCGTGCTCGCGCTCTGCCCGCGCGGACGGCGCTTCGATCAGGCGCTGGCGCGCGAGCTCGCCGCGGAGCGCCAGGTGATCCTGCTCGCCGGCCGCTATGCGGGCTTCGATGACCGGATTTTTGCGCTCACGGGTGCGGAGCCGCTCTCGATCGGAGACTATGTGCTCGCGGGGGGAGAGCTCGCGGCCTTGGTGGTGACGGAAGCGGTGACCCGGCTGATTCCGGGAGTGGTGGGAAATCCAATCTCCGCCGAGGCGGACTCGTTCTCGGCGGGCGCCCTGGAGCATCCGTTGTTTACGCGGCCGCGCGAGTTCCGCGGCCTGTCCGTGCCCGATGTCCTGCTCTCCGGCGACCACGCCGAGATCGCGCGCTGGCGCGAGAGCGAAGCCGACCGAGTCACACGCGAGCGGCGCCCGGATCTTCTCGTATCGAATGGAGTGAAGCGATGAGACAGTTCTCGGAGCTCGACCCCAAAGAGCGCAGCGACGTTCCCGACTTCCGCGCAGGCGACACGGTGCGCGTGCACGTGCGCATCGTGGAGGGTGACAAAGAGCGCGTGCAGATCTTCGAGGGCGTCGTGTTGCAGCGGCGGCGCGCGGGGGCATCGAGCAGCTTCGTAGTGCGCAAGATGTCGTACGGCGTCGGCGTGGAGCGGATCTTCCCGCTCCACTCGCCGACGATCGCGAAGATCGAGCTGAAAGCGCGCGGCCGCGTACGCCGTGCGCGACTCACCTATCTTCGCGATCTCTCCGGCAAGGCCGCGCGCATCAAGGAACGCGAGGTCTTCGCAGGACCCGGCGCGGCGGCTTCCGAGCCGGACGCTAAGGAAGAGACGCCGCCCGAGGCATGAGGATCCACGGGATCCACCTTCGCGGCCTTTCGGCACCGGCGGGGGATCATCCGCTCGGACTCGATCCCGGCTACACCGTGGTGCGCTTTCCGGACGCGCCGCTGGCGCGTCGTTTCATCGAGCTGATTCAAGCGCTGCTCTATCCAAGCACCGATTCGATCGCGCAGCGCGACTCGCGCGGGCGCGCGGTGCTGTCACTCGTGCTGCGCAGCGATGCGTACGTGATCGCCGCCGACTTCGCGCGCCAGCGCATCAGCCTCGGGCGCCAGGACGCGCGCGACGGCGGCTATCAGGCGCTGTCGAGCGACCCGCGCGAGATCGAGGACTACGGGCTCGCCGTCGGCCTGCCTCCGCCCGCGGACTTCCGCCGTCTGCAGACGTGTGGGTTCTCTGAGGTGAGCGGCGACGAGCTCCTGCCGATGCGCAGGCGCGAGGTCGCGCGCGAAGCGGCAGTGACTCCGGCCCCGGCGCCGAAGCTCGCGGCCGAGGCGCTGGAACGGGTGGCCGAGCGCGCGCGCCTGCTCGGCGAGCACGAGGAGCGCGCGCTCGCGCTCGCGCAGGAGCGGCGGACGCGCGAGACCACTCTCGAGCAGGCGCTCGCCGCGGCGCGCAGCGGGCGCGTGCGCAACGAGGAGCGCCTGCATGCGCTGCGCGCGGCGGACGCCGAGTACACCGCGCTCGAGCGCGAGCACAAGGGCACGCTCGCGGAGCTCGAGAAGAATGCGGCGCTCGCGGAAGTGATCGACGACTTCGACGCACGCGTCGCGCACTTTCGGGCGCTCGCCACGAGTCGCGAGACCGAGCGCAGGGCGATCGACGAGACGCGCGCGGAAGTGCTCGCGGAGCGCGCGCGCTTGCGCGGCGCCCCGCGCCGGCAGATCGTGCCCGTCGGGCTCGGCCTCGCGCTCGGCGCCGCCGGCACCGCCGCAGGCGTGGTCGGCAATCCGATCGGCTATGCGTGCGCGGCGCTCGGCGTGGTCGCGCTCCTGTCTGCGCTGGGCATGGCGCGCGCGGCGCGCGCTCAGCTTTCGAGAT
Organism: bacterium; assembly: GCA_041498295.1. GTDB lineage: Bacteria > Myxococcota_A > UBA9160 > SZUA-336 > SZUA-336 > VGRW01. The sequence goes on along the minus strand of JBGQIB010000003.1, from coordinate 4,598 downwards.
CCGAGGCGTTGCTCGCCGCACTGCGGGTGCGCGAGCGCGGATCCGAGCGGCGCTTCGAGACCGAGGGTGCACAGATCCGCGGACTCTTGATCTCTCTCGGCATGGACTCCGTCGAAGCGCTGTGCGCGGCCGCGGTGCGTTTCTCGGAGTTGATCGAGCGCGCCGAAGTCGAGAAGCGCCGGCTCGCGGAGCTCGGCGTGCGGCATCCCACGACGGCGCGCGCAGAGCTCGCCCTGCTCGAACGCGAACGCGGGCAGGGCGACGCCGTCGCGTCCGTGCGCGCCGCGCGCGACGCGCTGCTCGCGTTGCCCGCCGAGATCCCGATGCCCGAGCTCCCGCCGCTGCTCGCGATCGCTGCTTCGCCCGCTGCGGCCGACACCGCGGTGGATCTCGACGAAAAGGAAGACCCCGCCGCGGACACGCCGCGCGAGTCACTCCCCGAGAGCGAGAGCGCGACCGGGCCGGGCGCGTTCGTCGAGGCGACCGCGCGCTTGCTCGGGCGCAGCGAGGCGGAGATCCGCGCGCGTGTCGCCCCCGTGCTGTCGGTGTATCTCCGAGCGCTGACCTCGGGGACCCTGACGAACGGGCGGCGCGCCGACGACGGCTCCTGGGTGTTCCGCGGCGCGTCGCGCGAGGAGCAGCTCTTCGCCGCCTTGCCCGACCGCGAGCGCGCGCTCGTCTGCCTCGCGACGCAGCTCGCGCTGCTCGAGGCGCTCGCCGGCGAGCGCCGCGTGCCCTTGCTCGTCGGGCCGGACCTGCCGATCCGAGGCGACTCCGAAGCGCGCGCGCTCGGGCGCGCACTGAAGCGCTTGTCCGCGGTCGTGCAGGTCGTGCACGCCTGCAACGGCGAGGCTCCGTTCGGCGAGCACGCCGGAAAGTCACTGGCGCTCTAGCCGCGCCAGCTACGAAGCCGTGAAGGCGTCACGGAAATGCGTCACCTCGGGCGGATCGCGAGCAGCGTCGACGGCGATCACGTCGAAGCGGATGCGCGGCGCGCGCGGCAGGCCTCCGCGCGCGAGCAGCTCCGCGGCCGCGGCGACGATGCGCCGGCGCTTGCGCGCATCGACGGACTCCGCGGCGCTGCCGAAGCGCGCGCTGCTGCGCAGACGCACCTCGACGAAGACGAGCGCGCTCCGGTCGAGCGCGACCAAGTCCAGCTCGGCGTGGCGCAGGTGCACGTTGCGCGCCAGGATCCGGAAGCCGGCGCGCACGAGATACTCCGCCGCGAGGTCCTCGCCCCATCTGCCGAGCGCGCGTGTATCGCGCTTCGTGCCGAGCGCGCGTGTATCGGGCTTCGCGCCTCGCGCGCGCGTGTCGCGCGGAGTCTTCATGTCGCTGCCTCGAGCCTGGGGTGAGGCGCGATGAGCGAGGGCACATTAGGCGACGGGCGGGGAACCGTCTACGTCGTCGCGACGCCGATCGGGAACCTCGAGGATCTGTCGCCGCGCGCGCTGCGCGTGCTGCGCGAGGTCGAGCTGATCGCCTGCGAAGACACCCGCCACACGGCCGTGCTGTGCCAGCGCTTCGAGATCTCGACGTCGCGTGTCTCGCTGCACGCGCACAACGAGGCGCGGCGCGTGCCGGAGCTCTTGGCGCGGCTCGCGCGCGGTGCGGCGCTCGCGCTGGTCTCCGACGCTGGGACGCCGCTGATCTCGGATCCTGGCGAGCGCTTCGTGCGCGCCGCGCTCGACGCGGGCGCCGCGGTCGTGCCGCTGCCCGGGCCGTCGGCGCTGCTCGCCGCGCTCGTAGCCAGCGGCTTCGCGACTCGGCCGTTCGCGTTCGCCGGCTTCCTGCCGCGCAAGGGTGCGGAGCGGGCGCGCGAGCTCGCCGCGCTCGCCGCGTTCCCGGGCGCGCTCGTGCTCTACGAAGCGCCGAAGCGCGCCGCGAAGACACTCGTCGAGCTGCGCGCAGCCCTCGGTCCGCGCCGCGTCGCCCTCGCGCGCGAGCTCACCAAGCGCCACGAGACGATCCTGCGCGGCGTGCTCGGCGAGCTCGAGCTCGACGACTTGCGCGGCGAGCTGACGATCGTGGTCGAAGGCCCGAGTGAGTCGGCGGCGAGTGACTCACCGCCCGCCGGCGAGGTCGACGCGGAGCTCGCGCGCCTCCTGGCCGACGGGCGCTCCACGCGCGACGCCGCGCGCGAGCTCGCGGCGCGCTTCGGTCTCTCGCGGCGCGACGCGTACGCCCGCGTGCTGGCGCGCGCCGGCTCCGCGGACGGCGCCGACTAGAGCGCTTCACCCGCCGCCAGGCGCGCGGCCTCGGCCTCGTCGATCACGTGCACCTCGAGCTCGCGCGCCTTCTCGAGCTTCGAGCCGGCGTTCTCGCCCGCGAGCAGGAAGTCGGTCTTCTTCGAAACCGAGCCAGTCACTTTCGCGCCCGCGGCTTCGAGGCGCGACTTCCAGGTGGAGCGCGGCTCGGCGAGCGTGCCGGTGATGACGAACGTCTTGCCCGCGAGCGCCTCGCTGCGTGCGTGCTCCGCGGCCGGCCCGCTCGCGAGGCGCAGCACCGCGCGCAGCCGCGCGAGCTCGTCGCGATTCACCGGGTCGTCGAGCCAGTCACGCAGCGCGCGCGCGATCGTCGGGCCGATCTCGTCGACGGCCTCGAGCTCCTCAACCTTTGCTCCGAGCATGCGATCGAGGTCCGGGAACGCGCGGGCCAACACCGCGGCACCGTGCTCGCCGACGTGGCGGATGCCGAGCGCGTACAAGAAGCGCGCGAGTGATACGTCTTTCGCGCGCTCGAGCGCGGCGACGAGATTCTGCGCCGACTTCTCGCCCAGGCGGTCGAACTCCGAGAGCTCCGCGGCGGTCAGCGTGAACAGATCCGATGGCCGCCGGACGCGCTTCACCGCGATCAGCTGATCGATGCGCTGCTCGCCGAACCCCTCGACGTCGAGCGCGTTGCGGCTCGCGAAGTGGCGCAGCACCTCGCGCACCTGCACGGGGCACTCGGGATTCGGGCAGCGCAGCGCGACTTCGCCTTCCGCGCGCACCGCCGCGGTGCCGCACACCGGACAGTGTTGCGGCAGGCGAAACGGAACGGTGTCGGGCGGCCGCTTCTCGAGCACGACCTTCACGATCTTCGGAATCACGTCGCCGGCGCGCTCGACGAAGACCGCGTCGCCCACGCGCACGTCGAGCCGACCGACCTCGTCCTGATTGTGCAGGCCCGCGTGAGTCACCGTGACGCCGCCGATCTGCACGGGCTCGAGCACGGCCACGGGCGTGAGCGCGCCGGTTCGGCCCACCGACGTCTCGATGGCCACGACGCGCGTCGTCTCCTGGCGCGGCGGGAATTTCACGGCGATCGCCCAGCGCGGCGTGCGGTTCAGTGCGCCCAAGCGCTCGCGCAGCGCGAGCTCGTCGACCTTCACGACCGTACCGTCGATCTCGTAGGGAAGTGAGTCGCGGTCGCGCAACAGCTGGTCGTGAAACGCCTGCGCAGTCTCGATCGCCCCCTGGACGATCGTACCCAAGTCGACGCGGAAGCCGAGCTCGCGCAGGCGGCCCAGCAGCTCGAAGTGAGTTCGCACGCCGAGCTCCGCTTCGCCGAGCCCGACGCCGTAGACGAAGAGCTCGAGCGGGCGCGCGGCCGCGACCTTCGGGTCGAGCTGGCGCAGGGTTCCCGCCGTCGAGTTGCGCGGGTTCGCGAAAAGCTCGAGGCCTTCCGCGGCGCGCTCCTGATTCAGCTTCGCGAACGCGGCGCGGCGCATGAGCACTTCGCCGCGCACTTCGAGGACCTTCGGAGGCGACGTGCCGGTGAGCTTCAGCGGCAACGTCCGCACCGTGCGCAGGTTGTGCGTGACGTCTTCCCCGCGTCTGCCATCGCCGCGCGTCGCGCCGAGCGCGAATACGCCGCGCTCGTAGCGCAACGTCACCGCCACGCCGTCGTACTTCGGCTCGCCGCTGTACGCCATCGGCTCGGCGCGGCCGAGATACTTGCGCACGCGCGCGTCGAACGCGGCCAGCTCTTCCGCGGAGAGCGCGTTGTCGAGCGAGAGCATCGGGACCGCGTGCTCGACCGCGCGGAAGCCCTCGGCCGGCGCGCCTCCGACCCGCTGGGTCGGCGAGTCAGGCGTGATCCATTCGGGGTGCGCGGCCTCGAGCGCCTGCGCCTCCCGGAAGAGGCGGTCGTACTCCGCGTCGGAGATCAGCGGCGAGTCGAGCACGTGGTAGCGCTGCCCGTGAAGCGCGAGCTCCCGTCGAAGCGTGACCAACCGCTTGCGCTCATCCTCGACTCGGCTCGCCACGGCGCTTTCGATAATGCCATGACACCGAGCGACGGTCCCGCCAGCGATGCGACTCCGTGGGTAGAGAAGGTTCACTCTTGGGTAAGCTGGAGCCGAAGAGGATTTCGATGAAAGCGGAGGCGGCGCTGGTCTCGAGCGAAGAATGGGCTGACTTGCTGGACGGGCTGGATCGGGGCCTCGTGCGGGTTTGCGAGGGGCGGATCGCGGCGGCAAACGCCGCCTTCGGACGTTTGGCGGGCCTGCCGGCCAGCGAACTGGCTGGTCGCGGCATCGCGGAGCTCTTTGCCGACGCCGGCGACCGGCCGCTCGACGTGCTCGAGCCAGGCGACGGCTTCGCTGTGCGCGATCT
>JBGQIB010000002.1:0-79422 GCA_041498295.1 bacterium | reverse complement strand
GCAGGCGTCGCAGCTCGCGGCGCTCTCGCCCGCGGAGCGCCTGCTCACGCTGCAGGTCGAGGAAGACTTGTATCTCGTCTCGGGCAGCGACGGTGCGGCGGACTGGGTGAACCACTCCTGCGATCCGAACTGCGGCCTCCGTGGACAGATCGCGCTCGTCGCGATGCGCAGGCTCGAGCCGGGCGAGGAGATCTGCTTCGACTACGCCATGAGCGACGGCACGCCGTACGACCAATTCCCGTGCGGCTGCGGCGCGAAGACGTGTCGCGGTTCGGTGACGGGCGAGGACTGGAGTCGTCCCGAGCTCTGGGAGCGCTACCAGGGTTACTTCTCGCCTTACCTGCAGCGGCGCATCGACGCGCCGCTGGCGGGAGCGGGCGAGTTGCGATCTCATAAGGACCGGGGGCGAGCCGGGCAGGGGAGACCACGGTGAGCGAGCAGTTGCAGGTATACGAGGGCGCGCTGGATCGCGGCCTCGAGGGCGTCGTGACGTGCACCACGTCGATCAGCACAATCGAGGGCACGACGCTCTTGTATCGCGGCTACACGATCGAGGATCTCGCGGCCAACGCGACCTTCGAGGAAGTCATCTACCTGCTCTGGTACGGCTGGCTGCCGACGCGGCGCGAGCTCGACGAGTTCTCCACCGACCTACACCACAGCATGGCGCTGCCGCCCGAGTCGTTCGGCTGGTTTCACGGCCTGCCGACGCGCGTGCACCCGATGGACTTCCTGCACGCGGTGATCGCGGGCCTCACTTTGCACGATCCCGACGCGAACCTCGTGAATGCCGCCGCGACGCTGCGCAAGTCGACGCGTCTCTCGGCGCGCGTGGGCACGATCGTCACCGCGTACCAGCGCGTGCGCAGCGGACAGTGGCCGCTGCAGCCGCTGCCCGAGAAGTCGATTGCCTGGAACTTCCTCTACATGCTGAAGGGCGAGGAGCCGGACGAGCAGACGGTGCGCCGCTTCGACATGTGTCTGATTCTGCACGCGGACCACGAGCTGAACGCGTCCGCGTTCTCCGCGCGTGTCACGTCGAGCACGCTCTCCGGCGTGTACTCGAGCATCATGGCGGCGATCGGCACCTTGAAGGGCCCACTGCACGGCGGGGCGAACGAGCAGGTCGCGCGCATGCTGCTCGAGATCAAGTCGCCCGATCGCCTCGAGGGCTGGCTCGAGAATACGCTGAAGTCGGGCGACAAGATCATGGGCTTCGGCCACCGCGTGTACAAAGAAGGCGACCCGCGCGCGAAGATCCTGAAGCGCATGAGTCAGGAGATCACGCGCGAGAACGGTCACCCCGAGCTGTACGAGATGAGCGTGCGACTCGAAGACCTGATGCAGGCCAAGAAGGGACTCATCCCGAACGTCGACTTCTACTCGGCGTCCGTCTACTACAGCATGGGCATCGCGATCGACCTGTTCACGCCGGTATTCGCGACCAGCCGTATCTCGGGTTGGTGCGCGCACGTGCTCGAGCAGTACCAGAACAACCGCATCTATCGCCCGCGCGGCAAGTACGTCGGACCGACGGGCGAGGTGTACGTCCCGATCGACGAGCGCTAGCCGCGCGATCTCGGTAGACGGAAGCTCCGAGCGTTGAGCCAGGCCGCCTCCACCGAGCTGGCGAGTCTGTTGCTCGCGGTTGCCTGCGTGCTCGGGGCGACACAGATTTGTGGCGCCCTCGCGCGGCGCATCGGCCAGCCGTCGGTGCTGGGCGAGCTGCTCGCGGGCATTCTGCTCGGGCCCACGATCCTGGGCCGCGTCTCGCCCGAGGCGTTCGCGACTCTCTTCCCGCACGAGGGCACGCAGGCCAGCGCGTTCCGCGGGCTGACCGTCGTATCGATCGTGCTCTTTCTCGCGGTGGCCGGGCTCGAGATCGATCTCGGCCGCTTGCTCGCGCGCCTGCGGGTCGCGGCGTCGGTGGGCATCGCGGGCATCGTCGCTCCGTTCGCCGTCGGCTTCGGCGCCGCGTGGGCTTGGCCGGCGGCGCTCGGCGCGGAGCCGAGCGCCGCGCTTGTGCCGTTCGCGCTCTTCATCGGCACCGCGCTCTCGATCTCCGCCTTGCCGGTGATCGCGAAGACGCTCGTCGACCTCGATCTCTACCGCACCGACTTCGGCGCGCTCGTGCTCGGCGCGGCCGTGTTCAACGATGTGATCGGCTGGACCTTGTTCGGCCTGGTCGTCGGTCTGTTCGGACACTCGCAGACGACGCTGCCGAGCGCGCTCGGCGAGGTCGCGATCTCACTCGTCGCCGTCGGCGTCGCGCTGACCGCGGGACGCTGGCTTGTGTTGGGTGTGCTCGGTTGGGTCGACCGGCGCGCCGGTGAGCGCGGGGGTGTGGTCGCGTTCGTGGTCTGCGTCGCGTTCGCGTCAGCGGCGCTCACCGAGTGGCTCGGTCACGGCGCGCTCATGGGCGCGTTTCTGTCGGGAGTCGTGATGGGCGGAACGCTCGCGACCTCGCCGGGCCGCCTGCTCGAGCTCGAGCGGTTGGTCGGGGTCGTGTTCGCGCCGCTCTTCTTCGGCAGCCTCGGACTGCGCGCGGACTTCGCGGCGAACTTCGACCCGGCGCTGGTGGGCGCGGTGTTTGCGATCGCGTGTCTGGGCAAGCTCGTCGGTTGCAGCGCCGCCGCGCGATGGAGCGGCCTGCCGGCGCGCGAGGCCTGGGCGGTGGGCGCGGGCCTGAACGCGCGCGGCGCGATGGAGATGGCGATGGCGCTCGTCGCGCTCCAGTACGGAATGATCTCAGAGCGCTTGTTCGTTGCACTGGTCGTGATGGCGCTCGCCACCTCCGCGATGAGCGGACCGCTGATGAAGCGCCTGATCGGCCTGCACACCGAGCGCCTGCTGCTTGCGGCGCTGAGCGAGGCGGCGTTCTTGCCCGGGCTCGCGGCGCGGACGCGCGACGAAGTGATCCGCGAGCTCGCGCGCGCAGCGGCGCCCGCGGCGAAGGTGGCGCCCGCGGTACTCGCCGAGGCGGTGCTCGTGCGCGAGGAGATCATGCCGACCGGCATCGGCGTCGGAGTGGCGATTCCGCACGCGCGGCTGCCCGGCCTCGCGGCGCCGGTCGCGGCGCTTGGCATCGTCGACCCCGGGGTCGACTTCGGCGCGCCAGACGGCGTGCTCGCGCGCATCGCGGTGCTGATCGTCACCCCCGAAGGCGACGATCAGATCCAGCTCGAGCTCCTGGCCGAGGTCGCTCGGACGTTCGCCGATCCTGAGACCCGCCGGCGGGTTGCGCGTGCGCGCAGCTTCGTGGAGCTTAGCCAGGCGCTGCGCGATGCGCCGATGCGCGGCGGCGGGGAGCACTGACCGGATGGCGTTGCTGATCTGGGCCGGTTTTCTGGCGCTGATCCTTTTCTTCCTGGCCATCGATCTCGGCGTCTTCAACAAGACACCGCGCGTGATCAGCACGCGCGAAGCGCTCGCCTGGACGCTCTTCTACGTCTCCCTCTCGCTCGCGTTCAGCGGCGCGGTCTTCGCGCTCTTCGAGCACGACTGGGCGGGCATCGCCTCGAACGCGCCCGTGCACCTCGACGGCCGCCGCGCCGTGATTCAGTACCTGACGGGCTACGTCGTCGAGTACTCACTCTCGCTCGACAACGTCGTCGTGATCGCGCTGATCTTCAGTTACTTCCGCGTTCCGCTCGCCTACCAACACCGCGTGCTGTACTGGGGCGTGCTGGGCGCGCTCGTGCTTCGTGGCCTCATGATCGGCGCGGGCGCGGCGCTGCTCGCGCGCTTTGCGTGGATCTCGTACGTGTTCGGCGCGTTCCTGATCGTCTCGGCGGGGCGCATGCTCGTCGCCAGCGGTGAGCACGTGAATCCCGAAGAGAACGTGCTCTACCGCTTGGCGCGCCACGTCTACCCGATTCACGACGACTTCGTCGAGCACAAGTTCTTCATCCAGCAGTCCGGCAAGCGCCTGGCGACGCGACTCCTCGTGGTGTTGATGTTCGTCGAGACCTCGGACGTGATGTTCGCGGTCGACTCGATTCCGGCGATCTTCGCGGTCACGAGTCACCCGTTCCTGGTGTTCAGCTCGAACGTCTTTGCCGTGCTCGGCCTGCGCAGCTTGTATTTCGCACTCGCGCCGATGATCGAGCACTTCTGCTACATGAAGGTGAGTTTCGTGCTGCTGCTCGCGTTCGTGGGCGTGAAGATGATCCTCGCGCACCACATCGAAATCCCGAATTCCGCGTCGCTGTGCGTGATCCTCGGCATCCTCGGCGTCGGGGCGCTCGCCTCGGTGATCGGCGCGAAGCGCGACTTCGCGCGGCTCGGCTCGCCCGTGGGAGCCGCCGAGATCGAGCAGCTCGCGCGACTCACTCTGCGCGCGGCGCGACGCATGGTAGCGCTCGTGGTCGGTGGCACGGTGCTTCTGCTCGGCGTCGCGATGCTCGTGCTGCCGGGCCCGGGCCTGGTCGTCGCGCCGGCTGGCCTCGCGATCCTCGCGACCGAATTCATCTGGGCGCGGCGCTTGCTCGCGCGCGTGCGCGCCTCCGCGTCGACCGCGGCCGCCGCGGTGTCTGCCGCGCTGCGCCGTGGCTCCCGTGGGAGATAGTCGGGCAGGCGGCGACCCGAGCTCGCGCTGGAGGATCGCGCTGCTCTCGGCGATGGTGCTCTTGCTCGAGCTCGCTTTCATCCGTCAGGTTCCGGCCGAAGTCCGCGCGATCTCGTACTTCGCGAACCTGATGTTCACCGCAGGTTTCTCTGGACTGGGCATCGGCTGCATCCTCGCGCGCCAGCGCTCGCTCGCGCCGGCCCTGCCAATCGGGCTCTTGCTCGTCTTCGGCTTCGTCGTGCTCGCGCGCGGCGTCGTGATTCAGTCGGGCGCGACCGCGGTTCACTACTTCCTCCAGTATCCGGACCTCGCGAAGAGCGCCCCGGAGCTGCCGCTGTTTCCCGCGGCGGCCGCGATCTTCCTGTTCGCTGCGGTGCCGTTCGTGGCACTGGGCCAGGCGCTCGCAGGCGCGATGGACGAGCACCCGCGGCTGGTCGCGTACAGCTGGGACATCGCAGGCAGCCTGGCCGGGACGATCGCGTTCTCGCTCTCGTCGTGGGCGGGGCTGCCGCCCTGGATCTGGCCGGTGGGAATCGCGGGCGCGTGGGCGGGCGTGTTCGAGCGCACGCCGCTGCGCCGCGCGCTGTTCGCGCTCGCCGGCCTGCCGTTTCTCGTGTTCGCGTGGTCGTCGCGCGAATCGGCGTGGAGCCCGTACTACTACGTGCAGACCGAGCGCACCGCGGAGGGGCTGCGCGTGTTCGTGAACTCGAGCTTCCATCAGCTCGCGCTCGACTTCGGCGCCGAGTCACCCGAAGGCCGCCAGCTCTCGGAGATCATGCTCAAGCGCTTCGGCCGGCCGTACCAGCTGTATCGCGACATGCACGCCGGTGCGAACCCGCGCAAGGTGCTGATTCTCGGCGCGGGCACCGGCAACGACGTCTATGTCGCGCGCGCGAATCACGCGGCGGAGATCGTCGCGGTGGAGATCGATCCGGTGATCCTCGCGCTGGGGCACGAGCGCAATCCGGCCCGCCCGTACGACGACCCGCACGTGCGCGCCGTGGTCGACGATGCGCGCCACTTCCTGCGCACGACACCCGAGCGTTTCGATCTGATCGTCTTCGGTACGCTCGACTCACAGGCGCTGCTCAGCGGCTCGGCGAATCTGCGCCTCGAGAACTATGTGTACACGCGCGAGGCGCTGCTCGACGCGCGCCGCATTCTCGAGGACCGCGGGATCGTGGCGTTGTACTACTCGATCTTCCGCCCGTGGCTCTACGAGCGCATCTTCTCGACGGTGCGCGAGGTCTTTGGTGACCAGGCGATGCTGGTTACTGACGGTGGCGTATTCCTGTTCAATACGATGATCGTCGCGACCAAGGGCGATCGAACCTTCGCGGGCACCGCCGACGTGATCGCGAAGTACGGTCACGGCCTGCCGTCGAGCGACGACTGGCCGTTCATCTATCTCGAGCGTCCGACGATCGCGCCCGTGTACCTCGAGCTTGGCGCCGTCGTCGCCGCAGTCATGTCGGGGGCCTTCCTGCTGCTGCGGCGGCTGCACCCGGTGCGTGGTTTGTACGCGAACTTCTGGCTGCTCGGCGCCGGCTTCACCATGATGGAGGCGAGCGCGATCGTCCGGCTCGCGCTGCTCTTCGGCAGCACCTGGCTCGTAAGCGCGCTGGTGTTCGCCGCGTGCCTGGCCACGGTCTTCCTCGCGAACTACACCGTTCTGCGTCGGGTCGCGCCTCCGCTCCGCTTTGCTTGGTTCGGGCTGTTCGTGTCGATTCTGGTGAACTACGTATTCCCGCTGCCGCTCTTGTTCGAGCTCGCCGCGCCGCTGCGCGCGCTCGCCTGCGCGGCGTTGATCGGAATACCGGTCTATTGCGCGTCGGTCTGCTTCAGCCGGCTGTTCGCGGCGGAGCCGACGACGGGATATCCGCTCGGGGTCAACCTGATCGGCGCGATGGCGGGAGGCATCCTCGAGCAGTCGTCGATGGCGATCGGAATGCGCGCGGTCTGGCTCGTCGCCCTCGGCGTCTACGCGCTCGCCTTCGCGGCGACGCGCTGGAGCGGGCGCGCGGCGACCGCGCGCGCAGGGTCCTAGCCGTGGTGCGCGAGCTCTCGGTCTCGCCCGCCGGGCCGCGCCTGTACGGAGTGACTCGCGGCTCGAGTCACTCGTGCGCGAGTTCACGCGCGAGACCGGGCGACAGGAAGGACTCTGCACCGTCTTCGTGCGCCACACGTCCGCGAGCCTGGTCGTGCAGGAGAACGCCGACCCGTCGGCGCGCCGCGACCTGGAAGCGTTTCTCTCGCGTCTCGTGCCGGAGGGCGACCCGCTGTACCGCCACACGACCGAGGGGCCGGACGACATGCCCGCGCACGTCCGCGCCGCGCTCACCGCGACGTCGCTCTCGATCCCGATCCTCGCCGGTCGGCTCGCGCTCGGCACCTGGCAAGGCGTGTATCTCTGGGAGCACCGGCGTCGCCCGAGCGAGCGCTCGCTCGTGGTGCACTTGGGCGGCTCTGCTCAGCGCGGCTTCGCTCCGACCTTCACCCGCTGACCGTCAGACAGGCCGGCCGCGTCGCCGACCACGAGCGCCTCGCCGCCGGAGAGTCCTTCCGCGATCGCGATCTGATCGCCGCGCTCGGCGCCCGTGCGGACCGACTGGCGGCGCAGGCGGCCGTCGCTGACCACCCACGCGAAGCTCCCCGACGAATCACTGTGCAGCGCCGCGCGCGGCGCGAGCACCAGCGGGGGACCGTTTTCGCGCGCCGGCTCCTCGCCGGCGAGGAACTGGAGGCGCACGCTCATGTCGGGCAGCAGGAAGTCGTCGGCCTTCTGGATCGCGACCTCGACCTTCAAGGTGCCCTTCGCGCGGTTCACCTGCGGATAGAGCTTCACGACCTTCGCGTCGTAGCGGCGATCCGCGTAGGCGTCGGGCACGACGATCGCGGGCTGGCCCAGGCGCACGCGCGAGAGATCCGCTTCGGAGACGTCGACCTCGGCGCGCAGATCGGAGAGGTTCGCCATGCGGATCAGGTCGCCCGAGCCCGCGAAGCCGCCCGGCACTGCCATCTCGCCGACCTCCTTCAGCTTGGCGAGGATCACGCCGTCCGCGGGCGCACGCAGAAGTGTGTAGTCGAGATTGACCTGTGATTGCGCGATCTCGGCCTCGAGCTGCGCGCTCTGCGCGTGGTCGACGCGCAGCAGCGTCTCCGCGGTCTCGAGCTCGGCCTGCGAGGCGTAGTTCTGCGCGCGCAGCTTGCGCTGGCGCTCGAGCTGCAGCCGGTGCAGATCTGCGTTTGCGCGCGCTACCTGTAGGCGCGCCTTCTGGCTCTCGAGGGCCGCGCGGTAGTCGCGGTCGTCGAGCTGCACCAGCGGATCGCCGGTCTTCACGCGATCCGACTCGTCGACGAAGAACTTCTCGATGCGGCCCGGGATGCGCACGCCGATCGAGATGTATTTGTCCGCCGTGACGATGTAGCCGGAGCCGGAGAGCACCGCGACCGAGGGCGCGGCGCCGCCTGCCTCGACTCGCGACGCATACGCGACCTCGACCGGCTTCGCGCCGCCGAGTGAGAGCGCGAGCGCGAGCGCGACGAGCGCCAACACTACGCCCGCGCCGATCGCAATCCAGCGCGTCGGCGGACGTCGAGTTTGTTTCTTCACCGCGGGTGCGCTGCGATCGATGCGCAGCGCCGCGAGCTCATCGCGCAGATTTCGAGGGGCTTCGGCGGCCATGGTGACTTCCGATTCTACGCCTTCCGCAGAGCGTCGACGGGACGCAAGCGCGCGGCTGCGGCGGCGGGCGCGAGCCCGCCAAAGACACCGATCAGGAGGGAGAGCGCGAGCGGCATGAGGAGGTCCTGCGGCGCGACGCGCAACACCACCACGTTCGTCGTGAACGTCTGCGACGCGAAGCCGATGCCGCCCATCGCGGTCGAGATGGCGATCGCGAGCAGCCATGAGATCGCCGCGCCGATCACGAACGCGAAGGCGGCCGTCATCACTGACTCGGCTAGAAACGCGCCCAGGATCGAGCCGCGCGAGAAGCCGAGCGCGCGCAGGGTTCCGATCTCGGACGTGCGAGCTTGCACCGCCGCGTACATGTTGTTCGTCGCGCCGAACATCGCGCCGATGCCCGCCAACACCGCGAGACCGGCGACGATGATGTAGAGCGTGTTCGCGGTCGACGAGAGCTGCTTGTAGTAGTCGATCTCGCGTGTCGCCTCGAGCGCCCAGCGCGGATCGTCGCCGATGCGCCGCGCGAGCGCGTCCATGTCCGCGTCGTCCGCGACGCGGATGCGGAAACCGGAGTAGGGGAACGGCCGCTTCGCGTTGTTCGCGAGCTCGCGCGCGTCGACCCAGACCTCGCTCTCGAACGACGATCCACCCGAGTCGAGGATGCCCACGACCTTCCAGTTCGCGTTCCCGAAGTGGAGCTCCGAGCCGAGCGCCGCGCCCTGATAGCGTTTGGTGACGATGCGCCCGACGACCGCTTCACCGCTGGACGGGTGGATCATTCGGCCTTCGCTGATCGTGACTTCGTCGTGCACCAAGAGCGCCGGCCCCTCGACGCCGCGCACCAGCACGTTTTCGCGCGCGCCGCTCGTCGTGTGGAAGAACGGCTGAACCACGATCTCGGGAGAGACCAGCGGATTTCCGGCGGGGTCCTTCGCGATGCCCTCGAAGAAGCGGATCGTCTGATACGCGTCGAGCGAGAGCTGACTCGAGCCGTCGTTCGTCGCGCCCTTGCGCATGACGATGAGATTGTGCGGTGAACCTGACGACACCAAAGTGCGTTTCAGGCTGCCGATCAGGCTCCAGAAGAGCGTCGTCGCGATCACCACGAGGGCGATCACGGCGACCGTGAACGCGGTGCGCGCGCCGCGCGCGAGCAGGCTGCGCCAGCTGTACGAGAGCGGGAGCGCCACCGCTTAGAAAACCTCGCGCAAGGTCTGCGCGACGCTGCGCCGCGACGCGCCAAGCGCGGGAACCCAGCCAGAGAGGATGCCGATGAAGAACGAGACGAAGATCGCTTCGACCAAGATCGCGCTCGAGATCGCGAAGGCAGTGAGTGGACCGAGCTGTGGGCCCGCGCTGCTGGCGTAGAGCTGCAGACCCTTCAAGAGAAACCCCGCTGTCGCCGCGCCAGCGATGCCTGCCACGAGCGCCAATAGTCCCGCTTCCGCAAGCAAGGTGGAGAAGATCGTCTGCCTGCGAAAGCCGATCGCCTTGAGGATCGCGATCTCTCCGACGCGCTCGCGGATCGACATGCTCGCGGTGTTCGCCGCGATGAACACGATGCAAAGAGTCACCATCGCCGCGACGATCTGGATGATCGTGACCAACTGCTTCAGCCCGCTGAAGAAGTTCCCGACGAAGCTCTTCTCGGTCTCCGTCGAAGTGATCGCCTCGCTGTTGTGGAACATCTCGTCGATCTGGCGCATCACCGGCGCGACGCGTTCCGGGTCGTCGATGCGCGACCAGATCATGCCCGTCGAATCGAACTGCGCACCGGAGGCCGCGAGCGCCTGCGCGAGATACTCGCGTTGAAAGTAGAAGGACGGGGTCGCGGTCGGAACCGAACCGACGATCCGGAACGAGAGAGTCACCGGGAACACCGTGCTCTGCAGGGTGATGACGTCGCCGACCTTCCAGCGGTGCTTCTCGAGGGTGGTGTGCCCGACGAGCGCAGCATCGCGGTACTTGCGGAAGTCCTCGAACGCCTTGGGGTCGAGTCCCCAGTCCGCGTAAACCTCGGCGAAGCCGTCGGGATCGACGGCGAAGTTCGGAAACTCGACGCCCTTGGAGAGGTCGATCGCTCCGCCGAACCAGTTCCAGCTGATCGCGGAGACGACCCCGGGTACCGCGCGCACCTTTGCGAGATAGGCGTACGGCATCGAGTAGACGATGCCGGCCTCGTTGTGAGTCGAGATGCGCGTATTGGCCGCGGCGGACGCGAGCACCGCGTCGAGCCCCGCGGGCATGGTGCGCAGGATGCACACGAGCGCGATCGCGAGCGCGATCGCGGCCGCGGTCAGCAGTGAGCGCAGGGGATTGCGGCCCAGGTTCCGCCAGACGAGCGGCAGATACTTCATCCGGGCGCTCCCGCCGCGCCTCGCGCGGCGCCGCCGGGTCGCTTATCGAGCAGCACGCCCTTGTCGAGGTGAATCACTTCGTCGACCCACTTCTCGGCGCGCGGATCGTGCGAGACGATGACGACCGTCTTGCCGAAGTCGCGGCGCAGGGTCTGCAGAAGCGACAGGATCTCTTCCGCGTTCTTCGCGTCGAGGTCGCCGGTCGGCTCGTCCGCGACGATCAGCTCCGCATCGGTGACGATCGAGCGCGCGATGGCCACGCGCTGCTGCTCGCCGCCCGACAGCTCGCGGGGCCGGTGGTCGGCGCGATCCGAGAGTCCGACGACGCGCAGCGCCGTCTCCGCGCGCTGCCTGCGCTCCGCCTTGCTGAGGTTCGTGAGCAGGAGCGGCAGCTCGACGTTTTCGAGCGCGCTCAGCACCGGGATGAGATTGAAGAACTGGAACACGAAGCCGACCGTGTGCGCGCGGAACGCCGCGAGCTGATCCTCGGACATCTCGTTCAACCGCTGGCCCGCCACGGTGACTTCGCCCGAGTTCGGGCGGTCGAGTCCCGCGAGCACGTTCAAGAGCGTCGACTTGCCGGAGCCCGACGGACCCATCAGCGCGACGAATCGCTGGCGATCGACGTGCAAACTGACGCGCTCGAGCGCGTGAATCTCGTCGGTTCCACGGTGATACAAGCGAGACACATTCACGAGATCGATCAAAGGGGCGGCTCCTTGCGGGGGGTCGCGCGCGAGGATGATATCCGATCAATCCGTGAACCGGTGAACGCGCGCTGGCTGCGCGCTTGGCGCGCTGCCGGGACAGAGCTGCACTCGACTTGCTCGTACCCTCTACAACCCGTGGCGCATTTCGGCGACGGCCGCGATCAGGCGGTCTAGCACGCGGCGCACGTCCTGCGCGGGCGGTCGCTCCGCGGGCGTGCGATCGCTCGCGGGCTCCGGCGGATTCAGGTCCTGGTGGTCGACGAACGCGGCGATCACGCGGTGCAGCTTGCCGCTCGAGAGTCTTCGCCGATAGCGGATCAATCGGTCAGTGGCGTAGTCGACGCCGTCGCCCGTGATGCGGTCGCGGCGGTTGATCACGGCCGAGCGGCGCGCGACCTCGCGCAACAGATCCTCGAGCGGACGCCCCTCGTGCGCCGCGGCCGCGCGCAGCAGCGCGAGGTAGGAGCGCTGGAAGCGACTCATCGCGCGCAGCCGCGCCGGCGTAGCGCGTCGGTCGGCGCGCGCCGCATAGCTCGAGAGTGACAGCGCGAACAGCTGGCGCGTGGGAAGCGCGCGCGCGTCGGGCAGCAAGCGCGCGGGCAGCTCGCGCAGCAGGTCGCGCGTACTGAAGACCGCGTTCCAAGTGAGTCCGTCGGGCACCTTGCGCGGGCCGCGCGCGGAGCGCGCGCGCTCGAAGTAGCCGAACGCGCGCCGGAAGCGCTCGAGCTCGCGGGCGCGTGCGCGGGCCAGGAACGCGCCCGTCTCGGGCCGCAGCCCGAGCTTGCGCGCCAGCAGCCGCGCTTTGGTCGCGGCGAACTCGCGGTCGAAGATGCGCAGGCACGGATCGCGGGCGAACTCCTCGAGCGGGCGCTTCCTGCCCTCGAGCAGATACGCGCGAATTTGCGCGAAACACTGCGCGATGTAGCGCGCCTTCACGCGCTGCTCGGGGATCGTCGTCGACCAGCGGTCCGCGTCGTCGAAGCGGTACTCGCGGTGATAGAGACCGAACTGGCGCACCGAGCCGTAGTCGACGATGCCGCCGCTCGCGAGCACGTTGTCTCCGTCCCAATCGAGCCAGCAGAACACGTACTCGCTCTCGAAGGTGGCGGCCGCGCGCGCGAAGCGGCGCGCGGTCTCGTCAGCGAGAAACTGGTAGCGCGCCGCGCCGGGCGCCACTCGCGGCCACTCGCCGTTCGCGATCTGCCGCTCGGCGAATACGTCGATCGCGGCGCGCAGGCGCGGGAGATCGCCCTGCTTCAGCGGCGCGAAGAAGTGCGAGGGGCGCAGCAGGTTCTTGCCCGCGCGCACGTTGATCGCTTGTCCGTTCGGGAGCGCGATCACCGCTAGCACGCGCTCGGTCTCGATGCCGTTGCGGTGAAAGGTCTCGGAGAGCAGCGCTGCCGAGATCCCCTCGCTGAGCGCCGCGGTGCCGCAGCCGTAGCTCGCGGTGCGCGAGCCGGTGCGGAAGAAGCGCCCTTCGAGGGCGGTCGCCGGGCACAGACGAGTCACTCCGACGCCGCAGCTCGACACGTCCCAGGTGACACCGGCGTGTGTGATCGTCCCGTTCCAGACGCTGCGCCCGTCGCCCGACGTCGTGCCGCGCCGGCCCGGATGCTGGAGCTGCAGATAGCGCGTCGCCATGTAGGTGTGCGGCAGCCGGTCGCGCTCGGGCACGCGCGTGCGATTCAGATAGTCCCACTCGTTCAGGATCTGCAGGCCGAAGGTCGCGAGGATGGCGCGCGACAGCTCCGGGTTCAGCCGGTCCGGATGCGACTGCGGGACGAGTCCCATGTCCTTCGCGAGCGCGAAGTTGAAGAACGCGACCTGCCCGTCGCGGCGCCGCCGAGCGGTGTAGTCGACGAAGCCGCCGGCGACGCGGCGTTTCCAGGGGTGCGTTCCGTCGATGCCTCGGAAACGCGGGTACTTGGCTCTCGGCGCCATCGTGTTCCGGGTCACCGATCGGACCCGGAGACGTGGCGCTTTAGGCTAGGATGACGCGCATGGCGAAGATCGTCGGCAACGTCCGTCCCGAAGACGACTACACACACCCGCTCGGCCCCGAAGCCAACTTCAACGAGTCGGTGTATTTCAACTTTTTCGACCGCGAGCAGAGTCGCGGCGGCTTCCTGCGCATCGGAAACCGCGCGAACGAGGGCTACGCGGAGCTGACCGTGATCGTCTACGACCCCGATGGCTCGGCGCTCTTCAATTACAAGCGCCCCGCGATCACCTCGAACGACGGCTGGAACGCGGGCGGTCTATCGGTCGAGGTGCTCGTGCCCGGCGAGAAGCTGCGCACGCGCTACGACGGCTCGGTCGTGTATCTCGCCGATCCGCGCGCGATGCACGATCCGGGCAAGGCGTTCAAGGAGAATCCGCACAAGCGGCTCGCGCTCGACCTCGTGCACGAGGGCGTCGGCCCGCTCTACGGGCACGTCGGCAAACCCGGCGACGGGAACGAGTTCGCGCGCGCACACTTCGAGCAACACATGAAGGTGTCGGGCACGCTCGCGGTCGACGGGGCCGCGCCCATCCAGATCCGCGGTCACGGCCTGCGCGACCACTCCTGGGGGCCGCGCTACTGGCAGGCGACGCCATCCTACCGCTGGATCACCGGTAACTTCGGCGACGATCTCGGCATGGTGATCTCGATCGTCGGCGACCGGATCGGTGGCGTGTTCCACAAGGGCGAGGAGCTCGTGCGCATCACCGCGGTCGAGCTCGAGACGGACTACGAGACCGGCACCCGCTATCACTCCGCGTTGCGCGCGAACGTCGCCCTCGCGGACGGCGCAAAGCACCGCATCGAGGGCCGCGTGCGCGGCTTCATCCCGCTGCGCAATCGCCGCGCGGGACAGAACACGCACATCGGCGAGGGCATGACCGAGTATCTCCTCGACGGCAAACGCGTCGGCTTCGGGCTCAGCGAGTATCTCGATCAGGTCTGAGTGGGGCCCGGGCGGGCGAAGCCCGCCCACCCACTCTTCGCTCGGCTGCGCCTCGCTGCGCGCCGCCGCTCGCGGCGCCTTGCCGCCTAGCTCAGGTCAGGGCCAGTAGAGCGCGCGCGCGGCCTTTCGGAGATCTTCTCTGAAATCCGGGTGCGCGATCTCTAGCATGGCCTCGGTCCGCTCGCGCACGGACTTGCCGAGTAGGCGGGCGACACCCTGATCGGTGACGATCGTGTCCGCGAGCTCGCGCGGGATCGAGATGATCTGACCCTTGTCGAAGGACGCCACGATCGTCGAGACCTTTCCGCCGCGCGCGGTCGAGGGCAACACCGTGACGTAGCGCCCGCGCTTCGCCAGGAACGCGCCCAGCGCGAAGCCGAGGTGCCCGCCGAGACCCGTGTAGACCTGCGGGCCGAACGCGTACACGCCGATCTGGCCGGTGAGATCGACCATGAGCGCGCCGTTCATCGCGACCATGTCGTCGTGCGCGGCGATCGCACGCGGGTCGTTGGTGTGCTCGTAGGAGTGCACCTCGAAGGCGGGATTGCGCTCGATGAAGTCGAGGTCCTCGAGTGAGTTGCCGATGTGCGCGGCCACGAACTTGCCGGGGTGCAGCGCCGCGCGCCGGCCGTTGATCACGCCGCGGCGCGCCAGGCCGACGAGGCCTGGCACGGTGAGCTCGCCGAAGTACGACAGGTCGTTTCGATCGTCGAACGCGCCGAGCAATAGCAACACACCCGTGTGTGACCCGAGGCCGATCTGAATCGTGGCTCCGTCGGGGATCAGGCCCTTGACGTGGCCGGCGATCGCGCGGTCCACCGCGTCGAACTCGGTCGGGGTCGGGGCGACCACGCGCGGCCGGTGATTCGCGACCAGCGCGTCGAACTGCGAGACGTGCAGCCAGCTGTCACCGCACATGCGCACGACCGACTCGTTCATCTCGGCCACGACCATGCGCGCGCGCTTTGCGCTCGACACCGCGTCCCAGCACGCGTTCCCGGCGCTGCTCCAGCCGCGCTCGTCCGGCGGCGACACCGTGAGGAGTAACTTGTCGATCGGCTGCGCTTCGATCCGGCCCGCGTCGATCGCCTTGTGCTGCATGATCATAGAGAGCGGATGAAAGTCGATCACGCGCTCGGCCAGCGCCTGGCGCGCGTCGGGCTGCACGGCGTACTGGATCTGCACGTCGAACGAGTCCATCGCCTCGCGCCGGAACCAGCCGAAGTCCGGGAGGATCGTGCTGCGGAGCTTCACGCCGCGCAGCTCGCTGCCGCGCGCGGCGAGCGCCGCCAAGATGGAGAGCGGCGCGTGGGTGCTCGGAATCCAGAGCTGCTCGCCAGATTTCACGAGCGCGGCGGCCTGCTCCGCGGACATCCGCTTGCGATCGAGCTCGAGCTTTGGATCTACATCGAGACGAAGCTGCGACATCGTCGAATGCTACCGCGTCTCGTCCGGCCCTTGCGCGAGCCGAAGTGTCAGCGCATCCTGCGCCGCCCGCTCCCGCGCGAGACCCGCGCGGGGCGCCGGGACACGGGGGGACCACCGTGACTGCCTTCGGCGTCGATTTCGGGACGACGAACTCAGCGCTCGCGCGCGCCGACTCGGATGGACCTGCGCGCGTCGCCCGCTTCGCACGCGGCGGCGGGAAGCTCACGCAGACATTCCGCTCGGTGGTCTATTTCGAGCGAGACGCGGAGGCGCCGGGGCCGGCGCGCGAGCTCGCGGGGCCGCGCGCGATCGCCCGCTATCTCGCCGCCGAGGAGCCGGGCCGGCTCGTACAGTCACTGAAGTCGTTTCTCGCGGCGCGCGACTTCTCGGCGACGCGCATCTTCGAGCGGGAGTATCGCCTCGAGGCGCTGATCGCCGTCCTATTGCGCGCGCTCTTCCGCGAGGCGACCGACGACGTCGGCGAGGTCTCGGGTACGGTCGTCGTCGGCCGGCCCGTGCGCTTCGTGGCGGCGCGCTCGGCCGAGGACGAGGAGCTCGCGCTCGCGCGTCTGCGCGCCGCGTTCGCGACCGCGGGAGTCGAAGACATCGTCTTCGAGTACGAGCCGGTCGCGGCGGCGTATCACTACGAGCGCTCGCTCGACCACGACGAGCTGGTCCTGATCGGCGACTTTGGCGGCGGCACGAGTGACTTCTCGCTGATCCGCGTCGGGCCCCGCGCCCGCGCGGAACGCGATGCCGGCGGCGCGCGCCCGGTGCTCGGCAACGCCGGCGTACCCGTCGCGGGAGACGTCTTCGACGGGCGCATGGTGCGCGCGCTGATCGCCCCCGCGCTCGGAATGGGCGCCGAGTACCGCTCGATCTTTGGGCGTGTGCTGCCGGTGCCGCGCTGGATCTACGGTCACCTCGAGCGCTGGCATCACCTCTCGTTCCTGCGTTCGCCGCGCACCCTGCAGCTGCTCTTCGACCTGCAGCGCGAGGCGCTCGAGCCGGAGCGCTTCGCCGCGCTCGTGCACGTCGTGCAAGAGGATCTCGGCTTCCCCCTACACCGAGCGGTGGAGCGCGCGAAGCTCGCGCTGACGCGCGGTCCGGAGGCGGAGCTCGTCTTCGAGCACGGGCCCGTGAAGATCGCGGCGCCCGTCGCGCGCGCGTCCTTCGAGGGCTGGATCGCGCCCGAGCTCGCGGCGATCTCCGCGTGCGTCGACGCGCTGCTCGCCGACTGCGGGGTCGCGCGCGGCGACGTCGACCGCGTATTTCTCACCGGCGGGTCGTCGCTCGTGCCCGCGGTGCGCGCGCTCTTCGCCCAGCGCTTCGGGGAAGAGCGCATCCGCTCCGGCGACGAGCTCGTCTCGGTCGCGAGCGGTCTCGCGCTGCGCGCGCGAGAGCTCGCGGCCTAGAGTCACTGGCCGCTGCGCAGCGGGTCGAGCCGGACGGGCACCGAGCAGTCCGGATCGCGAATCACGCTGATCAGCCGATCCGCGAGCGGGTACTTCTCGCGCATCAGCGCGTGAATCCGGTCGCGCACCACCGGCTCGTGCACAGGCACGGCGGTGAAGTGGTACGTCTGACCGCCGCGCTCGACCGTGACGTCCGGGTTCGCCTCGATGCGCGCGAGCCAGCCCGACGTCGGCTGTCCCGCGCGCAGAAACGCGAAGCCGCCGTCGTCGACCACCCAGAGGTGAGTCGCCCGCTCCGCGTCGCCGTCGTGTGTGCGCAGCACCACGACCTCGCCCCCGTACTCGGACGCGATGTAGATCGAGGCGAAGAACGCGACCCCGAGCAGCAGCAGCAGAACGACGAGACGCACGATGAAGCGCATGGCGACCCTCCGAGTGCGGGCAGTGTAGGCTGAGTCGATGGCGAATGGCGACCACGCATGACTGATCGAGCGAAGCCGTTGGCGGGGAAGGTCGCGCTGGTCGCGGGCGCGACGCGCGGCGCGGGTCGGGGAATCGCGTGTCAGCGAGTGGCATCCGTTCTGGACGCTCGACCTCGCCAAGGGCTTCGAGATGCCCGCACGGCGGTCCGCACGCACGTCCGCACGAATCGACTGGCGTTCGCGACGGCCATGGAGCTCGCGCCTGCGGAGTCACCGCGCTGGCCCTGACTCCCGGATCCCTGCGCTCAAAGGCGAGGCACGAGCGCTTCGGCGTACCGCCGGCTTGGCATACACAGTTGCGCGACGAGCCCAAATGGCGCGAGCGTTGCTCAGCCTGACTTCGACGCCGCGAACTTCAGCACGCCGAGATAGCCATAGGCCACGCACGCGTCGCCGAGCACGCCGCGCTCGCGCAGCATGCGGTGGAAGCGCGGCAGCTTGTAGTGCGGGACGGTCATGATCAGGTGGTGCTCGAGGTGGTAATTCACGCGGTTCGGCGCGATCAGCAGGCGCTCCCACCAACGCGCGATCGTCGTACGCGTGTTGTTCAGCGCGTCGTTCGCGTCGGGGGTGAGCGCGTGCTCGGCGATCGAGCGGATGCGAGTCACGAGCCGGTAAGTCGTGAGCCAGGACGCGACCCAGAGGAGATAGAGCGCGGGGTGACCGGCGAGCGTCAGGATGCCGAGGAGCACCGCGTTTGTGAGCACGACGGGCGCGAGCTTGCGCCAGCCGATGTCCGGCTGTTCTCCGCGGTTCATGCCGAGATCGCGTTGTGAGCGGCCCGCGCCCCAGCCGATGTCCCGCAGAAATACGGCCTTGGCCTGCTTCCCGCCGGTTTGCCCCGAGAGATCGCGAAACACTTTTCGCGCGAAGCTCGCGCGCGTGATCGGGAATGGCGTGATGAGGCCGAGGTCCGGGTCTCCCGCGCTGCCGGTCTTCGCGTGATGGACCAGGTGATAGCGGCGATACGGCGCGACCTCGGCCCAGACCGGGTACGCGGCGAGCCAGTTACCGGCCCAGTCATTGAGCCAGCGCGTGCCGAAGAGCGAGCGGTGCGCGGCCTCGTGCATGAGGATCGCGAAGCCGAGCTGGCGTGCGCCGATCACGAACAGCGCGAAGATGATCGTGACTGGATTCGGCGCCCACGCGACCAGCGCCATCGCGCCGAACACCAGCGCCCAATTCAGCGCGATCGACGCGAAGCCGTGTAGGTCGTCGACCTCGAGCAGCTCGCGCCGCTCCTCGACCGACAGCGCCTCGCGCCAGTTCCAGGCTTCCCAGGTCTCCGGGCTCGAGCTCATGACAGACTCCCCATTGCGGCGGCGCGCGCTTCGCCCGACAAGCCCGCGAGGTTCGCGGGCGCCGCGCGGTGTGGCGCGTCGTGCGCGCGCATGAAGTCCCGCCAGCAGGCGCGCCCGGCGCGGTCGTACTCCCGCATGGCCGCGAGCAGCGCGCGTCGCTCCTTCTCGGGCGCGATCGCTTCGGGCAGACACGGGTCCAGGGCGATCTGGCGAATCGCCCGGCCGCCGACCAGAAACGTCTCGACCATCGCCGCGCTGGGCGAGAGTCGCGCGAGCTTCGCCGCGCTGCGCTCGAGCGCTTCGCGCGCCTGGCGCTGCGCGGCGACGAGTGAGTCCGCGTCCCAGAGCCGGCGCGCGCGCATCTCGGTCTTCGGGTCGAGCTCCGAGAGGCGCAACACCGAAACGTGTGGGTCGAGCCCGAGCTCGTGCAGCGCCTCGCGCGTGGCCTCGACTCCGCCGCGCAAATTGTCGGGGCGGATCCAGAGACCCGGCGCGAGCCGCGCGAAGCCGAGGAAGGCGAGGGCGCGCGCGTCACCGCGGCGTGTCGCGCGGTCGCCGTTCGCGCGCCCCTGTGTGAGCACGCCGATCCAAGCGCCATCCCAGCGAACCGCGCGTTGGTCCGCGCTCGTCCAGCCGCCGACACGCCGCTAGATCGGCTGCGCGCCTGCCGCGAGTCGATATCGCCCAGGCCCATCGCGCTCGACCAAGCCGCGCGCGACCAGCCGCGCGAGCGCGACGCGCATGCCGTTTTCCTGCAGCCCGAAGAGCGCCCCGGCCTCGAGCAGGGCGCGCACGGGCAGGGAACGACCGCGCGTCGTCTGCAGCAGGTCGAGGAGCGCGCTCTTGGGGCTCGGGATCATCGTGGCGATATTACATCGATCGGCGTTGACGGTCAAATCATGTAATGGCACGTCCTGCTACGATTGCTTTGATGCGTTTCGGGATCTTCTACGAGCTGTCCGTGCCGCGGCCGTTCGCACCGGGAGTCGAGCGCGCGGTCTACGAGAACGCACTCGCGCAGGTGCGCCTCGCCGACGAGCTCGGCTTCGACACCGTCTGGGCCGTCGAGCACCACTTCCTCGAGGAGTACTCGCACTGCTCCGCGCCCGAGCTGTTTCTCACCGCGTGCGCGATGCAGACGAAACAGATCCGTGTCGGGCACGGCGCAGTGGTCTGCGTGCCCGCGATGAATCACCCGGTTCGAATCGCCGAGCGGGCCGCCGTGCTCGACATCCTCTCCGGCGGGAGACTCGAGCTCGGCACCGCGCGCTCGTCGACGTGGAGCGAGCTCGGCGGCTTCGAGATCGACCCCGACACGACGAAGCAGACTTGGGACGAGACGATTCGCGCGCTGCCGAGAATGTGGACCCAGGAGCGCTTCTCGTGGCAGGGCACGTCGTTCTCGGTGCCCGAGCGCGCGATCCTCCCCAAGCCGGTGCAGCAGCCGCATCCGCCGCTCTGGGTCACGGTGACTTCGCCGGGCACGGAGCTCGACGCGGCCGAGCGCGGCATCGGCTGTCTCGGCGTCGCGGCCGCGAGCTTCAAGGAGCAGGAGCGGCGCACCGCCGAGTACCGGCGCCGCATCGCGAATTGCACGCCGATCGGCGCGCTGAACTCACAGGTCGCGACCTTGAACTTTCTCTACTGCCACGAAGACGCGAACGAGGCGGCGCGTACGGGGCTCGGCATGCTCGGGCTCTTCGGGCAGGAGAACGCGCAGCTCCTGTTCACGCGCGAGGCGTACCCGACGCGCGCCTACGGGTCACTCGCGAATCTGGCGCCCGCGCCCGTGCGTCGGGAAGGCAGCCCGGGCGACGCGAGCGGCGTGCCCGAGGGCATGGCGATCGGCGACCCCGAGCGCATCGTGCGCGCGATCAAGGAGTGGGAGTCGATCGGCGTCGACGGCGTGAACTTCCTATAGAACGCGCTGGAAGTGATTCCACAGGAGAAGGTGCTCGCGAGCCTGCGCCTGTTTGCGCGCGAGGTGATGCCGCGCTTTCGCAAGCAGGGCGGTCCGTAGTGCTCGCGGGAACGCGCGACCTCGACGCGCTCGCGCGCAGCGCGGGGAAGCTCGCGAGCTTCGATGCGCCGGCGCTGACACTTCCCGGTGTCGAGCTCCTACAAGTGACTTACGAGCTCGGCGGTGGCGCGCCCGAGTCGTTCTTCCCGCCGGCGCTGCACCCGACCCTGCCCGTGCTCGCGGTGCTCGCGCTGTGGCGCGCCGACGCCGGTCCGCTCGGCCGTTTCGCGCTCGCGCAGCTGCGTCTCTCGTGTCGCAGCGGCGTGCGCCCGCGGCAGCTCCTGGTCGCGAGCTTCGCCGACGGTGAGCTCGCGCGCGCCGCGCTGAACGAGCGCTTCGGCTTCGGCGCGCGGCGCGCGCGCATCCGGCTCGATCGCTTCTACGACCGGGTCGAGGGCGGGGTCGACGTCGACGGCGCGAGCGCGCTCGACGTCACCGCCCGCGGTCCGCTGCCGCTCGCGCCGGGTGACGTCCAGTTCTTCTCGAGCATGCACGCGGCCGAGACGGCGAAGGGCCTGCGTCTGCTGCAGGTCGACACGGAAGTTCACGTGACGCGCGCGGAGCGCGCCGAGCCGAGACTGATTCACTTCGCCGCGGACGCCTTCGGCATTCCCGGGGCGACGCTCGCGTACCCGGTCGCGGCATTTGTCGCGCTCTGCGACGTGACTCTGCCGCGCCTGCGCTTCGCGTGCCGTCCCGACGTGCCGGCTTCCGCTGGCACGGAGCGCATCAGCTAGCGCCGCCGCGCAGCCAGATGCTCGCCTTGCGCGCCATGCGCCACTGACTCTCCTCGTCGAGCACGTCGAGCGCCCGCGCGCACGGGAACCAGCGCAGATCGTACGACTCACTCGAGATGCACAGCTCTTGACCCGGGGCGGCGACGAGCAGGTAGCGCACGTCGTAGTGCAGGTGCGCGGGCTCGCCGTCCGTCGCAGGAATCACGTGTACGTCGACGTCGAAGGGCAGGCGCTCGGGGCCGAGCACGGCGAGCTCGAAGTCCGTCATCCCCGACTCCTCGCGCGCCTCGCGCAGCGCCACGTCTGCCGGATCCGGGTTCCCATCCGCGTGCCCGCCCAGCTGCAGCCAGCGCCCGAGCTTCTTGTGATGGGTCAGCAGGAACTGCGAGCGGTCGTGCGAGAGGATCCACGCCGAGCCGGTGACGTGACCGTCGGGGCAGCTGCGCTCGAAGCAGTCCGAGTTCGCGCGCACGAACTGGCGCACGTGGTCGAGCGCGAGGCGCTCGTCCGGGTGCCGCGCGAGATAGCTCTCGAGTTGTGCGAGAAGCGGCTTGCGGCGCACGTGCACCTCCGAGATGATGGCCGCGCGTCCCCGCGGGCGCGGAGGAGGCGAGATGCGCGGCGATGCTCAAGTGATCGAGGCCCTGAACGGCATCCTGACGGCGGAGCTGACCGGCATCAACCAGTACTACGTCCACGCCAAGATGTGCCAGAACTGGGGCTTCAAGCGCCTCTACAAGCACAACTACGACGAATCCATCGACGAGATGAAGCACGCCGACAAAGTCATCGAGCGCATCCTCTTCCTCGACGGCTTGCCGAACATGCAGCGCTACATGCCCGTGCGCCTCGGCGAGAGCGTGGTCGAGCAGTTCAAGCTCGACCTCGCGATGGAGCTCGACGCGGTCAAGCGGTACAACGAGGCGATCGCGCTCGCGGGCACCAAGAACGACGCCGGCACGCGCGAGATCCTCGAGCACCTCCTGAAGGGCGAAGAGGAGTCCGTCGACTGGCACGAGGCGCAGCTCGGCATCATCGAGACGATCGGCGCCGAGCGCTATCTCGCGGAGCAGATGAAAGAGTAGCGCCGCCTCCGAGCCTCTCCCGCGATCCTGAACCGTTCGCGACTCCGCGCGAAGCCTCCGCGCGAAGCCGCGAGCTACGGGGCCCGTCGACTGCCGACTGGGGTGGTGGACCGAGTTAGATGACGACCTGGATTCTCAGCATGCTCAGCGTCGTGGGAGTCAGTCTGGTATCGCTCGTGGGCCTCACGACCGTGTCCGCGAGCCCGGCGCGCATGAGACGGGTGGCCGAGCTTCTCGTGAGCCTCGCCGTGGGGACCTTGCTCGGCGACGCGTTCATTCATCTCATTCCGGAGGCACTCGCTGTGACTGGCGCGCCGCGCCTCGAGCCTCCTCTCCTCGTTCTCGGCGGCATGGTGACGTTCTTCGTGGTGGAGAAACTCCTGCGACATCGACACGGCCCGTTGCACGACTACTACCATCCCGAGGAGAATCGCCGGCCGGAACTCGCGGCCATCAACCTCTTCGGCGACGCCGTTCACAACTTCATCGACGGCGCGCTCATCGCTGCGAGCTACCTGGTGTCGCCGGAGCTCGGCTTCTCCACGACGATCGCGGTGGTCTTGCACGAGATCCCGCAGGAACTCGGCGACTTCGGAGTGCTCATTCACAGCGGGCTTTCCGTGCGCGAAGCCGTGGTGCTGAACCTCGCGTCGGCGAGCGTCGCCATCCTCGGAGCCGTTTTGACGCTTCTGGTCGGAGCGGCGGCGGGGCCCATCGTCGGCGAAATCCTCGTTCCGGTGACCGCCGGCGGATTCGTCTACATTGCCGCCGCCGACCTCATCCCCGAGCTACAGCACGACCGGACTCTACGGGGGTTGCTCGCTCAAGCCAGCCTCATCGTGGCCGGCATCGCCGTCATGGCGGCCTTCGCGCTCGTCGAGTAAGTCGGGCTGCTCGCGCGCCGATTCGGTCCCCGAACGGGGAAGGGCGCTCACTGCGCCGGTGTGCCCTTCGCGCGGTACACGAAGGCACCCAATGAGCCGCGCGCTCCGCGCGTGGCGCGCTTGAATCCGAAGCGGACGCGCAGGGCCAGAGTGCCCCCCTTCTTCGTCAGCTTCGCGACTCCGTCGAAGGAGACGGACTTCGGGTAGAAGGTCAGCGCGGGCGAGGGCGGATCTGCGTCGTCGTTCGCGACGATCTCCGCGGCCTCGGCCGAAAACTCGCGTTCGAGCTGACTGAGCGACGCGATGTCGAGGTGGAGCGCGAGCTTGTTCCCGCGTGCGAATGCGAAGGTTCCGGTGACGCAGTTCGGAACGGCGCACATCTTGAAGCGGTCGTCGTCGAAGAGCGTCAGGAACTGCGAAGAAGCGACCGCGCCGGGCGCGAACCCAGAGAGTCTGGCGCGTCGCGTGACCGCGATGGCGATTGTCCCGATCGGTTGGCCGAATGGCTGGATCGATTGCGACGCGTCGGCGGGGAACGCGTCGCCGACGTCGCCGATCTGGTCGCCGTCGGTGTCGCTCTTCTCGAGGGGATCGAACGGGAATGCGTCGCTCTCGTCGCAGACGCGGTCGGAGTCACTGTCGACCGACTCGTTGGGGTGTGACGGGCAGGGCGATCGCGCCGAGAAACGTCCCCTGGGTTCGCGTTGCGTACAGCGTGCGTGTCTCACCGTCCCACGCCATGCCGTCCCAGCTGTGAGTCGTCGCCGACACGCCCCCGACGTCGGCCTCGCTGACTAGACTTCCCGTCGAGTTGAAGACGACATAGTGATTGTGATCGACGCAGGCGATGACATATTCGTTGGTCGCGGCCAGCCCGCAGGGCGCACCCTAGAGCGCAGCGAAGGGCTGCTCAGGTGCGCGCGGCGAGAGCGGCCGCAGGCTCAGGCGCGGCGGATCCGAGTGCTCGATCACAAGCGCGTCGCGCGCCGGGAAGTACGCGAAGGCCAGTGCGCCGCGGCCGATCGCGAGGGGAGCAATGGCCGCTCCCGTGGAGAGACTCCGGCGCGGTATGGCCGACCCTGCACCATCGAGCACGTGCAGGACGCCCGCGGGCGAGATCCACTGCGGGTCGCGCGCCACCGCGCAGGTCGGCGCGCTCGGCTCGGTGCCCTGGGCCCGCGCAAAGCCCGCGAGTGAGAGGAGGCCGATCGCAACCAGGGAAGGCAGTCTCACCGGCCGATTGTATCACCGAACGAGTCAGTGGTGGGCGGGCGGCAGGAGCTGCAGCGCGCTCTCGATCGCGGCGAGATAGGCCGGATCGGGCCGGATCGCGTTCCGCGCGAGACAGGCCTCGGCGAGCTTGATCGCGTGCTCGTCGCCGTGCGCGACGGCGCGCTCCACGAGCGTGGCGGGTGAATCGCGCGGAGGCTCGACCTCGCGCGCGGGTTCGGGGAGGGTGCCGAACGCCGCGTACAACGCGGCGCCGGCCTGCCACGCGAAGCGCATTCCGGCGCGCTGATTCGAGGGCGAGAGGTGCGGGAGCAGGTGACCCAGAGCCGTCGCGCTCGTGATGCCGTGGATGAAGACGATCGAGGTCAGTGTGTCGTGCGCGTTCGCGACGTAGACGCGCGCGAATACTTGGGTCAGCTCGGCGAGCTGCGCGGCGGGATCGGCGCCGATCTCGAGCAAGTCGATCGCGGGTGCGAACTCGGGGAATTGGTCGAGCGCTTCGAGCGACGATACGATCGTGCCCGAGAAGCGCCGCCGCTCCTTCGGGACGATCGGCACCTGATGAATGGCTAAGCGCGCAGCCAGCGCGCGTTCATCGGACCGCGCAGCCAGCGCGCGTTCATCGGACCGCGCAGCCAGCGCGCGTTCATCGGACCGCGCAGCCAGCGCCCGTCCATCAGACTGGGTGCCGCCGTCCGAGCGCGCCGCCGTCGGCAGCTCCTGATAGGCGAACGCCCAAGACGCGAGCGCGTCGGCGAGCTCGCGGAGGCGCGCGGATGACTCCGCGAGCGCGAGCGCGCGCACCGCGTGACCCACGCGAATCACGCCGTGCGTGGCCGAAGCGCAGAGGGCGGGAGCGAGCCGGCCGATCCAGCGGTCGAGCACCTCGCGCCAGGCCGCGCCGAGTAGCTCCTCCGCGAAGAACGCGCTCCAGTCACCGGCGCGCTCGGGGCGCGCGAGCGCGCCGCGCCAGTTCTCGGCGCTGATCCGCTCGCGCCGCGCCGGCATTGGCAACAGCTCCGCGCGGTAGCGATCGAGCCAGGGGACCACGGCATCGTCTCGGCCGAGCGCGCACAGCGCCTCGACCGCCATGGGCGCGTGACTCGTGTTCCCGTTGCGCAGGTCGGGGCCGAAGGGCGCGAGCGTTTCGAGGACCTCGTCGAGTGACTCGTATGCGGGCTTCATGGCGCGCGCTAGGCCAGCTTCTCGAGCGCGCGCTGCAGCGCGCCGACGAGCTCGTCGACCTCGGCCTCGTCGAGGATCAGCGGCGGCGACATCGCCACGGCTCCGCCGACCGCGCGCGTGAGCACGCCGTCGGCGAAGAGCAGCGCCTGCAAGCGCTTCGCGTCGTCGGGATCGCGCGGCTCGACTGCCGCGATCATGCCGACGCCGCGCACGTCGCGAACCTTCGGGTGCGCGGCGCAGGTCTCGCGGAGCCGCCGCTGCAGCAGCGCGCCGATGCGATCCGCGCGCTCGACGAGCCGCTCGCGCTCGAAGATCGCGAGGTTCGCGAGCGCCGCGGCGGCCGCGACCGGGTGACCCGAGTACGTGTAGCCGTGATTGAACGCGCCGACGTCGCGCGACGCCGCGCGCAACACCTCGACGATCGGTTCCGAGACGAGACAGGCAGACAGCGGCGCGTAGCCGCTGGTGAGTCCCTTCGCGACCGTGACCAGATCCGGCGCGATGCCGAAGCGCTGCGAGCCGAACCAGCGCCCGGTCCGGCCGAAGCCGCAGATCACTTCGTCGGCGACCAGCAGCACATCGTGGCGCCGCAGCACGGGTTGGATCTTCGCGAAGTAAGTCGCCGGCGGGACCAGCACGCCCCCCGCGCCCATCACTGGCTCGGCAAAGAAGCCGGCCACGGTATCCGGTCCCTCGCGCAGGATCGTCTCTTCGAGCTCGCGCGCGAGTCGCTCCGCGTACGCAGCCTCGCTCTCACCGCGGAGTGCCTCGCTCGGCCAATGGGCGGGTGACACGTGCGAGAAGCCGGCGAGTGGAAGATCGAAACCGGCGTGCACGTACGGGAGACCCGTGAGAGATGCGGCCGCCACGGTCGAGCCGTGATAGCCCCGCCGCCGCGCGAGCAGCTTCTTCTTCGCTGGCTTCCCGCGCAGGTTGTTGTAGTGCCAGATCAGCTTGATCTGCGTGTCGTTCGCCTCCGAGCCGGAGCTCGCGAAGAACACGCGCGCCATCGGCACGGGCGCGAGCTCGAGTAGCTTCGCGGCGAGTCGCACTGCGGGCTCGTTCACCGCGCCCGCGAATCCGTGGTAGTACGGGAGCCGGCCCGCTTGCTCGGCCATCGCTTCCGCGATCTCGTGCCGGCCGAAGCCGGCGTTCACGCACCACAGGCCCGCCATCGCGTCGAGGTATTCGCGCCCCGACGCATCGCGCACACGCGTGCCGCGCGCTTCCGTGATCACGAGCGGATCGCGCGTGGCCTGGTCGGCGAGCGAGCTGAACGGATGCAGCCAGCTGGCGCGGTCGAGTTCGGCGACGGTGGGGCCGGGCATCACGGCGCCATCATGACACCGCGCCGGTTCGCGAGCGAGTCAGCGCTCGGGCAGCGTCGAAGCGACCGTGGCTGCGCGCGCGGCCAGGTCGCGCGCGCGCGCCAGGTGTTTCTCGAGGGTCGGCAACGTCTCCGCGGCCCACTTCCCGACGTCGGAGTGCGAGCGCGCGACCTCGGTCTTGCACGCGGCAATCGCCTGCTCTTGCGCCTCGATCGTGGCCTGCAGGTAGGCGCGGTCGAACTCTTCGCCGCGCAGAGCCGTGAGGCGGATGTAGGCCTCTTGGTGCTCCAAGATCATGCCGTTGGGCAGCTCGAGGCCCGCCTGCTCCGCGGCCTTCTCCAGCCCGCGGTAGGCTCGCCGGTGGTCGTCGATCATGCCGTACGCGAACTCGCGCACGTCCTCGCGGACCGCGTGACTGAGCGCGCCGGCCGCGAGTTGCCCCTCGAGCATGCCGACGCTGGCCGCGTTCTGCGCGAAGTCGCCCTCGGTCTCCTCCTGGGTGGCGTCGTGCGCGCACGCCGCGAAACCGAGCAAGATCACCGCTGCAAGGACGAGTGGCTTCATCTCCGGGCCTCCGGCGGACTGAGAAGCAAGCCGTGTACCAGGCGCGGCGCGGCCGGCGCCGTGGAGGCGTCGCGAACGCGGCGAATTTGTAGAATGGCGCTGCATGACCGAGAAGCGCATCGACCCCGAGCTCTGCGTCCGGCTCGCGCGCGAGTACGGAACGCCGTTCTTCCTGTACGACGCGGCCGTGATCCGCGCGCAGCTCGCGAAGCTGCGCGCCTTCGACGTGATTCGCTTCGCGCAGAAGGCGCTCTCGAACATCCACGTGCTGCGCCTGATGAAGGCGGAAGGCGCGCTCGTCGACGCGGTCTCGGGGGGAGAGCTCG
Organism: bacterium; assembly: GCA_041498295.1. Classification (GTDB taxonomy): domain Bacteria; phylum Myxococcota_A; class UBA9160; order SZUA-336; family SZUA-336; genus VGRW01. Next base: position 51,167 of record JBGQIB010000002.1, on the reverse strand, counting down.
AACGCGCGCTGCGCGCGGGCTACACGGGCGCCGGCCAGCCGGCCGGAGTCGTGTTCACCGCCGACGTCATCGATGCGGCGACACTGGACCGTGTCATCGCGCTCGACGTGCCGGTGAACGCGGGCTCGGCCGACATGCTCGAGCAGGTCGGGCAACGCAAGGCCGGGCACCGCGTCTGGCTGCGCGTGAACCCGGGCTTCGGTCACGGCCATAGCCGCAAGACGAACACCGGCGGCCCGTGGAGCAAGCACGGCATTTGGCATGCGAATCTCGACGAGGCGTTGCGGCTCGTCGAGAAATACCGGCTCGACCTGGTCGGGCTGCACATGCACATCGGCTCGGGCGCGGACTTCGAGCACCTGCGGCGCGTGTGCGACGCGATGGTCGCGCAGGTGCGCGCGCTCGGTCTCGACCTGCGCGCGATCTCCGGTGGCGGCGGCCTGCCGATCCCGTATCGTCCCGGCGAGCCGCAGTTCGACACGGCCGCGCTGCACTCCCTGTGGCACGGGGCGCGGCGCGAGATCGAGGCCGCGCTCGGTCACCGCGTGTCACTCGAGATCGAGCCCGGGCGCTTCCTCGTCGCAGAGTCGGGCGTGCTCGTGTCGAGCGTGCTCGCGGCGAAGCGCATGGACGGCACGCGCTTCCTGCTGGTCGACGCCGGCTTCAACGACCTGATGCGCCCGGCGATGTACGGCAGCTACCACGAGATCTCCGTCGTGCGCGCGCGTGGCGAAATGGCGAGCGGCGCGCTCGAGCCCACCGTCGTCGCGGGACCGCTCTGTGAGTCGGGGGACGTGTTCACGCAGGAAGAGGGCGGCGTCGTCGTGACTCGCGATCTGCCCGCCGCAGCCGTGGCTGACTTCGTCGTCCTGCACGACGCGGGCGCCTACGCGGCGTCGCAGGCCAGCAACTACAACTCGCGCCCGCATCTGCCCGAGCTGCTACTCGACGGCGGCCACGTGCGCGAGATCCGCCGCCGCCAGACGATCGACGAGCTGCTCGACCTCGAAGACGTGTGAAACGGCGCTACGGCTTCTTCTTCCGCGCCTTGCGCCGCTTCGCGAGCTCGGCTTCGATCGCCTCGGGCGCGTAGCGCTGCTTGTCCTCGGCCGCGCGGCGCGCAAGGCGCTGACGCAGTTCGGTGTCGGAGAGCGCGAGCATGCGGGCCGCGAGCAGCGCCGCGTTGCGCGCGCCGTTCACCGCGACCGCGGCGACCGGCGTGCCCGGCGGCATCTGCAGGGTCGCGAGCGCGGCGTCGATGCCGCCGAGCGCGCCGCCGGCGACCGGCACGCCGATCACGGGCAACAAGGTGTGCGCGGCGGACACGCCGGCAAGCGCCGCGGACATTCCCGCGAACGCGATCACGACCCGGAAGCCCTCCTTCTCGGCGTTCTTCACCGCGTCGGCCGCTTCGTCCGGCGTGCGGTGCGAGGAGAGCACGCGCACCAGCGAGCCGATCTCGAGCTCGCCGAGGGCATCCTCGCAATCGAGCACGAGGTCGAGGTCGTTCGGACTTCCGCAGACCAGCAGCACGGAGGGCGAGGGCGATTTCATGCCGGGGAATTGGAGCCTCGCCCAGCTTTCGCGTCAACTCCTGCGATAGAGTGCGCCCGGTCACAGAGTGAACGCGCTGCGATTCCGTAGCGTCGCCCGTGGAAGAAGGAGTTCGCATGAATCGGTGGGCAGCGAAGGGCGTCGTGACGGCGTCCCTGATTTTGGGTCTCGTGGCTTCGGGCTGCGCCACGAGCGGAGACATTGACGCCGCGCGCAGCGAGTCCAAGGAAGCGCTTCGCGTCGCGAACGAGGCGAATGCGAAGGCAACGGCAGCGGCCGCGGATGCCGCCGCCGCCCGCGCGGCCGCCGACGCCGCCGCGGAGGAAGCGCGCAAAGCCAGCGAGAAAAGCGACCGAATCTTCCAGCGCTCGCTCCACAAGTAGCGCCGAATCAGATTCGGTCCGCGCGGGCGACCTGGCCGCGCCTGAGCCAACCGAGAAGCAAGCGGAGCCGCTCGGCAAAGCGGACTTCGTCCTCGTGTTGAAAGGCGCGCGGCGCATGCTGCTCTTGCGGGGCGCCCACGTGCTGCGCGAATACGAGGTCGCGCTCGGGCGCAATCCGAGCGGGCCGAAGCGGAACCACGGCGACGGGCGCACGCCGGAGGGGCGCTACCAGCTCGACTGGCGAATCGACGACAGCAAGTTCCACCGCGCGATCCACGTCTCGTATCCGAACGAGCGCGACCTCGAGTTCGCGCACCGCGCGGGACTGGATGTGGGCAGCGGCGTAATGATTCACGGCCTGCCGAGCGGCGCGCACTGGGTAGGCGGCGTGCAGAGTGACTACGACTGGACGAACGGCTGCATCGCCGTGAGCGACGACGAGATGGACGAGATCTGGGAGCTCGTGGATGACGGAACACCGATCGAGATCCGTCGCTAGCGCGGCGCTCGTGCTCTTGTTCGTCTGGGCGTGCGCGCGCGCGCCGGAGCCGCCGCACTACTTGCTCGAGCGCCCGCCCGCATCGCCCGACCTGGTCGGCAAGCTCTCGTTTCGCGAGACACGCGCGGAAGACACGCTGATCGATCTCGCGCCCGAGCTCGGTGTCGGCTACGTGGAGCTGCTCGCCGCGAACCCCGGCGTCGACCCTTGGCTGCCGGGCGAGAGGCGGCTCACCGTGCCGGCGGCGCGCCTTCTGCCGAGCGGGAAGCGCGAGGGCATCGTCGTGAACACCGGCGACCTGCACCTTTACTACTTCGCGAAGGGCGGAGCCCCGCGCGCCTATCCGATCGGCATCGCGAAGGACGGCTACGCGACACCGCTCGGTGTCACCATGGTGAAGGCGAAGAAAGAAAAGCCCACCTGGGTGCCCGGCGAATCGGCCCACCGTGACGACCCGACCTTGGCGAACGCGATTCCGCCCGGGCCCGCGAACCCGCTGGGCGAGTACGCGCTGTATCTCGGCTGGCCGTCCTATCTGATCCACGGCACGAACTTGCCGGCCGGCGTGGGGCGGCACTCGAGCCGTGGCTGCATTCGCCTCTACCCGGACGACATCGCGGCGCTCTACGCGAGCGTCGCGCTCGGCACGCCGGTGCGCGTCGTGAACGAGCCGGTGAAGCTCGGCTGGATCGCGGGCGAGCTCTACCTCGAAGTGAATCCCGACCAAGACCAGTCACTCGAGCTCGACGAGAACGGCAAGCTCGCTGCCGTGCGCCCGGCCACGGGGCTGCGCGAGCTGGTGACGCGCGCCGCCGGCAAACAGGCGAAGCGCATCGACTGGGCGCTCGTCGAGCGCGCCGGCCAGAAGCGCATCGGCGTGCCCACGCGCATCACGACCCCCGCTTTCGTCGCCCGCGGCGACTGAGGGCGGCCGCGAGCTCAAAACTCCAGGCGGACGGCTCGGGTCCCGCGCGCGAAGCGCGGGAAGACGCGCGCGACGGCGAGGCGCGCGAGGCCCGTGCGCAGCGCGAACGGCACGACGATGCCCATCAGCAGGCGTGCGCCGAGCGTGCGCTGGAACAGCACGGCCGGCGCGCCCCTCTGCAGCGCCTGAATCTCCTTCACCTCGGGCAAGCGCTCTTCGCTGATGCGCCGCGCCTCGCGGTCGAGCTCGTCGGGCGTGTCGCCGCGCAGCAGGGCGGGGCCCAAGTGATTCGCGGCGACCACCGCGTCGCGCAGTGCGATGTTGATGCCCTGCGCGCCGACCGGCGACATCGGGTGCGCCGCGTCGCCGAGCAAGAGCACACCCGGGGCGCTCCACACGTCGAGGTGATCGCAGACGACGTCGAGCACGAATGGCTGACTCACCTCGCGCGCGTGCCCGCGGATCCAGCCCGCGAGGTCGTCGGGCACGGTCGCTGCGAGCTCCTCGATCCAGTGCTCGATTCCGGCGCGGCGAATGTCGCCGTAGGTTCCTTTGTCGATCGCCCAGCCGAGCTGAAGCAGGCCGTCGGGCGCCTCGAAGACGATCGCGAGGTGGCCGCGACCGACGCAGCCGCGCAGGCGCCCGCGCATGAAGGGCGGCAGCGGCAGCTTGCACCAGACGACGTCGAACCCCTGCGCTTCGCGCGGGCGTTCCAGATTCGCGCGCTTGCGAACGAGCGACGCGCGGCCGTCGCAGCCGATCACGAAGTCGGCGGGCAGCTCGCGCGTTCCGCCCGCCCCGTCGACGCGCAGGCCGGTGACTCGCCCCGCGCCGTGCATCAGGTCGCGCACGCTCGCACCGCGCAGCAGCTCGAAGCCCGCGTACTTCCCCGCCTGCGCCACGAGCATCTCCAGCAGCGCCGGCTGCGACACGAATCGGGGCAGGGGAGTTTCCGGCGGAAGCGCCGACGCATCGATGTGTAGCCGGTGGCGTCGGTTCAGGTAGACGTCCAGCGCCTCGATGCGCGCCTGCGGAAGTGACTCGAGATCGGCGCCGAGCCCCATTTGAGCGAGCGCCTCCACGCCGCCCGGCATGAGGCCCTCGCCGCGGAACTCGCGCGCGAAGTCGCTCTGCCGCTCGACCAGAGTCACCGCGATGCCGCGGCGCGCGAGCATGAACGCGAGCGCCGCGCCAGCCGGACCCGCGCCGACGATCGCGACGCGCATCGAGTCAGCCCGACCCGCTCGCTTCGGGCAGCCAGGTCACGTCCTCGGGCGCGACGATCCCGGCCGGCTCGAAGAGCGCGCGAACCGCGTACAGCGCGTCGAGGTGCTCGTGGAACGCGGCGATCTTCCGAGCGCGAATCACGAACGGGAAGTGGTAGTGATTCTCGTAGTCCGCGGCGCTCGCCTTCGCGCGGCCCCGGTTGCCCAACACGTCGTGCCGGTTCGCGAGCGGAGCAAAATCGGGAACCGAGGGCGGGAGCCGGAAGCGAACTTCGTCGGCGAGCAGGCCTTCGATCGCCGCGTAGTCGGCGGCCTCGATCGCCTGGAAGTAGCGCCGGGCGACGGCTTTGTTCGCTTCCCCGGACACGCGCCGACTCTAGCACCGGCTTGACCCCGGGAGGCGACTGACGGTAATGTCATCCACTGACATGGCTGTCAGTCGATCGCGCAGTCGCAGCCCGCGCCGCGCGTCGGCGACGGGCGGTCGCGCCCAGGGCAGCGGTCGCGCGGCGGATTCACGTGGCGGCCGCGCGGCGGAGCGCGCCCGCGCGGCGACGCGCGCGCGGCTGCGCGCGAGCGGACAGAAGCTGCTCGCCGCGCGCGGGCTGCATTCGGTCACCAGCCACGACATCGCGGACGCGGCCGGAGTCGCCGCGGGCACGTTCTACCTGCACTTCCGCGACAAGGAAGAGCTGTTCCGCGAGCTCGTCTTCGAGGCGGTCGCGGAGCTCGAGTCGCGCCTCGAGAGCGCCGTGCATCCGCTGCGCGAGCGCCCGGAAGCGGCGGCGCGCGCGCGCGCAGAGGTGCTGCTCTCTTTCGCCGAGCAGCACGGCGAGCTCGTGCGCCTGGCGTTCGGGCGCGGTGCCGAGGCGCTAGGCGTCGGCGCGGACGCGCTCGACCAACTGGTCGCGCGCCTGGAGCGCGAGATCAGCGCGCAGCGCGGCAAGGGAAAGGCCGGCCCACACCCCGCGGTGATGGCCCAAGCGATCGTCGGCATGTGGGCGCGCGTCGTCACCTGGTGGGCGGAAACTCCGGGGCGCGCGCCGCGCGCCGTGGTTCTCGAGACCTTGGTCGATCTCCAACTCTCGGGCATCCGAGGAGGGCCGCCATGAACCCGTCGAGTCACATCACGCACAACGCCGCGTACAACACCGTCGAGCGCGACGACTTTCTCTCGATGATCGAGGTCGAGCGCTACGGCGAACGCAGCGACGCCTTCGACCAGATCATCTCGGCCACCGAGGACCACTTCTGGGATCCGCTGGACCCCGCGTACGTCGACTTCTCGACGCCCTTCGACGTGCGCGAGCGACTGCTCATGCCGCGCGAGTTCACCGTCGAGCTGAACTGCGCGGTCGCGGATCGATTGACGAACCAGCAGCAGATCGAGCTCGCGAACGAGAGCACGCGCTTCGCGCTCTCGTCGATCCTTCACGGCGAGCAGGGCGCGCTCTCGCTCTCCGTCTCGCTGTGTCAGATCCTGCGCGATCCGGGCGCTCAGGAATATGCCGCGAATCAGGCGCGCGAGGAGGCGCGCCACGTGACCGCGTTCTCGCGCTACGTGCAGGCGCGCTGGGGCACGCCGCTTCCCGTCGGGAACACGCTCGGCAGTCTCTTGAACGAGCTCGTGCTCGCGCCCGAGGTGTACAAGAAGCTGGTCGGCATGCAGATGCTCGTCGAAGGGCTCGCGATGGGCGCCTTCGCGACGATTCACTCGCTCACCGAAGATCCGCTGCTGCGCCGCACCGTGCAGCTCGTCATGACCGACGAAGCGTTTCACCACCGCTTCGGGAAGATCTGGGCCGAGCGCACCGTGCCGAAGCTCAGCGAGGAGGAGCACGAGCGGGTCGAGGCGTGGGCCGCGAAGTGTTTCCAGACGCTGCTCTTCAACCTCGTGAACTCGGAGCAGAAGCAGCACATCTACACGCGCTTCGGCCTCGACTGGCAGTGGGTGCGCAGCGCCGTGCTCGAGGCGTTCACGGACGCCGACCGCCGCTCCGCGATGACCCGCAGCACCAACATCTTCCGCGTCCTGATCAAGACCCTGTTCAAGGCCGGGATCATCACCGAGCGCACGCGCTCGACCTACGCGCTGTGGGTCGACATGGACGAGCTCGCGCGCGAGCGCGACGAGGTCGTCGGGCAGGAAGTCGCCGACGCGGCGATGGTCGAGCTGTCCGAGCTCAACCGCGGGCGGAAGAAGATCGGCCGCGCGCTGCGCGCGACCGCCTAGGTCTTCGCGGGGCTGCCGGGCGCGCCTTCGGGGCGGGGCGCGCCGCCGGGCGGCTCGCGGTACGTGATGAACCCGTGCGATGGGTCGTACGGGGACACGCCGCATTGCACGCGATCGCCCTGGATCACGCGGATGTGGAAGCGCCGCATGCGGCCCGAGAGCTGCGCGGTGATCTCGCTGCCGTTCTCGAGCCGGACGAGATAGCGCCCGCCGCCGAGGATTTTCGCGATCGCACCGCTGACTGTGATCAGATCTTTTTTGGACATCGAGCGGCGGCATTATAGCCGCGGACCGTCGACCTGCAGCAGGGGCGGCGCAGACTCCGTCTGAATTGTCGTGTGCGCAACCTCGTATTCCTGGTGAAGCAGGCGGTGAACGGCGCGCCGGACCGCCTCTGGATCCGCGCCATGCTGGAGGTCGACGTGCGCGCTCATGGCCGGGAAGCCGCTGGCGACCGTCCAGATGTGCAGATCGTGGATGCGCGCCACGCCGGGTACGGCGCGGACGCACTCGGCGATCTCGTCGAGGTCGAGGTGCCGCGGTGCGCCCTCGAGCAGGATGTCGACGGAGTCGCGGATCAGGCGCAGCGCAGAGACGACCAGGAGCAGCGCGATCGCCAGACCCGCGATCGCGTCCGCCTTGTCCCAGCCGAACGCCAGGATCGCGGCGGCCGCGGCCATGGCCGCGACGGAGCCGAGCGCGTCGCCACCGACGTGAACCAGCGCGGCGCGCACGTTCAAGCTGGTGCGCGCGCCGCGCAACAGGAGCGAACCGGAAACCAGATTGGCGGCGAGGCCGAGCGCGGCGATTGCCAACATCGTGGCCGCGTGCACGTCGTGGGGTGAGCCGAGCCGCGTGAACGACTCGACTGCGATGCCGACCGACACGCCCCCGAGCAGGAGCCCGTTCAGCAGCGCCGCCAAGACCTCGGCTCTGCCGTACCCAAAACTGTGTCGACGGCCGCGCGGTTGATTCGCCGCCCACGCGGCGAACAGCGCGATCCCCAGGGCACCGGCGTCCGTGAGCATGTGACCTGCGTCCGCGAGCAGCGCGACCGAGCCCGTGAGCCACCCGCCCACGGCCTCGACCACGAGCACCACCGCCGTCAGCGCGAACGCGCGCCACAGCGCGAGCGAGTCCGAGCCGTGCGCGTGCTTGTGATCGTGGGTCACTTCAGGGACGGATCTCCACCGTCCAGCTTGCCGCACGGTACAATCGCGAGCCAGGAGGGAAGTCCCATGGAGCGACTCTGGTCCGCGCCGACGTTCGTCATCGTGTCTCTGCTGATCCTCGGTCCGCTGTTGGCGTTCTTTCACGTCTTGCCCGGTCTCGTGGGTTTCAGCTTGGTGCTGCTCGCGGTTCTCGTCGGAGTCGTGTTCGGGATCGGGCTGGCCGCCGCTTCCGCGTACGCAACCGTGGCCAACAAGCCGTGGCGCCCGCGCGCTGTGCGCGCCGCGATCGTGCCCCTGCTGGTTGGCCTGCCAGTACTCGCGCTGGCCAGCCTGTCGAAGGTCCCGGCCATCCACGACATCTCCACCGACCTCGCGGATCGGATTGAGTTCACGCCCGATGTAGCTGCTGCATCATCGAATCAGGACCCGCCGGCCGAGCAGCGCGAGGTCGTCGAGGGGCTGCAGAAGAGCGGCTACCCGGACATCGCGCCCGTCGTTCTCGACGTGCCGCCGGAACAAGCGTTCGCGCGCGCCAAGGCGGTGGCGGAGAAGCTGCCCGGCTGGAACGTGACGAATGCCGACCTAGAGAGCGGACGCATCGAGGCGATCGCGACCTCGAAGCTCTTTCACTTCGTCGACGACATCGTGATTCGCGTGCGGCCAGACGGCGCGGGCTCGCGCGTCGATCTGCGCTCGCGCTCGCGCGTCGGCCAGAGCGACCTCGGCGCGAACGCGGCGCGCATTCGCGCGTTCGAAGCGGAGCTCGTGAAGGCGAGTTAGGCGCGGATCAGCTCGGCGGCTTCGCGAGCTCGCCGTCGATCATCGCGCTCATGCCATCGAGCGTGCGCGTGCGCACCTTCTTGCCGCCGATGAAGAGCGTCGGCGTGCCGCGCACGTCCACGGTGGTGCCGAGCTGTATCTCCGCGTCGATGCGCTTGTCGTAGGCCGCGCTGTTCTTCTCGAGGTCGCTCTTGAAGCGCTTCACGTCGAGGCCCGCCTGCTTCGCGTAGGCCTCGGCCTTCGCCGCGTCGAGCGTCGGCTGGTTCTGCACCAGCACGTCGTGCATCTCCCAGAACTTCCCCTGCTCCTGCGCCGCCATCGACCAGTGGGCCGCGGCCCGGGCCACCGGATGCATCGGCAGCGGGAATTGCTTGTACACGAAGCGCACGCCCTTCGGGTACTTCTTCAGAACCTCCTCGAGCAGCGGCGCCGCGCGCGCGCAGAACGGGCACTGGAAGTCGGAGAACTCGACGATCGTGACCGGTCCGTTCGCGTCGCCGCGCACCGGCGATGTGTCGATGCCGATCGCGTAGACCTTGTCGAAGTCCTCGGACGCCGGGCCCTGCGGTCGCTGCGCGCTGGCGAGCTTCTTCTGCCCTTCCTCGATCGAGCCGAGCTTTGCGAGAATCTCGTCCTGCTTCGCGCGGATCTCGGCGAGATCCTTCTCGGCCTGCTTGGAGCAGCCGGCCAGCGAGGCGACGAACCAGACACACAGAACGGCGAGCGCGCGAGTCTTCATCGCGCGGAGCTTAGATCAGGCGCGCAGCCGCCACCAAGCAAAAATTCCCAGCAGCAACAGCGACTCGGGCAGCGCGAAGGCGAGGAAGTAGAAGTACGCGACCGTCTGCTGCAGGGTCAGCGGGTCCTGGTTCGGGGTCCAGGCTTTGTCGGACATGGCAATGTGCTGCTCGTCGTTGCCGAGCCAGCGGACTGCGTTCAAGAGCAGATCGCGGTTGTAGAGCGCCTCGAGCAGTCGGTTCGAGGCGAAGTCGCGGTTGCCGATCACGACGATGCGCGCCTCGTGCTGCGCCTTGTCCTCGTCGCCGCCGCGCGGGTAGCGGCCGGTGGCGACGACCGAGATCTCCTGCGAATCCGCGCCGTCGGGCGGCGAGTTCTCGATGCCCGCGAGCGCGCGCGGCACGTCGTGAGAGAGCCACGCCCGCTGACTCGCGAACGCCGCGCGGTCGAGCTTGTCGTCGGGCTGCGGCTTGCGCCCGAGCGCGACGGGACGCGCGCGCGGCAACAAGACCATCGTGCGTTGCGACAGATTGCGCGTCACCGGGTTGTAAGGCGCGAACAGGTGCACGAGCAGGTTCACCGGCTTGGGGTCTTTCAAGAGCGGGCTCGAGGCGCGGTCCAGAACGACGGCGTCCTCGAGCGAGAAACCCCACTTCGGCAGGAACTCCCTGTAGAAGTTCGAACGCTGGCCCGCGTCAGCGAGCACCAGCATGCGGCCGCCGCGCGTGAGATAGCGGTCGAGCACCGCGAGCTCCTCGGGCATCAGGTCGCGCTCGGGCGCCGCGACGACCACCAGGTCGGCGTCCTCCGGAACGTCCGACGAGGCGGGGCCGACGAACGCCTGCGGGTCGAACCCCTGGTCGCGCAGCAGCGCCGCGACGCCGGAGTAACCGGTGTCCGCCTCGCTCGCGAGGTCGATCTCGCCGTGCCCGATCGTGAAGTACACGCGAATCGCGTGCTCGCGTGCGAGCCGCGCGATCGCGCTCGTGATGTTGCGCTCCGACGGGTAGCCGACCGGATCGCAGACGTCGCCGCGGCAGGCGATCACCGTCGTCGCGGTGGTCGTATAGATGTCGCGCGCGGCCTGGGGTGGCTCGCGCCGGCTCGCGTCGCGCACTTCGACCGGGGAACACGAATCTGTGTAGGCGTCGACCAGCAGCCGAACGTCCTTCGCGAGCAGCGCGTCCTCGAAGAACACGAGCTGCACGGGCGGGCCGTGCCTCTGCTCCAGGTCGCGGCACAGCGCGACCGTCTGCTCCGAGAGCGTGTACAGGCGATCGATGGTGAGATCGATGCGCGCAGTGAGTGCGCTCGCCCAGACGTCGACGCCGACCAGGAGCGCCAACGCGCCGACCAGGATCGCCGTCCAGCGCAGCACCACGCGCCGCGACTCCGTGCCCGAGAAGCCGCGGAAGCGGCGCGCCTGCGCGATCGCGCCGATCACGACCAGCAGCAGGCCGAGCGCGAGGTTCGCGCTCGAGAATGCCGAGAGGCCGTGCAGCGAGCGGGTCGCGTAGTACGACCCCACGCCGACGAGGATCATCACGAGGCCGGCGGCGGGCAGGAAAGCCATCTAGCGCGCCCGCGAAAGCTCGAGCGACGCGACCGAAGCGAGCCAGCCCAGCGCAGTGATGCCCGCGAAGTACACCACGTTGCGCAGCTCGATCACGCCGCGCGCGAACGAGCCGTAGTGCGAGAGCAGGGCGGCCTCGCGCAGGATCGCGGCCGTGTGCTCCGACACCGTGTTCGAGAGCCACGCGAAGTCGAGCAGCACGAACGGGATCGCGTAGCCGAGCACCGCGGCGACGATCTGACTCGACGTGAACGACGAGCATGCGAGTCCAATCGACGCGACCGCACAGCCGTAGAAGAGCTGCCCCGAGTAGAGCGCGACGAGATGCTCGAAGCCGAGCCCGCCGCGCAGCACCACCACCGCGGGGTAGATCGCGCTGCCGAGCAAGAGCAGCATGACGAACAGGTAAGTGACTCCGTGCTTCGCGAGCGCGACTTCGTACGGCCGCAATCCGCTCGTGAGCAGCAGCTCGTCGGTGCCGTTCGCGCGCTCTTCCGAGAACACGCGCATCGTCACCAGCGGTAGCACGACGAGCAGGAAGAGGCCGAAGTCCTCCGCCGAGGGTACGAAGACTTCGTTCAACACGTTGATCTGACTCGGCACCGTGCCCTGATCGAAGCCGCCCGCGGTCATCCCTTCGGACTGGTACACGAAGAGCAGCTGGTTGTAGCTGACCAGGTGCTGGAAGAAGTAGATACCCGTGAGCGCGACGTACACCGTGAGCACCACGTACGCGATCGGCGACGCGAACAGCTGCCGCAGCTCCTTGCGCGCGAGCGCCCACAGCCGCCGAGTCACGGCGCGACTCCGGCGTGGCTCCCGACCTTGGCTAGGAACAGCGCTTCGAGGCTCCCGCCAGAGCGGATCTCATCCGCGGTCGCAAGGGCGGCTAGCCGCCCGCGATCCAGTAGGGCGACGCGGTCGCAGAGCATCTCGGCCTCGTGCAGCTGGTGCGTGCTCAGGATCACCGTGTGCTGCCCGCGGAAGCCGGCGAGGATGCGGCGCAGCTCGATCTGCTGCGCGGGGTCGAGGCCGACGGTGGGCTCGTCGACCACCAGCAACGCGGGCTCGTGCAGCAGTGCCTGCGCGAGCGCGACGCGCTGCCGGAAGCCCTTCGACAGCACGCCGATGCGTCGCTTCAAGACGGACTCGAGCCCGAGTCGCTCGACCGCGAGCGCCGTCGCTGCGCGCAGCCGCGCGCCCGAGAGACCGCGCAGCTCGCCCATCATTTTGAGAAACGTGTCGACCCGGTGATCCGCGTACAGCTTCGGCTGCTCGCACGCGTAGCCGAGCCGCGCCTGCACGCGGAAGCGCTCGCGCGTGACCGAGAGGCCGTCGACGAACACGTCGCCGTCCGACGCGAGCCAGTAGCCGGTCAGGATGCGCAGGAAAGTCGTCTTGCCCGCGCCATTCGGTCCGATGAGCCCAAACACCTCCCCGGGCGCGATCTCGAGCGACAGCTCGTCGAGCGCCACCACGGAGCCAAAGCGCTTGCAGACGCGCTGCGCCTCGATCTTGGCGCTCATGTGAGATGTCTCTGCAGATCGGCCGTCAACGCCATGTCGGACGCCACCCTACGCTAGGCGCTTCGAAGCTCGCAATCGGCGGGTTTGACCCTCGAAAAAACAGAGGGATAGAATCGCCGCCGTGAACTTCGGCTTCTCGGAAGAACAAGAGCTGCTGCGCAACAGCGCCCGTGAGTTTCTCGCCAAAGAGCTCCCCATGAGCGCGGTGCGCGAGCTGATGGACGATCCGCGCGGCTTCAAACCCGCTGTGTACGCCAAGATGGCCGAGCTCGGCTGGCTCGGGCTGCTGCTCCCCGAGGAGTACGGCGGCGCCGGTCTCACTCTCGTCGACGAGATCGTGATCGCGGAGGAGCTCGGCCGCGCGCTCACGCCGTCGCCCTTCTTTGCCAGCTTCCAGGGCGCCCTCGCGATTCTGCACGGCGGCACCGAGACGCAGAAGAAGGAATTCCTGCCCGCCATCGCGGCGGGCCGGAAGATCGCGAGCTTCGCGATCACCGAGGACTCGGGCAACGAGAATCCCTATGAGCTCGCGACGCGCGCCGAGAAGCAGGGCGCGGGCTTCGCGCTCACCGGCACAAAGCTGTTCGTTCCGGACGCGCAGAACGCCGACCTGATCGTGGTCGCGGCGCGTGCCGGCGGTCCCGGCGAGGCGGGCATCGCGCTGTTCACCGTGGAGCGGGGCGCGCCCGGCATGACCATCACGCCGCTGCTCTCGATGGATCAGACGCGGCGCATCGCGGAGGTGAAGTTCGCGAGCACGCCCGCGCAGCTCTTGGGCGCGCCCGAATCCGGCTGGGCGACGTGGCGGACGGTGCGCAATCACGCGCTCGTGCACCTCGCGGCCGAGGCCCTGGGCGGCGCGCAGAAGGTGCTCGAGGACTCGGTGAAGTACGCGAAGGAGCGGGTGCAGTTCGGCAAGCCGATCGGCGTGAACCAGGCGATCAAGCACAAGTGCGCCGACATGTTGATTCAGGTCGAGTCCTCGAAGTCGATCACTTACTACGCCGCCTGGGCGGTGGCCGAGAAGACCGCCGAGGCGGAGCTCGCCGCCTCGATGGCCAAGGCGTACACGAGCGACGCGTACCGTGCTACGTCCGCCGAGAACATCCAGATTCACGGCGGCGTCGGCTTCACGTGGGAGTACGACTGCCACCTGTACTTCAAGCGCGCGAAGGCGATCGAAGTCACCTACGGCGATCCCTCGGAGCACCGGGAGCGCGTCGCGCAGCTCTTGAAGCTCTGACAGGAGAGCTGCCCGGAATTGCGCTGCTGGGCGCGGGCTGGATCTCGCGAGTGTACCTCGCGGCGCTCGCGCGAGCGGGCGGCGCGTATCTGGCGGCAGTCGCTTCGCGCACGCGCGCGGCGGCGGAGAAGCTGACGAGTGGCTTTGCGAGCGCGAAGCCGTTCACGTTCGACGAGCTGCCGGCGCTGCTAGCTGACCCGAACGTGCGGCTCGTGTGCGTGAACTCGCCGAATCGGCTGCACGCGGCGCACGCACTGGCGGCGCTCGAGGTGGGCAAGCACGTGGTCGTCGAGAAGCCGCTGTGTCTTACGCTCGACGAAGCGGACGCACTCTGCGCCGCGGCGACACGCCACGGTGTCACGCTCGGCTACGCCGAGAATCTCTGCTTCGCTCCGCTTTATCGGCGCGCGCGCGAGCTCGTGCGCGAGGGCGTGGTCGGGCGCGTCCTCTGGGCGCGGCAGGTCGAGAAACACGGCGGGCCGTACTCACCGTGGTTCTTCGACCGCACCGAGGCCGGCGGTGGCGCGCTCATGGACATGGGCTGTCACGGGATCGAGGCGCTGCGCTTCGTGTTCGATCGGCCCGCGGTGCGCGCGGTCTCGGCGCGACTCGCGACGGTGCTGCACGGCGACAAGACCGATCTCGATGACGACGCCGAGGTGCGGCTCGAGCTCGCGAGCGGAGTCACCCTCGTCTCGGAGAGCTCGTGGGCCGTGACCACGGGCATGCAGAGCACGCTCGAGATACACGGCACCGAGGGACGCTTGTTTCTCGATCTCATGGGCGAAACGGGCCTGAGTCTGACGAAACGCGCCGGCGCAGTGACTCGCCCGACCGTCGATCCACTGCTCGAGCACGGCTACGTCGGCGAGCTCGCGCACTTCATCGCGGGCGTCGGCGGGGCCAAAGTCGAGGAGACTGGCGAGGACGGGCGCGCCGTGCTCGAGATCCTGCTCGCCGCCTACGCCTCGGCCGGGCAGGGCGGCCGCGAGATCGCGCTGCCGTTCCGTCCTACGGGAGTCACTCTTCCCGTCGACCTGTGGCGTCCGCCGAAGCCGCCCGGCTAGCCGATCGGCGGTCAGCTGCGCGGCAATTCGCCGCAAGACTCAACCACGCGCCCGATGGTGATGCCAAGAGTACCACCAACGCCGTCGGCCTGTGGCGCGTCAGCTGCAACGCCTGGATGAGCGGCGGGCGGGCGCCTAGCGAATCAGTGTCCCGTTCGAGCTTATGCTCGAAGCGCGTCGCGCGCGGACGAGCTCGAAGGCCGCGCTGTATTGGTAGATGACTCCGACGAGCTCCAACATGACGAGAGGTTCCTCGCGTATCCGGAACACGGGGCCGCCGCTCGCGCCACCGAGGTCCGGGCTCTCCGGTATCAGCAATCCTGCGGGTCCATGTGCTTCGGTGATGTTGAGATGAACCGCGAGATGCTCAGACGAAGCCTGGTCAACTCGGCTGATGAACGACGAGAAGTAGAAGTCTGTTCTACCCAGCTTCTCTTGTCGTAAGAGGCCTGGCCAACCGCCGAGGATCACCAAGCCGCCTTCATCAATGTCAGCGGGTGGCCAGCATGACGGCGAATGGACTACTGACCGCGACCCGTTGACCACAACATCCGATAGGCCATACGTCGCCAGGTCGAGGCGCTCGTCAATGTCGATCAAGTGCCTAGAGGGATCGAAAGTGATTCCACCTACCTGGCATACGAGGTCCGGATTGGCCGCTTTGTCCCTAAGCCATCCTTCGTGAACGTGGGCGCAGGAGACACCGAGGAGGTCTGTGTCTGTCCGAACAAAAGAGACTGTGCCGTTGTGCTCGATGTGCGTTCCGATTGCGCGTCTCGCGTCGTGCCACCAGAAGGGAGCAGAATGGCTCTTCGCGAGCTCTTGAATTGTCGGTAGGTAACCAGCGGCGGCGAGTCGGTCGAGTTCTCGTCTCTGCCACTCTTCCACACGTGTTCCTGTCCGCCAACAGTGGAGTGAGCGGCTCCCCGTGAGTCGCTTCTTAGCAGCGTAGCACCGCCGGGAGATCTTAGGGAAGCATGGAAGCTTTCGACGTCCATCGCACTCTTCGACTCACTCGAGGCGGGCGGCAGAGAAGGCGCTCGGTGACCTGGGAGACCGGCCGCGAGATCGCCCTCCCGTTCCGAACCCGCCGGAGTCACTCGTCCCGCAGATCTCTGGTGTCCGGAGTACTGAGCCGTCTAACGCTTCGGCCCTCAGCTGCGCCGACGGTGCCAATGGGCCGCTGGGCGGCGGCCTATCAGATGCAGCGCGTGGCAGCGACCTATGCTTCGCGTTCGGAGGGCCGAATCCGAGCATCGACTACCTCGCGCGCGCGAGTCACCTTTGTGTTCGCACTCTGAAAGTCCTGACCCTGTTGGTTCGGCATCGGATCCGCTGCAAGAAGAACGAGCATCCGGGCTTTGCCCGCCGCAACGATCACATGGCGAGACTCAGGTTCGTCGAGGAGCCCGAGCTGGCGAATGAGAGCGAATAGCTCATGGATTGGTGCGGCCTCGGTCGGACTGATCGCTCCTAGGATAGGCACGGTCACCTTGAGGCCGAGGAGGCTCTCGATCTGAATGAGCAGTGCCGACACATGGTCGCGAGCAGCACGAGTCTGCCGGCGTCGGCGCTGCTGCTCGCTGAAAATCGGCACTACAGCCACGATGACTACTGCGACCGATCCGAGTGTGCCCCACGCGACCCAGTCGATTCGGCCTCGCCAGTCGAAGTGCGTGCCGTAGAGGAAACCGAGGGCTGCGCTGGATACCACGGTGGCGCTCAGCTGGACGACGCTGCCCACGTCGACGGACGTGCTTCCTAGGGAAAGACTCCACGCAGGCGCTTCGCGGCCGCCACTCGTCCGATGCCGCGCCAGAGCAAGGCGGTGCGCAGATCGACCTTCTTCTCGAGCGCGAACGCGAGCAGCTCGCGGAAGGCGCGCGACATGATCTTCGTGAGTCGCTCGTTGACCTCGTCCTCGGTCCAGAAGAGCTGCTGCGCGTCCTGCACCCACTCGAAGTACGAGACCGTGACTCCGCCGGCGTTCGCGAGGATGTCGGGCACGACGAAGATGCCGCGCTCGCGAAGGATGGAGTCGGCCTCGAGCGAGGTCGGCCCGTTCGCGCCCTCGACGACCAGCCGTGCGCGGATGCGGCCGGCGTTCCTCTCGGTGATCTGATTCTGCAGCGCCGCGGGGATCAGCACGTCGCAGTCGAGCTCGAGCAGCTCCGCGTTCGTGACTGACTCCGCACCCGGGAAGCCCTCGAGGAAGCGATGCTCCTTCACCCACTGATCGACCTTGGTCAGATCGAGCCCGCGCGCGTCGTGAATGCCGCCCTTCACGTCGGAGACCGCAATCACGCGCGCGCCTGCGGCGCTCCCGAGGCGCGCCGCGTTTGCTCCCACGTTGCCGTAGCCCTGCACGGCGATGCGCGCGCCCTGGATCTGCATGCGCAGGTGGTGACACGCCTCGGTGACACAGGTGACTACACCGCGGCCGGTTGCCTCGCGCCGGCCGAGTGAGCCGCCGATCTCGACCGGCTTCCCGGTGACGACGCCGGGCACGGCGTAGCCCTTCTGCCCGGAGTACGTGTCCATCATCCAGGCCATGGTCTGCTCGTCGGTTCCCATGTCGGGCGCCGGAATGTCCCGATCGGGGCCGATCATCTCGATGATCTCCATCGTGTAGCGGCGCGTGATGCGCTGCAGCTCGGTGCGCGAGAGACGCGTCGGATCGATGCGCACGCCGCCCTTCGCGCCGCCGAAGGGCAGGCCGATCAGCGCGCACTTCCATGACATCCAGATCGCGAGCGCAGTGACTTCGCCGAGATGCACGTCGTCGTCGTAGCGCACGCCGCCCTTCGTCGGCCCCATCGTGAGCACGTGCTGCACGCGGTACCCGTAGACGGTGTCGACGGTCTTGTAGTCGTCGCGGCGAAACGGAAACGAGACGATCAACGAGCGCTGCGGGGTGCGCAGCCGCTCCCAGATGTTCTCGTCGAGCTGCATCAGCGCCGCGGTCTGGTCGAGCTGCGCGACCGCGAGGCGGTACATCGGCGTGTCCCATTCGAGCGTCGATTCAGTCATCGTGGCGCGGAGCCTAGCGCGTCGAGCGCGGCGCGGCGCAGCCGGGCCGGGTCCGCGCGCTTCCCGCTCCACAGGCGGATCTGCTCGACCGCTTGATGCACGAGCATCTCGAGTCCGTCTTGGACCCGGCAGCCGCGAGCGCGCGCCTCGCGCAAGAGGCGTGTCTCGAGCGGCCGATACACCGTGTCGAACACGAGCGCTCCCGGACGCAGACTCGCGGCGGGAGCCGGCGTCGAGTCGGCATCCGGTGACATGCCGAGCGAGGTCGCGTTCACGAGCAGATCCCACGGCTCGTCGAGCGAGCCGACGTGCGCGCCGAGATCGGCGGCGACGCGTTCCGCGCGCGCGCGCGTGCGATTCACGATGCACACGTCCATCTCGAAACGGCGCAGCGCGAACACGACCGCGCGCGCGGCGCCGCCCGCGCCCAGCACCGTCGCGCGCCGGCTCGTCCACGGGCCGTACGGCTCGAGTGCGGCCGTGACGCCGATCCAGTCGGTGTTGTCGGCGACCAGGGCGCCGCCGATGGCGGTCAGCGTATTCGCCGCGCCGATCGCGCGGGCCGCCTCCGAGACGCGGTCGGCGAGCTGCAGCGCTGACTCCTTGTGCGGGAGCGAGACACAGAGCTGTGTCAGTCCGCGCGCGCGCAGCTCCGTGAGCAGCGCGCCGAATCCCGGGGGCGCGACGTCGTGGACGCTGAAGGAGGCGTCCAGGCCGAGCGCGGCGTACGCAGTTTCGTGTAATACCGGCGAGAGCGTGTGACCCGCGGGATGAAGCGCGATTCCGCAGAGCGCGCGCGTCACGGCGCGCTCCCGGGCGGGCGCGCGTCGAGCTCGCGCAGAGTCTCTGCCGCGGAGTCCACGAGCCAGGCGGCGCTGCGCGGACCGAACAGACACAGACAGGACTCGTAGCCTCCGCGCGTATAAGTCGGCCCGTCGACCACGTAGCCGAGCCAGTCGTTCGCGTGCGCGACCACGAAGCGGTGGCGGCCCGAGGGCACGCGCATGCGCAGCTCCGCACCGACGACCGCGATCGGCTCGGCCGGCACCGCGACGAGCTCCGCGTCGCCCACGCGCACGACCTGGAAGGGTACGCGCTTCGAGACGAACGCGTCGAGTGACGAGCTCACGAACGGCGAGATCCACCAGAGCGAGCAGAAGCGGCGAAACTGCGCGGGCGGCGTATCGACCCAGCGCTCGAGCGCGGCCAGGCTCGGCTCCGTAAGAGACTTCGGTTCTAGCGCGCGCGCCGCGGAGTCGACTGACTTCGCCAGTGTCTGCCCGAACTCCTTCATGACCGCGCGCTCGCGCTCGAGGCTCGGAAACGCGCCGAGCTCGACGACCGGCTCTTGATCGCCGAGCGGTCCGGGCACGAAGACCGCGCGCCACCCCGCGGCGAGAAGCGCGGCGCGCGCCGCGCCCGGCCAGTCTGCCGAGAGCTCGACGTTATCGGCGGAGAGCAGGGTCGCGTGCGCGCCGTAGTCGAAGAGCAAGACGGGCGGCCGACCGTCGTCGAAGTCCGCGCGCAAGAGCGCGAGCTCCGTGTCCGCCGCAGCGTCGGAGAAGCGGCGGTTGCGCGCGAGGTGAAGCGGCACGACGGCGCTCGCGAGTCGCGCGGGCGCGAGATCGGCCACCGCGCGCTCGAGCGCTTCGCTCGCGGCGCGGGCCAGGCGCGCGGGCATCTCCGGATCGTACTCGCCCGCCGTCAGCCGCGCCGGCAACCAACCGGGAAGATACCCGCCGGGACCGGAGTGCGTGTGAGTCGCGACCAGCATGAGCAAGCCGATGTCGAGCGAGTGAGTTGCCTCGAGCACCAAGTCGCGCACGTTGGGACGCGCGATCACGACGTCGAGCACGACGATCGCGATCCGCAGGCTGCCCTGCTCGAGCACGAGCGCGCGCGCTTCGGGTGAATCGAGCACGCCCTCGGCGCGGCGCGTAGTGAGTCCCCCGTAGCCGCCCATCGGCTCGCCGACGCGCGCCGGCAGCGGCTTCACGCCGAAGCCGACGCGCAGCTCGTCCGCGTGGACGCTGCGCGCGCACAGGAGCAGCGCGACGGCGAGGCCGCACCATCCGCTCGCCGCGGCCGCGCGCCTAGCTCGAACTCGATCCCTCGACACGTTCGCGCACCGCCCGCAGGTCGTCCCAGACCGCCTGTCGAGTCTCTCGCGTGTAGTTCCGCAACAGATACGCGGGGTGATACGTCGGCATCACCGGCATGCCCTGCCACTCGAGCCAGCTGCCACGCAGCTTCGTGATCGCCACGGGTCGGCCGATCAGTGCCGAGATCGCGGGCCTTCCGAGCGTGACGATCGCCGCCGGCGCGAGCGCGTGGAGCTGCTGATGGAGGTACGGCTCGCAGGTCGCGACCTCGATCGGCTGCGGGTCGCGGTTCCCGGGCGGGCGACACTTCACGATGTTGCAGATGTACACATCTTCGCGTCGCCAGCCGACGGCCTCGATCATCTTGTTGAGCAGCTCCCCCGCGCGCCCGACGAACGGCCGGCCGCTCTTGTCCTCTTCCTCGCCCGGGCCCTCGCCCACGAAGACGACGCGCGCGTCTGGGTTCCCCTCACCGAAGACGATGCTGCGGCGCCGTTCGCACAAGGCGCAGCGCCGGCAGTCGCCGATCTCGGCGCGGATCGCGTCGAGCAACGCCAGCTTCGCGACCGCCGCGTCGGCGACCTGTGTCGGGGCCGTGAGCGGCGCGACGCGCGGCCGGAAGGCGGGAGAAGGGGCGGGAGGAGCGGAGCTGGAGGGTCGCGGCGCTGCGTGCTGCCGCCCGGTTGCGGCCACGCTCCGCATGGCCGCGGCCCTGGGCACGAAGTCCACGCCGTCCGCGACCAAGTCGCGGAGTGAGTCGCGGATCGCCGCCAAGGTTCGGGCTCGTTCCGGGTCGAGAGTCACTTCGCCGCCATCTTCTTCGCGCGGAAGCCGTGCTTGATCTTCGCGAGCTTCGCGTCGATCGCGAACTCGAAGCCCTTGTCGTTCGCGTCGTCGTGACAAGTGCCGCAGATCAGAGCGATCGCGCAGCTGTCGCACTTGTCGGTGAGCGCGAGGATCGTCCCGGACGTCGCGCCCTTGTCCTCGACGTGGCGCTTGCCGGGGCCGTGACAGCTCTCGCAGCCGACACCCGCGAGTGTCGTGCCGCCGCTCGGGAAGCCGGTGGGCTGCTTGAAGCCGGTCGTGTGACAGCGCTGGCAATCGGCGTTCTTGGCCTCGCTCTTGTGCTCGAGCGTGGCGAACGCGCCCGCGTGCGCGGACTTCGACCAGAGCTCGTGCTCCTTCGCGTGACAGCTCGCGCAGGCCGCAGAGCCGACGAAATCGCTGGGCTCGAAGAACTGGCGCTCGCGCTTCGCGCGCTTTTCGGCGAGCTTGCGCCGCTCTTCGACGGAGAGATTCTCGAACTGGCGGTTCGCCGCGTGCGAGACCAGGGGTAGGCGCTCCGCGAATACGAAGTGCAGGGAGTGCTGCGGGTCGTGACAGCCGAGGCAGGTCTTCTCGAAGTCGCCCGCCTGGGTGAACTCGGGCGACTGATGCGGCCCCCCGCGGCCGTGGCAGTTCTCGCACTGGACGCCGCGCAAGTGCTCCTGCCGCTGCTGCGGATCGAAGCCGCCGGGCTGGCCGAAGCCGACGGTGTGACACCTGAGACACTCGGGGTCGCGGTCTTTGCCGTGCTCGACGAGTGTCTCCCAGGCGGACGCGTGCTTCGTCAGCAGCCAGGTCGCGTGTTGCTCGCGGTGACAGACCGAGCAGAACTCCTCGCCGGAATACGCCGCCTTCTCGAGCAGAATCGGATTCGGCCCGCCTAGCTCGCGCTTGATGGACAGCGTGAGCAGCGCCTCGATGCGCGGCGATGCGCCCGCGGTGCGCTGCACCACTCGCCCCTGGCGATCGATCACGAACGCCTCGGGCACGGTGCGCTGGAAGCCGTAAGCGGCCTGCGCCTTCGCGGAGGGGTCGAGGTACGCGGGGAAGGAGAGCTTCAAGTCGCTCACCATTTCCTCGACCACGTACTTCTTGTCCGACACAGAGACCGCGACGATCGCGAGCTCGGGGTTGGCGAGCTGCTTCGCGAGCGCATCGAGATACTTGAGCATCTCGTGGCAGTGCGGGCAGGTCGGCAGGAAGAACACGAAGACGAGCACCTTGCCCGCGTAGTCCGCGAGCTTCACCGACTTCTGGCCTTCGAGGTCGGTGACCTCGAAGGGGGGCGCCGCCGGCAGCACGCCGAACGTCGGGGTCGCCGCCGTGTCTTCGGGTGGCAGATCGAGGACGCGGCGCAGCCCGACGCCGAGCGCCGCATCCTCGGCCGCCGGCTGCGCGGCGAGGCCCGAGAGCGCCTCGAGGATGTACCCCTGCGCGTCGACCAGGACCAGCGAGGAGGTGCCGGGGGGAACTCGCAGCTTGGCCGAGATCGCCCCGTCGGCATCGACGATCACCGGAAAGTCGAAGCCGTGCAGCTTCAGGAAGTGACTCGCGAGCACCGGATCCCGGTCGCGCGTAATGCCGAGCAACGCGACGTTCGCGCGCTGAGCCGAGGCGCGGATGCCCTCGAGCAGCGCGGCCGCGCGCCCCGCGTCGGGATCGGCCGAGGAGAATACGAGCAGGATCGCGCGCCGCTTCTGCACCAGGTCCGTGCCCGCATGCCCGCCATCGAGCGTGCGGCCCTCGAAGCGCGGCAGTGACTGCTCGCTGCGCGGCGCATCCGCAGCCTGGGCTGGCGCCAGCGAGAACGCGGCCCAAATGAGCGCAACGGCGAGCGCGGCGCCCGCCGCTACGTGAGTCCACTTCAAATTGGCCGGCATCGTTCCTCGATCCTAAATTACTTCGTTCGGCTACGCCTCACTGCGCGCTTCGCTTGCGGTCGCGGACGTTGACCGTTCCGTCTAGACTGGCCTCCATGGGATCCGCCTCGGCCCAGGAATTCGCGAGCGTTCTCGATGCGCGGCTGCGCGCGGGCGAGAACGTCGCGGTCGCGACCGTGGTGCGCATCGAAGGCAGCGCGTCGGCGAAGCCGGGCGCGAAGTCGATCATCGATGCCCAAGGGCGCACCGTCTTCGGCTGGATCGGCGGCGGCTGCGCAGAGTCCACGGTGCGGGACGTGGCGCGCGAGCTGCTGGCGGAAGGGTCCTCGCGCCTGATCCGGCTCGACCTCGACGACGAAGTGCTCGGCGTCGGGATGCCCTGCGGCGGCTACATGGAGATCTACATCGAGGCCATGATGCAAGCTCCGAAGCTCCTCGTGCTCGGTCACGGCGTGATCGCGGAGACGCTGATCGGCTTCGCGCACGCGCTCGGCTTTCACACGACCGTCAACGACGCGCTCGCCACGCCCGAGGCGTTCCCGCAGGCGGACGTGCGCGTCATGCAGGATCCCGACTACGCGAAGGCGGAGTGCGACGCGCAGACCTACGTCGTGATCGCGACGCAACACAAGAGCGACTACGAAGCCCTGCAGCGCGTGCTGCGCCAGTCGCCGGCCTACGTCGGGCTGGTGGCGAGCCGGAAGCGGAGCGCGCTCGTGCTCGAGCGACTGCACGAGGACGGCGTGCCGCTTGAGCTCCTGCGCCGCGTGGCCGCGCCCGCCGGGCTCGACATCGGTGCAGTGACTCCGCAGGAGATTGCGCTCTCGATCTTCGCCGAGATCATCCAGCGCTCGCGGGGGGCGCGGACGAGCGGCCGGCCGCTGATGGAGGTGAAGGGCGTGCAGATCACCGACGCTGGAGTCGAGGTGCCCGAGGGGCCGCTCGAGTCCGCGAAGTGCCCGACCTGAGCGAAGCGCAGGACGAGCGCGACACGCTCGAGGCGCTCTACCGCGACGTGGTCCTCGAGCACTACCGCAACCCGCGCAACCGCGCGCCGCTCGCCCACGCGACCTCCGAGGCGCGCGCCGTGAATCCGATCTGCGGTGATCAGGTTCACGTCGAGGTGGAGTTGGAGGGCGGGCGCATCGCGGCCGTGTCCTCGCGCGCGCGCGGTTGCTCGATCGCCGTGGCGTCGGGCAGCGTGATGACGGAGCTCGTGCGCGGAGAGACTTCGGCCGCTGCGCTGGCGCGCGCCGATGCGCTTGCGCGCGTGGTGCGCGGGGAGCCGGCGCGCGCGGATCTCGACCCGCGTCTGCGCGCCTTCGGCCGGGTCGCGTCGCTGCCGTCGCGCCAGCGCTGCGCGACCTTGGCGTGGGAGGCGCTCGCGGAGGCGCTCGGCGCGAACCCTTAGATCAGCGCTTCGCCTTCTTGCGCGGCGCTACGCGTTTCCGTGTAAGCCGACGAGGCGCAGCCGGGGGAACCGCCGCACCCGTGGAGATGCGCGTAGAGCGCATCGCGTTGGCGCAGTGGCGCAGCGCGCCGAAGATGCGCTCGAAGAGCACGCTGCCGAGGATCGCGCGGCGCGTCGGCTCGGCGAGATCGTCGCCGCGCGCGCGCATCGGGACCCCCGGACCGCCGGGCGCGAGCGCGAACTCGGCTTCGGAGAGGAGCCACGCGATCTCGGCGTACTTCGCGAGGCCGGCCACGGGGAAGTCGGCGTACAGGTAGCGGCGCACCTGCAGAACCGCGGCGGCGATCTCGTCGGCGAAGAAGAGACGTTCGTTGTCGGTGGTCCAAGGCAGAGCGCGGAGGAAGGCGCGCACTTCCTTTGCGACGCGCTTGCGCTCGGGCTCGTCGCCCGCCGCTGCGGCGCGCGAGGGCAGGGCGTACATCGCCAACATCGCCTCGGCGAACGGATCGCCCTCCCAACCGCGATCGAGCTCGGCAGTGACTCGGGCCACGACCTCGAGCGGCAGGCCCGCCACGTCGCGCAGCGCGCGGATCAGCTCGAGGCGCTCGAGGTGCTGCGTGCCGTAGCTCGCCTGGTTCCGCGCGTGCGTGGCGCCGGCGGAGAGGACGCCCTCGCGAATGTAGAACTTGATGGTGGAGCGCGGGACGCCCGCGCGCCGGGAGAGCTCGGCCAATCGCATGGCGCGAAATTTGACCTTGGACCTCGGACATGTCTAGTATCCGCTTTATGGATAGTGAATCTATCCAATATCCAAGGAGCCCCGTGCCCACCCCCGTCGAGATCCAGGGTCGCGTCCATCCCCGCTACGCCAAAGTGCGGGACGTCTTCGCCGAGCAGTTCCGCTTGGGCAGCGAGATCGGCGCCGCCGTCGCGATCAGCGTCGACGGCGAGCCGGTCGTCGACCTGTTCGCCGGCTGGGCCGATCCCGCGCGCAGCCGCCCCTGGACCGCCGACACGATCTCGCACGTGTACTCGGTCACCAAGGGCATGACCGCGCTGTGCGCGCACCGGCTGCTGGATCGCGGCGCCCTCGAGCTCGACGTTCCGGTCGCGCGCTACTGGCCCGAGTTCGCGCAAGCCGGGAAGGGCGCGATCTCCGTGCGCTGGCTGCTCTCCCACCGCGCGGGGCTGCAGGCGCTCCGGACTCTGCTCCCGCCCGAGACACTCTACG
This sequence comes from bacterium, assembly GCA_041498295.1. Taxonomy (GTDB): domain Bacteria; phylum Myxococcota_A; class UBA9160; order SZUA-336; family SZUA-336; genus VGRW01. The sequence continues at coordinate 25,769 of JBGQIB010000002.1, read as the reverse complement.
ACTGGAACGCGATGTGTGGCGCGCTCGCTGCCGCCGAGCCGTGGATCGAGCCGGGGACGGTCGGCTATCACCCGATGACGTTCGGCTGGCTCGTCGGCGAGCTCGTGCGGCGGATCGACGGCCGAAGCCTCGGCCGCTTCTTCCGCGAGGAGATCGCGGCGCCGCTGGGCGCGGATTTCCACATCGGCCTCGGCCCCGCAGAGGAGAAGCGCGCCGCCGACATCACCCCGCTCGCGCCGCCGCCCGAGGTCGCGAAGGCGTTCAGCGGCGCGTCGCCGGGCGAGCCGCCGCTGCTGATGCTCGCGTTCGTGAACCCGAGCGGCACCGGCGATCACAACACTCCCGCGCACCGGCGCGCCGAGATACCCGCGATCAATGGCCATGGCAGCGCAGCGGCGCTTGCGCGCATCTACGGCGCGCTCGCGCGGGGTGGCGAGGTCGACGGCCTGTGCGTCCTCTCGCCCGCGGGCGTCGAACGTGCGCGCGCGCTCGAGGTCGAGGGAACCGACGCGCTGCTCGGTGTCCCGATCCGCATGGGGCTGGGTTACTGGCTGACACAGCAAGGTGTCGCCGGCTTCGCCTTCGGTCCGAATCCCGCCGCGTTCGGGCATCCCGGCGCCGGCGGCGGCCTCGGCTTCGCCGACCCGAGCGCGCGCGTCGGCTTCGGCTACGTCACCAACCGCATGAGCAGCAGCATTTCCGTCGACGAGCGCCCGCAGGCGCTCATGGACGCCTTTTACGGTTGCTGAAAAGAGAAGCGCGCCTCGGTGAGTCACACGAGGCGCGCTGATCTTCACGAGCCTCGAGCGGCCTCGTAGTGACTCGCCGCTCGCGCTCCGGCCGGCGCCTTCTCGAGGGTCCCTTCTCGCTCGCGGACTCGCTGCGAGACCCACTCGTCGGTGTCCGGCCGACGCGCGAGCTGCGGCTCAGCGATGCCGGCATCGGAAAGTCAGCCGCAAGCTTCTGCTCGACATCATGGAATCGGCACAAGGACTGCGTTGGATCGAAACCCAGAGGCTGTCCCCAGATGTAGCCGGATGCGGTCCTTTGCATCGGGTGACCGTCGAGAAGATCCCGAGCGAGGAGGCTTCTGCCCAAATCTTCAGAACCAGTTGACCTGGCACAAACGAGATAGTTGAACGCTGGACGGCTGGGAGAGTCCGCGTGGACGACTAGGGCGGGCACGAGTTGAACAATGAGAACCGCCGATACCCACTTAGACATGAGTGACCGCGTGCTCGAGTCAGCAATAGGCCGGGGCTTCGGCGGGATGCCGACGAGTGGGTTTCGCAGCGAGTCCGCGAGCGAGAAGGGACCCACGAGGAGGCGCCCGCCGAAGCCCCGGCCTATTCCTGACCTGCGCGAACTGGCTTCAGACCTTCGAGATGTTGACCACCTGAATCTCGGTGAAGCCGAGTAGGCCCCAGGGTCCGTTCTCGACGCCGATTCCCGACCACTTGGCGCCGCCGAACGGAAGGTTCGGGGCGATCGCCAGGTGTTGGTTCACCCAGGCCGTGCCGCACTCGAGCTGCCGCGCGACGTCGGCCGCCTTCTCCGCGTTCGCCGACCACACCGAGCCCGAGAGCCCGTAGTGAGTCGCGTTCGCGCGCTCGATCGCGTCCTCGACCTTGCGGTATGGGATCACCGGCAGCGCGGGTCCGAACTGCTCCTCGTCGACCAGGCGCGTGCCGTCGCTGATCTCGGACACGATCGTGGGCGCGATGAAGTAGCCCTTCGCGGAGAGCGACTGGCCGCCGGTGACGACGCGCGCGCCGGACTTGCGCGCGTCCTCGATCAGCTCCTTCACGCGCTCGAACTGCATCTTGTTGTTGATGGGGCCGAGCTGCATGCCCGCCTCGAGGCCGTTCCCGACCTTCACCGTCTTCGCGATCTCCGTCAGCTCGCTGACGAGCGCGCCGTACAGGTTCTCGGGCACGTACACGCGCTTGATCGCGCTGCAGATCTGGCCGGAGTTCTCGAACGCGCCCCAGAAGATCTTCTGCGCGGTCGACTTCACGTCGACGTCGTCGAGCACGATCGCCGCGTCGTTGCCGCCGAGCTCGAGCGTGGTGCGCTTGAGATCGGGTGCCGCCGCCGCCGCGACCCGCTTGCCGGTCGCGACCGAGCCGGTGAACGAGATCTTGCGCGGCACCGGGTGACTCGTCATCCAACCGCCGAGCTCGTTCCCGCCCGAGACCACGTTCACGACTCCCGGCGGAAGCACGCTGCGCAGAATCTCCCCGAGCTTCAAGGTCGTGAGCGGTGTGTATGGCGAGGGCTTGATCACGACGGTGTTTCCGGCGAGCAGCGCCGGCGCGATCTTCCATACCGCGAGCATGAGCGGGAAGTTCCAGGGCGTGATGGCCGCCACGACGCCGAGCGGGCGGCGGTGGATCTCGATCCGGCTCTGCTCGTTATCCTGAATTGTCTCGATCGGAATCTGCAGCGAGGCGGTGTACTGGAACCAGATCGAGGAGCCGACCACCTCGTACATCGCCTTGTCGACGGGCTTGCCCTGCTCCTGAGTCAGAAGCGGGGCGATCTCCGCACCGCGCGCTTGGATCGCGGCGCCGATGTCGAGCAGTGACTGGCGCCGGCGCGCTTCGTCCTTGCTCCAGGAGCGATAGGCGGTCTGCGACGACTCCATCGCGGCGTCGAGCTGCGCGCGCGTGCACTCGGGCGGACGCGCGAAGATGTCCTCCGTCGCGGGATTGATCACGCCGAACGTCCCCTGAGCGGACTCGGCCTTCCCATCGATCGTCATCGTGTAGTCAGACATTTCCGTCTCCTATCTGCCGCGGGTTAGTAGGACCGCCGGACGCGAAACCGCCTTCGCGGCCGGCGCGCAAGCTCGCGAAGCGAGCGCGCAGCGAGGCGAAGCCGAGCGTAGTCGATCAGGCGCTGACTTTCTCGAGCACGTGGATGGCGCAGGCGGAGCCCAGACCGATCACGTGAGTGAGTCCGTGCCGCGCGTCCTGCACCTGGCGCTTGCCGGCTTCACCGCGCAGGTGCGTGGTGACTTCGTAGATGTTCGCGATGCCGGTCGCGCCGAGCGGATGTCCCTTGGACAGGAGCCCGCCCGAAACGTTCACCGGGATGCGTCCGCCGAGGTACGTTTGCTTCTCGTCGATCAGGCGTCCGGCCTCGCCGTCCTTGCAGATGCCGAGGTTCTCGTAGTGGAGGATCTCTGCCGTCGCGAAGCAGTCGTGCAGCTCGATCAGGTTGATGTCCTCGGGACCGACGCCGGACATCTCGTAGGCCTTCTTCGCGGCCTCGCGCGTGCAGGTGTTGACGTCGGGCATGGTGAGGTCGCGCTGCGTGAAGCGATCGCTCGTGAGGATCGACGCTTTCACCTTCACCGCGCGCTTCAGCCCGAGCTTCTTGGCCATCTTCTCGCTCGCGAGCACCGCTGCGGCCGAGCCGTCCACGTTCACCGAGCACATCAGCTTCGTGTTCGGGTACGAGATCATCTCGGCGTTCATGACTTCCTCGAGCGGCGTCTCGATCTGGTAGCGCGCCTTCGGGTTCATCGTGGAGTGCCAGTGATTCTTCACCGACACCTTCGCGAACTGCTCGAAGGTGGTGCCGTACTTGCGCGCGTGCTCCATGCCTGCTTCCGCGAACACGGCGGGCATCGTGCCCGAGCCGAGCAGGCCCTCGGTCGGAATGCCCTTTCCGCTGCCGCCGCCACCACCGAGCAAGCCGGCGCCGGCCATCTGCTCCACGCCGACGCACAGCACGAGGTCATACAGGCCGGCTTTGATCGCGGTCCAGCCTTCGCGGAACGCGGTCGCGCCGGTCGCGCACGCGTTCGCGCAGTTCACGACGGGAATTCCGGTCTGGCCGATCTGCTGCAGGATGCGCTGGCCGACCATCGCGTTCGCCTGCATCAGGTTGCCGCAGTAGAGCGCCTCCATGTCGTGAATCGTGAGGCCGGCGTCGTCGAGCGCGAGCAGGGCGGCTTCAGCGCCGATCTGCGGCACGCTGCGGTCCGGAAACTTTCCGAACTTGATCATGTCCGTGCCGAGGATGTAGACGTCGCTCATGCTCGTTTCCCCCTCTCAGCTCTTGGCTGGCTGGAAGTAGTAAGTGAGATACTCGTTGCCTTCGCGGTCCTTGCGCGGGGCAACCTGGTAGACGACGTCGACCCTCATCCCCATCTTGATCTTCTTGGGGTCGGGCTCGATGCCGATCAGATTGCCCTTCACGGTTCCGCCGCCGTCGAGATCGACCACCGCGGAGACGTAGGGTGTCTCGACGCCCGGGAACGAGCGGTACGTGATCGAGTACACGTAGAGCTCACCCTTGTTGGAGAGCCGGAGCGGATCGAGCTGTTTGCGCGCACCGCACTTCGCGCACACGTCGCGTGCTCCGAGGAACACGGCTTTACATGCGCTACAGCGCAGGCCTTCGAGATAGGGCTCGCCCTTCTCGGGGATTTTCAGAAAAGGAACTACGGGAAGCGGCTTCTTCGCAGCCGCGACAGCCTCGCTCATGACGCACCTCGACGACAGGAAAACGGCGTCGATTCTGCGCCACCGCCGATGGGCGGGTCAAACGATCGTGGGCTTCGCCTTCTTCCGGATCTCTTTGAGCTGCGCCTCGACCGCGTCGAGCTTGGCCCGCAGCGCGGCGTTCTTCGGCTCGAACGTGACCGCGGTCTTCAGGTGCGCGTGCGCCTTCACGAGATCTCCCGCGCGCTCGGCTTCGACGTGCAGGGTGAAATAGCGTTTACCGTTCGGCGTGGTGCCGCGCGCCGCGTCGGCCTCGGTGCGCTTCTCCTGCTCGAGCTCCGGGTTGTAGCGGAGCTGACCGCTCGAGAGCGCGGAGTCGTACGCCGCGCGGCGCGTGCGATCACGCAGCACCATGTAGCCCTCGGTGATGCGGCGAGCGATCACGTCGACCGCGTCGCGCACGTCGTCGGGCTGAGCGAGGTATGCGTCGGGATGGAAGCGGCGGCGCGCGTCGTGATACGCGCTGCGCAGCGCATCGGCGTTCGCGCCCTGCTCGAGCTTCAGCAGCCGGTAGTAGTCGACTCGGTCGATCACGCGCGCGAGCGCTTTGATCTCCTGGAGATTCGTTTCGGAGGCGGTCACTCTCGCGCTCCTCGGTCAGTCGTCGCCGAGGACCAGGTCGTCGTCCTCGATCTCCGCTTCCTCCGCGGTCTCGTCGAGCTCGATCACGCGCGTGCCGCCGAGTGGGGGCGAGTCACGAGTCGGCTCCAGCGGCTCGTCGCCGAGGTCGCCGTCGACGCGGCCGAAGAGTGGCTGCTCGGCGTCGGGCTTCTCGCTCAGTTCCTGCACGTCCGCTTCGAGCGCTGGCAGGTCGAGCAGGCCGTCGTCGGCCTCCTCGAGCGCGGCGAGCGGTTCGGGCGCGTTGTCGATACCGGCACGCTTCGGTCTCGGCGCGGCGGCCGCCACGTCGCCCGTGCGGCCCTTCGCGATGATCGATTGGATTTGATCCTCGGAGAGACCGCTCGACATCGACACCGTCGTCGAGGCCTCGGCGCCGGTCTTCGGGTCGCGTGCCTGCACCTTCACGATGCCCTCGGTGCTGATCGAGAACGTGACCTCGATTTTCACCTCGCCGCGCGGTCCGGGCGCGAAGCCGGAGAACTCGAATTCGCCGAGCAGCGTGTTTCCCTCGGCCTGGCGTGACTCGCCCTGGTAGATACGCACGGCGATCGTCTGTTGGTGATCGCGCACGGTGGTGAAGACGCGCATGTGATCGATCGGCACCGGACTGTTGCGCTCGATGATCGGCTCGGAGAGCCCGCCCGCGATGCCCATGCGCAGAGTGAGCGGAGTGACGTCGAGCAGATAACTGCCCGCTTCGGGCGCGGCGAGCGAGGCGGCGTGGATGGCCGCGCCCATCGCGACGACTTCGTCGGGGTTGATGTCGATCTCGGGCTCGCGCTGGAAGTAGTCGCGCACCGCGTTCCGAATCGACGGCAGGCGCGTGGGGCCACCGACGAGGATCACGCCGTTCAAGTCGCGCGTGGTCAGGCTCGCCTGCTGCAGCGCTTCGTCGCACACCTTGAAGGTGCGCAGGATGAGGTCGCGGATCAGCTTGTCGAAGTCCTTGCGCGTGAGCCGGTACTGCACCCCGATCGACTTCCCCTCGTGCTGGGCGAGATCGGGAATCGAGATGTGGGACTCCTCGCGCTCGGCGAGCTCGATCTTCGCAGCCTCCGCCGCCATACGCAGCTTCGCGTAGGAGTAGGGATCGGTGCGCACGTTCACGCCGTGCTCGGCCTGGACCTTGTCCGCGAGCAGGTCGATCACGCGGTCGTCGAAGTCGTCGCCGCCCAGATACGTGTCGCCGGCGGTGGCGAGCACCTCGAAGACGTCCTTCCCGATCTCGAGGATCGAGACGTCGAACGTGCCGCCGCCGAGGTCGTAGATCGCGACCTTCTGGCGCAGATCCTTGCCGTAGCCGTAGGACAGCGCCGCCGCGGTCGGCTCGTTCAGGATGCGCAGGACCTCGAGGCCGGCGATGCGGCCCGCGTCCTTCGTCGCCTGGCGCTGGTTGTCGTTGAAGTAGGCGGGCACGGTGATCACCGCCCCCGAGACGGGGCGACCCAGCGCGCCTTCCGCGATCGCCTTCATCTCTTTCAGCACGAACGCGGAGATCTCGGGCAGCGAGAACTCCTCTTCGCGGATCTTAATGCGGACGCCGTGGTTCTCGCCGGGCACGATCTCGTACTTGCAGACCGCGCGCGCCTTGCGGACTTCTTCGCTGAAGAAGTAGCGGCCGATCAAGCGCTTGGCGGATGAGACGGTGTGCTTGGGGTCGAGGATGATGCGCGCCTTGGCGCTGTTCCCGACCTCGATTTTGCCGCCTTCATGGAAGGCGACGACGGACGCGATGACGCGTTCGCCCTTCTTGTTGCCGAGCACTGTCGGCTTCCCGTCGAGCATCGCGCAGACGCACGAGTTGCTCGTGCCGAGATCGATGCCGATCGTGACGTCCTTGCTCATTCAAGTCTCCGACCCATGATCGCGCGGGCACCTACCCGCGCTCCGCCGGTCCCACGCGACCGTGCGCATTTCATCGGCAAGCCCACCGAGCCGACTGAAGCGATTGACCCGCTCAGGGCACGGTGTTATCCCCGAGGCCCTCGCCGATTCCCCAGGAGGCGCGCGAATGTCCGGTCACTCGAAATGGGCGACGATCAAGCGGAAGAAAGGCGCCGCTGACGCCAAGCGCGGCAAGATCTTCACGCAGGTCATCCGCGAGATCAGCATCGCCGCGGGGATCGGCGGCGGGGACCCGAACGCGAATCCGCGCTTGCGCCTCGCGATGCTGAAGGCGCGCAGCGTCAACATGCCGCGCGACAACATCGAGCGCGCCATCAAGAAGGGGACCGGCGAGCTCGCCGGCGAGAACTACGAAGAGGTTCGCTACGAGGGCTACGGCCCCGGCGGCGCCGCAGTGATCGTCGACGCCACCACCGACAACCGCCACCGCACCGGCGCCGAGGTCCGCAACATCTTCAGCCGTTTCGCCGGGAACCTCGGAGCGACCGGCTGCGTGGCGTTCATGTTCGAACGGCTCGGCGTGCTCGAGTTCGACCGCGCTGGCGTCGACGCCGACCTGCTCATGGAAGCGGCGATCGAGGCAAACGCGAAGGACATCGTCGAGGACAGTGAGACGCTCACGGTCCAGACGGCCATCGAGGACTTTGCCGCGGTGAAGGAGGCCCTCGAGGCGAAGTTGTTCACCGCCGCGAGCGCGAAGCTCGCGATGGTTCCCAGCTCGACGGTCAAGCTCTCGGGGAAGAACGCGGAGCAGATGCTGAAGCTTTACGAAGCGCTCGACGAGCTCGAGGATGTGTCAGAAGTATTTTCGAACTTCGAGATGTCTGACGAGGACATGCAAAGCATGTCCTCTAACCCGTAGCGGGGGCCGGCCGAGCGAAGCTCGGCCACCCGCTCTTCGTTCGGCTTCGCCTCACTGCGCGCTTCACGCTTCGCGTTCCGCTTGCGCGCTAGCTCGCCTGCACGCATGTCTGCGGTACACTCGGCGACGGTCGTCAGTCGACCGGGGGGTCGGGTGCGGATCCTGGGAATCGATCCGGGTTCCAACGCCACGGGCTACGGCGTCGTGTCCGTCGAGGGCAGCTCGCTGCGGCGGCTGGGCGGTGGCACGATTCGCGCGCGTGGAGACACGCTCGGCGAGCGGCTCGCGTATCTGCAGCGCGAGCTCGAGCGCGCGATCGCGGAGCTCGCGCCGGAAGCCGCGGCCCTCGAATCGGTGTTCAGCGCGAAGAACGTGCGTTCCGCGCTCGTGCTCGGTCACGCGCGGGGCGTGGCGCTCGCGGCGTGCGCATGCGCGGGGCTCGAGACCGGTGAGTACACGCCGGCGCAGGTGAAGGTCGCAGTGACTGGCTACGGGCGCGCGGAGAAGTTGCAGGTGATGCGCATGGTGCAGCGGCTGCTTGGCCTTGCGGCTGCGCCCGCGAGCGACGAAGCGGATGCGCTCGCGGTCGCCGTCTGTCACGGGCTCTCGCGGCGCGCGCTGGCGCACACGCGGCGCGCGCTCGAAGCGGAGCGGCGCCTATGATCGCGCGGCTCGAGGGCGTGCTCGCGGAGAAGAACCCCGATGCGGTGGTGCTCGACGTGCACGGCGTCGGCTACGAGCTGCGCGTGCCCCTGTCGACGTTCTTCGAGCTGCCCGACGAGGGGAAGCTGGTGCGCCTGCGCGTGCACACGCACGTGCGCGAGGATGCGTTCCACTTGTTCGGCTTCGGCACGGAGCTCGAGCGCTCGCTGTTTCGGCTCCTGATTGGCGCGAGCGGCGTCGGGCCGAAGCTCGCGCTCGCGATCCTGTCGGGGCTGCCGGTCGAGAAGCTGGTCGCGGCGCTGCGCGCGGGGAATCTCGCGGCGCTCGTCGGCATTCCCGGCGTCGGCAAGAAGACGGCCGAGCGGATCGTCGTCGAGCTGCGCGATCGGGTTGGCGCCATCGAGGTCTCCGCCGAGTCCGCGAGCGCGCCGCGCGACGACGCGTCGGCGTCCGCGGAGAGCGCGCTCGTGAACCTCGGCTATCCGCGCGCACACGCGGAGAAGGCGGTGCGCCGCGCGCTCGAGTCTCTGCCCGAGTCGCCGGCGCTCGAGTCACTGATCAAGGAGGCGCTGCGTGCCGCAGTCGGATGAGCGCCGCGGCGAGGCGCTGCGCGGAGACTCGGCCGACCTCGACCGGGGCGTCGAGGAGAAGCTCCGCCCCGGCTCGCTCGACGAGTTCGTCGGGCAGGACGGGCTGCGCGAGAACCTGCGCGTGTTCATCCGCGCGGCGCGCGAGCGCGGCGAGCCGCTCGACCACGTGCTCTTCTACGGCCCCCCCGGCCTCGGCAAGACGGCGCTCGCGCACGTCGTGGCGCGCGAGATGGGGGCGCCGCTGCGAGTCACTGCCGGGCCGGTGATCGAACGCGCCGGCGACCTCGCGGCGATCCTCACGAACCTCGAGCCGGGCGCGGTGCTGTTCATCGACGAGATCCACCGACTCAGCCCCGTCGTCGAAGAGATCCTCTATCCCGCGATGGAGGACGGCAAGCTCGACCTCGTGATCGGGCAGGGGCCGAGCGCGCAGACGGTGAAGATCGAGCTGCCGCGCTTCACGCTGATCGGCGCGACCACGCGCGCCGGTCTACTCACGTCGCCGCTGCGCGATCGCTTCGGCGTGATCGCGCGCCTCGACTACTACCCGTCGGCCGATCTCGAGCGCATCCTCGCGCGCAGCGCGCGCATTCTCGGCATCGAGCTCGCCCCCGACGGCGCGGCGGAGATCGCGACGCGCTCGCGCGGCACGCCGCGCATCTCGAACCGGCTCCTGCGCCGCGTGCGCGACTTCGCCGAGGTCGACGGCTCGCGCACGGTCACGCTCGAGCTGGCGCGCTTCGCGCTGGGTCGGCTCGAGGTCGACGAGGCGGGCTTCGATCGCATGGACCGGCAGCTGCTGCGCGCGCTGATCGAGAAGTACGGTGGCGGTCCGGTCGGTTTGGATACGCTCGCCGCGGCGATCGGCGAGGACCGCGGCACGATCGAGGACATCTACGAGCCGTTTCTGATTCAGGAGGGCTATCTCGATCGCACGCCGCGCGGGCGGGTGGCGACAGAGCGCGCATACCGACACTTCGGTGTGACGCCGGGCGCAGAGTCGCACGCCGCTTCTCACCGACAAGACAAGCTGCTCTGACACGCGTGCTCAGGCGCGTCAGCCGCGCCGCGCTCGCCGTCGGGCTGCGCACGCGCGCGCTCAACGAGACTCGAGCTCCGGACGATCTCTAGCGGGTGCGCACGGGCCTGCGGATACTCGCGTTTCTCCTCGCCATCCCCTTGATCATCGGGGGAGTGGCGGGCGCGCTCATCGAGCGCGGCGGCGACAAGGTTTCGGCCGAGCTGAGAGCGCAGCTGCGCTTGCAGGCGTCGAAGGGCGGGGCGGTCGGCGTGCTCGGCGACGTGCTCGCGGGTCAGATCGAGTCACTGCGCGCGCGCCCCGTGCACATCGGCCTGGCCGGGGGCGGCGCGCTGTTGCTGATCTACTCGATCCTGCCGCGCGGACGTCGCCGCAAGCCGGCTCGCTCGAAGGCCGCTGCAAAGGCCGGCAAGGAAGCGCCCGCCAAGGCTGAAGCCGCCGCTCACGCGAAGAAGTCCGCGCACGCGGAGCGAGAAGAAACGCTGGCCGGGCCCTCGAACAAAGAGGGCAAGAAGTATCTCAAGCAAGCTGCGCAGATCGAAGCGGACAAGGGCGCCGAGGCCGCCGGCGAGTTTCTCGCCGGGCACAACATGAAGGACGAGGCCGCGGACGTCTTCATGCGCGCCGAGCTCTTCCATCGCGCCGCCGAAATCCGCCACGACCAGAACCGCTTCGACGAGGCAGCCGAGCTCTACAAGAAGCTCGGCAAGCACGAGCAGGCCGGGAAGGTCTTCGCGCAGATCGGGCAGCACGAAGAGGCGGGTCAGTGCTACCTCGAGGCCGAAAAGTTCTCGATCGCCGGCGAGATGTTCGAGCGCGCCGAGAACTTCAAGGAAGCGGGCAAGTGCTACTCGAAGGTCGGCTTCCACCGACACGCCGCGCAGGCCTACCTGAAAGGCGGAGCGGAGGCGGCCGCGGCCGAGAGCCTGACTCAGGCGTTCAACGAGGAAGGCGGGGTCGCCGGCGCGAAGAGTGACCAGAAGGCCAAGGAGATGCGCGGCATCGCCAGAAAGGCCGCCGAGATCCTGGCCAAGCTGGAGCGCTTCGACGAGGCGGAGAACCTTCTGGTGCGCTCCGAGTCGTTCGGGCCCGCGGCGAAAATCGCGTATCAGACGGGCAACTTCAAACGCGCCGCGGAGCTGTTCCTGCGCGTGCAACGCGGCGATCTTGCCTCGAAGGCGCTCGAGCGCCTCGGCGACGAGATCGGCGCCGCGCGGCTGATGGGCGAGTTTCTCCGCGACCAGGGCAAGGACGCCGAGGCCGTCGAGTATCTGAACAAGGCCGGCGAGCACGCGACCTCCGGCGATCTGTACCGGAAGCTCGCGCGCTTCGGCGAGGCCGGCGAAGCCTACGCGCGCGCCATGGACTTTCCCGCGGCGGCCGAAGCGTTCCGCGCGGCGGAGCAGCTCGAGCCCGCCGCCGACGCCTTCGCGCAGTGCCAGAAGTTCGCCGACGCCGCGACCTGCTATGGCGCCGTCGGCAAGAAGGACAAGCAAGCGCAGATGCTCGAGAAGGCGGGCAGCCCGTTCGAGGCCGGCAAGCTGTTCGCGGAGCTGAACGAGAGCGACTCGGCGATCCGCCTGCTGCAGCTGATTCCGGCGAGTGACTCACGCTACGGCGAGGCGTGCTCGATCCTGGGTCGCATGTTCCAGGAAAAAGGCATGCACAGCCTCTCGGTGAAGAAGTTCGAGGAGGCGGCCGGCTCGGACTCGGTGACTCGCGGGAACGTCGATGCGTTCTATCAGCTCGCACGCGCGCACGAGCGCAAGGAAGACCTGCCGGGCGCGATCGAGATCTACGAGCGCATCCTCAGCTTCGACTATCACTTCAGCGACGTCGCGGCCTGCCTCGAGCGCTGCAAGGCGTCCCTGAAGCAGCAGAAGCTCGAGGAGACTGCGCCGCCGCAGACGTCGCCTTCGGGGATCCCGGCGGTGCAGAAGCGCTACGAGATCGTGCGCGAGCTCGGGCGCGGCGGAATGGGCGTGGTCTACCTCGCGCGCGACTCCGTGCTCGAGCGCGAGGTCGCCTACAAAGTCCTCCCCGAAGGGCTGCGCGGGAATCCGAACGCGCTGAAGAACTTCTTGCGCGAGGCCAAGGCCGCCGCGCAGCTCAATCACCCGAACATCGTGACGGTGTACGACGCCGGCGAATCCGAGCACGGCTTCTACATGGCAATGGAGCTCGTCGAGGGCACGACCTTGAAGGAGATCCTGCGCCAGCGCGGGGCGGTCTCGGCGAACGCGGCGGTGTACATCCTCCGCCAGATGGCGTCGGCGCTTCAGTACGCGCACGGGCGCAAGGTCGTGCACCGCGACGTCAAGACTGCGAACACGATGTGGACCACCGAGAAGCACGTGAAGATCATGGACTTCGGTCTTGCGAAGCTGATGGAGGAAGTCCGCAACGCGACCACCATGATCTCCGGCACGCCGTTCTACATGTCGCCTGAGCAGACCCTGGGCCGCGACGTGGACCACCGCACCGACCTCTACTCGCTGGGGGTCACGCTGTTCGAGCTGACGACCGGCGAGCTGCCTTTTCAGAAGGGCAACGTGCCGTACCACCACGTTCACACGGCCCCGCCCGATCCGCGCAGCATCAAGGCCGACATCCCGGAAGGCCTCGCCAAGATCATCCTCCAGTGCCTCCAGAAGGCGCCCGCGGAGCGCTTCCAGTCGGCCAAGGATCTGCTCGACGAGCTCGACCGGCAGAGCGGCCGAACCCCCGCCTGAAAAGGCGTCCGCTCGTGATCGCCTGGTCACGGCGTAATCGAAACGTCACTCTTCCGAGCGGACATGCGGCCGCACGCGGTGGCGTCCCCACGGCGTGTATGCTGCCGATGTGCGCCAAATCACAAGATGAATCCAGAACTTCGCCAGTTCTTCCGATTCAGCCTTCCGAATCGAGCAGCTGGCACGCAGGTTGCTCGTAGTGCAGCGTCCGTGGGGGGGATCACAGTTCAATGGCACTTCAGCGAGTTCTTGGGGGGATGCCTTGCTGAGAGGCGTTGAGCAGACGATCGCGACTACGGTCGGGTGCAACGGAATAGGGCTCCATACCGGCGAGCCCGTCGATCTGACCTTGAAGCCCGCCGCCGCCGGCACGGGGATCTTGTTCGTTCGCAACGACGGCGAGCAACCGGTCCGCTTCCCGGCGCGTGCGGAGTGGGTGACCGACACGACCCTCGCCACCACCTTGGGGAACGAGGACTCGCGGCTGTCGACGATCGAGCACCTGGTCTCAGCGCTGCGCGGCATGGGCATCGACAACTGCACGGTCGGTGTCTCGGGCCCCGAGCTGCCGATCATGGACGGCAGCGCCGCCTCGTTCGTCTATCTGATTCAGCAGGCCGGAATCCGTGCGCAGGCGCGCATGCGCCGCCGCATCGTCATCCGCCGCCCGATCGAAGTCCGCGACGGCAATCGCTACGTGCGCGTCGTGCCGTCGCGCGAGCTGAAGCTCTCGGTCGAGATCAACTATCCGCACCCGGCGATCGGTCGGCAGACGATCGATGGATTGGCGCTCTCTCCGGAAGTGTTTGCGCGTGAGATCGCACCGGCGCGCACCTTCGGCTTCCTCAAGGACACACAGCGCCTGCGCGCGATCGGCCTGGCGCGCGGCGGCTCACTCGCGAACGCGATCGTGCTCGACGAGACGCGCGTACTGAATCCGGAAGGCCTGCGCTTCCGCGACGAGTTCGCGCGCCACAAGCTGCTCGACCTGCTCGGCGACCTCGCGCTGCTCGGTGTTCCGCTCCAGGGCCACGTGAAGGCCGTGCGCGGCGGACATCAGTTGCACCAGGCACTCGTCGCCGAGATCCGCGCGAATCCGAGCTGCTGGACGCTCGAGACGCCGGGCAGCGAGCGCGAGCTCCAGCCCGAAGCGGGCGTGTTTCAGCCGGCGCTCGCGCGACAGGGCCGCGGCTAACCAGAACCCGCTCAGAGCCCGAGCGACCCGATCACCGCGGACGCCACGCGCAGCAGCAGTACGCGCGCAGGCGGGCAGAGCTGTACGGCCGAGGCCAGGTCGCCGCTGGCGCGCAGCTCGAGCCGCGACGTCGTCGGCCAGACAGCGAGCAGCTCGAGCAAGAGCTCGCGCAGCTCCACCTGACCCGAGCCGAGCACGCGCGCAGCCGCGTGACCGAGCACTTGCTCGCGCCACAGGTCGGGCGTCAGGACGCGGAGCAACTCCGTGTCGAAGCTGCGCAGCGCCTTCTTCAGGCGGCGCTTCGCGCGCCGGCCGACGTCGTCACCGGTCTGCGTAGAGTCTTCGCCCGGCTGACTCCAAATCCCGCGCAGCGCCGCGTCGCCCAGCTTCCACGCCGGCCCGACGAGCGCGGCCAGCGCCTGCTCGAGCGGCGGAGCCAACGTCCCGTACGGAGGAGCAACGCCTGGCGCGGGCAGCGCGCCCGCTTCGGAGATCGCGAGCAGGAGCTCGGTCGCAGCCGCGACCGTCCCGTCCGCCGGCGCGCCGGCCTCGACCAGGAGCGGCCCTTCGACGGGCGCGCTTGCGCCGGCGGGGCCGAGCGCCTGAAGCACCGCGACGCAGGTCTTCTGTGCGCGCTCGCGCTTCCAGTGGGCGGCGATTCGCTCGAGTGACCGCCACGAGCTGCGCCGCCCCGGATGTCGCTCCAGCAGCCAGCGATGCGCGTCGACGGACTCGCGGTGCGCCGCCGGATCGAACGCGGTCGTGTCGGCCAGCGCCTCGCGCGCGCTCTGCCGCAGCGGGTTGCACTCGAGCGCCCGGCGGTAGCAGCGCTGCGCGCGCTCGATGTCTTCGAGCGGCCCCGCGTACGCGCGGCCGACTGCTTCCCACAGCTCTGCCTCTACCGGACGATCGGGATGCGCCGTATCGAGTGTCTTCTCGAGCAGCTTCACCGCCGTGCCCCAGTCCTCGAGCTGGCCGAGGTTCCCGGCGAGCATGCGCGCCGCCGCCACGTGACCGGGCTCGAACATCAGCGCCTCCATCGCGCGCCGCGCGGCCGGTCCGTTCTGCCCGACCGACGCCGATGCCTCGGCGGAGCTCCAGAGCAGCGAAGCGCGCGGCTTCGGCAGCTTGACCACCGCCAGCGCGCGCGCGGCGAAGTCGAGCGCGCGCGTGGCGCCGTCGTCGGCGCGAATCAGCTCGAGCAACGCGACCCAGGCGTCGTCCGGGACCGACTCGCCGTCCGTGATCTGCTCGAGTCGCCGGCGCGCGCGCGCGCGATCGCCGTGCGCCAGCTCGAGCTGCGCGGCGCGCAGCTGCAGGCGCGCCGCGAACTCCGCGGGCACGTGCTCGCTCCATGCGTCGAGCTGAAGCACCGCGCGCTCCGTCTCGCCGAGCCGCTCCAACAAATCGACCGCGCGCGCCCGAGACACTTCGTCGTTCGCGCGAATCGCGAGCACTTCCTCGAGCGCGGCGGCGGCGCGGTCGAGCTGCTGCAGTCCCTCGCACGCCTGCGCGAGCTTCACGAGCCGATCGGCGCGCTCGTCGGGCGAGAGCTCGGGCGCGCGCAGCCGCGTGTCGAGACAGTCGCGTGCGCGCGCGTGCGCGCCGAGGCGCAGCGCCAGGCCGGCCATCGAGTCGAGCGCCGCGGGGTGCTCGGGCTCGCGCTCGAGCGCGAGCTCGAGATAGCGGAACGCTTCCGCGAAGCGCTCCTGCGCCTGCGCGGCCTGCGCCGCGCAGCGAGCCACCGCCGCGAGCTTGTCCTCATCCGGGGAGCCGCGCAGAAGCGACGCCGCGAGTCCGAAGGCGCGCTCCGCCTCCGCCCACTCGTGACGCGCGAGCGCGATCTCGCCGGCCCCGAGCAGCGCGGGAAGGTGCGCGCCGTCGTGGCGCAGCGCAGTGCGGAATAGCGCCCAGGCGCGCATCGGGTCGTCGAGTCGGTCGCGCGCGATCGCGCCGGCGCGCGTGAACCGGTCGGCCGCTCGCGCCGCGTCGCTCTCGAGCTCGGCGAGCGCGAGCACGTCCTCGAACTCGCGCGCGGGCTCACACAGTCGGTTGTGTAGCAGCGCGCGAAGCTCGAGCGCCTCGCGCTGCGACGGCTCGCTGGCGAGAGCGCGGTCGCAGGCGTCGCGCGCTCGCGCCGCGTCGTCGAGCTTGGCGAGCGAATCGCGCGCGAGCTCCAACCAGGCCGCCGGCGTGGCGAGGTCGCCGACGTCCTTGAGCGCGGCGCCGCGCTGCTCGAGTGACTCGCGGAAGCGGCCCTGTTCGGCGAGCGCGGCTGCGTAGCGCTCGCGGTCGTCGGTGCGCAGCGCGTCGCTCGAGGCGAGCGCGGCGAGTGACTTGGTCGCGAGCTCCTCGTCGTGGAGCTCGTCCCAGGCGATGCGCGCGAGACGACGGTGAAGCGCGAGCGCGTCTTCGCCGCTCGCGGCCGCGATCTCGTCGCACAAGAGATCGCGCGCGCGCTCGAACGAGTGCGCGCGCTCGAAGACGCGGCGCACCTCGCGCACCATCGTGATCTGCCCGCGCGCCAAACCCAGCGCGCGCTCGGCGGCGTCGATCGCCTCGGTCCAGCTCTCGCGCTTCGCAGCCGCGAGCTGCGCGAGCCGCAGCCAGCGATCTGGCGCCAGGCCGCCGTCGGGCTCGGCCGAGAGCAGCGCGCGCAGCGAAGTCGCCTCGTCGTCGTGGCGGTCGAGATGCGCGCAGAGCTCCGAGCGCAGGTCGTGCGCGCCGTCGAGGCGCGCGGCCAACGCGAGCGCACGGTCGACGTCGTCGAGCGCGGCGTGCGCGTCGCCGAGTGACTGCCAGCGGAGGCGCGCCGCCTCGAGCCAGAGTTTCTCGCTCGCCTCGGGCTCGCTCGCGGCCAAGCGCTCGAGCGCGTCGGCGCGGCGCGCCTCGTCGCCGGGACGCTGCAAGAGGGAACAGAGCGCCGTGAGCGCCTCGCGGTCCGCGGGCGCGCGCGTGAGTACGCGCTGCCAGGCCGCGATCGCCTGATCGGTGGAGCCCAGCGCGTTGCCGAGGCGCGCCGCGATGCGGCGCTCGAGCTCGGCTCGCTCCGAGTCCGGCGCGAGCGGAAGCGCGCGCTCGGCGAGCCCACACCAATCGGCGTCGCGGCCCAAGCTCGCGTACAGGTGCAAGAGCGAGCGCATGCGCTCGAGCTGAGCGGAGCGCGACGCACCGGGGTCGGAGTCGAGCCACATGCGCAGCTCGAGCGCCGCCTCTTCGCGCAGCTCGGGATGCGAGGCGAGCAGCTCGATGCGCTCGCGCTGGTAGCGCGTGCGCTCCTCGGCGCTGGCCTCGGGGTGGCGCGCGAGCGCGCGCAGAAGATCGACGCGTTCGCTCGGGCGGCCGAGGCGCGCGAGCAGGTCGCTCTGCGCGCGCAGCCAGGCGAGCTTCGGCCGTGGTTGGGTCGCGAGCGCGCGCGCGTAGCAGGCGCTCGCCTCGTTCAGCTGTCCGAGCTCGCCGAGTAACTCGCCCTCGGCCGCCGCGAGCTCGGCCTGCTCGACGCTGTCGCGCGCCAGCTCCACGAGTGAGCGCACCGCTTCCAGGCGACCCGCCGGGCCGCCGACCTCGCGCTCGAGCGCGAGCCAGCGAACGCGGCCGTCCTGCGCCAACGGCTGCAGCGCGTGCAGCTTCCGCAGCCAGGAGAGCTCGAGCTTCGGATCGCGCGCGCGCGCCGCGGCCGCGACTGCCTCGCGCGCGACGTGCAGGCGCGCTTCGCCCGCCTCGGCGGAGAAGCGCGCGCCGAGAATGCCGAGCAGCTCGCGCGTGTCGTCCTTGGCGCGCACGATCTCCTCGAGCGCGGCCAGCACCTCGCGGTCGAGCGGCGCGGTCGTGCGCGCTCGACACAGAACTGTGTAGGCCTGCTCCGCTTCGCCCGCGTGCGCGAGCGCGAGGCCGAGGCGCCGCAGCTCGGCGGGCGGAAGGCCGCCGTCGAGCGCGCCGACGGCCAGCGGCCGCAACAGCGCCAGCTCGCGCGCCTCGTCGCCGAGCGCGCGTGCCGCGCGCAGCCCGCGGTCGCGCAGACCCGGATCGTCGCGCAGCTCGCGCTCGACCAGCGCGAGCGCGCTCTCGGGTCGCCCGAGCGGACCCTCGTAGAGCGCGAGCAGCTCGCGCACCCAGAGCCGGCGAGCGCCGGGCGATGCGACCCCCGGCTGCTCGAGCGCGCGCCGCAGTCCGTCCGCGAGTGACTCGGGATCGGCGCCCTCGCGCAAGAGCGGCAGGCGCAGCGCGAACAGCTCGGCGTCCTCGACGCCGTCCGCGAACAGGCCATCGATGACGGACAAGCGCTCCGCCGTCGGCCGGTTCGCGCTCTCGAGCGCGCTGAGCCAGCGGCGCAGCCAGCGCGCGCGAGCCGGGGGCTCCTCCGCCGCGCGCGAGCGCTCCGCGCACAGCTGCATTTGCCCCGAGGTGTTGCCTGCGCTGCCGAGCGCGGAATACAGGAGCTCGTCGAGCGCGGGGTCGTCACCGTTCGGTGTACGAGCGCCAGACAAGGTCTCGACCGCGAGGCGCGCATCGCCCGCGGCCAGCTGCAAGCGCGCCAAGCGCAGCGCGAGCGACGCTCGCTCGCCCACGCGCAGATTGCTCTCGGCGAGTCGCTCACCGAACAGACGGCGCAGCTCGACGCCGCGCTCGTCGCGCTCGTAGATCGCCGCCAGGCGATCGAACGCGTCAGGGTCCGCGCCGTCGCGCGCGAGCAGCCGGCGCAGCACGGCCTCGGCGCGCGCGGGATCGCGCACCTCTTCCGGCCCGTCTCCGACGAGGCGCGCGAGCTCGAGCCACGTCGCGCGGCGCAGCTCGTCGCTGGGGGCGCACTCGGCGAGCTTCTCGAGCGCTTGGATGCGCCGATCGTGCGCACCGGCCGCGGCGCAGAGTTCCGCGACGAGCCGCAGGTCGTCGGCGCCGAGCTCCGACTGCGCTTGGGCGCGCTCGAGATCGGCCAGCGCGCGAGCCGGATCGCGCAGGCGCTCCGCGTAGAGCCGAGCGCGTTCGACGAGCAGCGAAGCGCTCGCGGCCGCGTCGGGCGCGCTCGCGATGCTCTGCTCCAGGAACGCGAGCTGATCCTCGGGACTTCCGTGCGTGCGCAGCAGCGCGAGCAGCGCGCTGCGCACCGTCGCGGCGAGCGACGGCGACACCTCGTCGCGCGCGCGCTTGAGACACTCGATCGCTTCGCTCACGCGCCCGTCGCGCTCCTGGAGCGCGGCGAGGCGCAGCAGGAGCTCCGTGCGTTCGGTGCCAGCGACATGGCTCTCGCGCATCGTGAGCCACGCCTCGAGCTCGCGCGTCTGGCCGCCGGCCTCGAGGGCGCGGGCGAACAGGTGCTCGAGTCGCCCGTCGCGGGTTGGGTCCGCGAACTCGCGCAGCACCGCGATTGCGTCTTCGGCGCGGCGCAGTCCCTCGAGCAAGAGACCCGCTTGCCGGTGTGCGAGCTCGCGGCGGCGCGCGGGATCGCGCTCGCGCGACAAGCGGCGCGCCAGCACGTCGCACAGCTCCTCGATGCGGTCCTGCTCGGCCAGCAAGCTCTCGAGCAGATCGCCGGCGGCGGTCGAATCGGGCTCGCGCTCGAAGGCGGGCTGCAGCACGGAGGAGGCCTGCACGAGATCGCCGAGCGTCGCGAGCGTGCGCGACAGCTCGAGCGCGAGCGAGAGCGGCGCGCGCTCGCCCGCAGCCTCCAATTGCGCGCGCAGCTCCTGAGCGAGCTCGGGCAACTTGTTTCCGCGCCGGTAGAGCTCGACGAGCCGCGCGCGCAGCGCCTCGTTCTCGGGCGCGCTCGCGCGCGCCGCGCGATACCAACGCTCGACGTCGTCCAGCGCCTCGGGCTCGGGCCGCGCGAGCGCGAGCTCGGCTAGGCGCACGCAGACGAGCGCGTGCGCAGCGCGATCGCGTTCCTGGACCAGTGACTCCAGTGACTCGAGCGCGCGCGCCTCTGCGCCGAAGTCGCCGTCGACGCGCTCGAGCTCCGCGAGCAGGCCGAGCGCCTCGGGCGCCGGCGCGAGCTCGAGCCAGCGCTGGACCGCGCTGCGCGCGCGCGCGGCGTCGCCGAGCGCGTGCGCCGCCTGCGCGATGTCAGCGAACAGCAGCGCAGCTCGCTCGGGCGGCGGCTCGAGCGCGAGCTCGCGCTCCGAAACCTCGAGCAGCGCCGAAGGCTCGCGCGTGGTGGCCGCGAGCTCGCGCAGGCCCGCCAGCGCCGGGGCGCACGCCGGATCGGTCTCGAGCGCCTGCGAGTAAGCGACGCGCGCCTCGGAAGGTGAGTCCCCGTGCTCGAGGCGCAGCAGCGCCAGTTCGCAGAGCAGAACGGCCCGGCCGCGGCCGGGCGGCGCCGCGGCGGAGAGACTCTCGAGCAGCGCACAGAGCTCGGCGCTGCGGCCCGAGCTGCGCAGCAACTGGCGCAGCTGCACGGCGGCGGCCACGTGCGCGGGAAACTGGTCGAGCGCGCGCCGATACGCGGCCTCGGCGTTCGCGCTCTGGCTGAGCGCCTGCACGTAGAAGTCGCCGAGCTCGACGATCAGATCCGAAGCGTCCTCGTTGCTCGCCGCGGCGGCGATGCGCCGCTCGAGCACCTCGGCGCGTTCCGCGTGTCGCCCCAGACGCGCGAGGCAGCGGTCGAGGATCTCGAGCGCTTCGCCGTCGTACGGATCGTTGGCGAGTGACCGCTCGAGGTGACGGATCGCGCGCTCCGACTGACCCTCGCGCTCGCACAGCACCGCGAGTTCGAGCAGGCGCATGGGGGTCGCGCCCTCGATATTCGCGAGCTTCTCGAGCGAGTCGAGCACGCCCTTCGTCGAGCCGGCGCGCCGGTGGATGCGGTGGCGCAGCTTCTGCACCGCCGCGTCGTCGGAGGCGATCTCGTCGGCGCGCTCGGCCCAGTACGCCGCGGCCTCGACGTTCTGCGCCTCGTCCATCTGCAGCGCGGCCGCGCCGCTGGCGAGCGCGACGCGCTCGACCGGATCGTGAACCAACTTCCAGAGCGCGCGCTGCAGTTCGTCGACGCTCGCGTGCCGACCCGCCGAGCGCTCGAGCTCGATCAGTCGCTCGAGCGGACCGCGCCGCTCCGGGTGCGAGCGCACGACCTCGCTGAGGAGCGCCTTCTTGCGCAAAGCTTCCGTCGACGGGAGAAGGCGCGCCATGCGCTCGAGCACGTCCGCGCGCGGATTGCCCGAGAGCGCGGACAGCCGGCTCTCGTGGAGCGCGAGCGCGCGCTCGCGCTCGCCGGCGTCTTCGGCGAGCAGCGCCGCGCCTTGGACGGCGGGATCGCACTTCGGATCGAGCTCGAGCGCGGCCTCGAAGCGGCGTCGGGCTTCCTCCTTGTCGCCGAGACCCCGCCACAGCCGGCCGATCTCGGCGAAGAGCTGGGCGCGCGCTGGCGGCTCGAGCGGCAGCGCTTCCTCCGCTTCTGCGAGCTGCAGCGCCGAAGTCACATCGCCCGCGCTCGCGACCAGGCGGCGCAGGCTCGAGAGCGCCGGGCCGTTCTGCGGCCGCAAGCGCAGTAGCTCTTCGTAGCGCGCGCGCGCTTGCGGCACGTCGCCGAGCCGTTCGCCGTAGATTCCCGCGACCTTGGTGAGGACTTCCGCGCGCTCGGGGCCGGTCGCGGGCAACACCGAAAGGCGACAGTCGTACACGTTCGCGAGCTCGGTCCACGCGCCCGCGAGATACAGGTGCTCCTCGAGCGTTCGGAACGCCCGAGCATCGGTCGGGTTGGTGGCGAAGCCCTGGAGCAAGCGCTGAATTCGTTCGGCCTGTTCCGGGGAAGTGCCCGGAGGACGGGTGCGCGGGCGCGACTGCATCTCGGCTGTTTCGGAATGCGAGCGGGGCGTCTTGACCGCGAGAGGCCCCAAACCGGCGATTTTTCATGGGCTTACGGCGAAGCCATGCGCGCCGAAGGCTTGAAACGAAAAAGCCGCGTGCGTTAGCGTTGGGGCCGGTTGGAACCCGCGAGCAAAGCCACGCGCGGCTCGCCCGAGGAGCGCGCGCAGACCGCGACCGAGGAACGACGGCGACGCCGGCGCGATTGGCGTCTGGCGGCGCTGGCGCTCGCGGTGCTGGCGCTCTTGTTGTCGGTCGAGCAGGAGGTGCTGACCCGCGCCCACTCGCTGCCGCTCGCGAGCGACACCGTGCTTCTGGCGCTCCTGAACGCGAGCGTCGCCCTGATCGGTCTCCTGGTCTTCCTGCTCTCGCGCAACGTCGTGAAGCTGATCGTCGACCGCCGCGCCGGCCGCTTCGGCTCGAAGCTGAACACGCGCTTCGTGACTTCGTTCGTGTTCGCGACGGCACTGTCTTCGACGGCGCTGTTCGTGCTCTCCGCGCTGCTCGTGTCGCGCGCCGTCAGCGTGTGGTTCGAGCTCGAGCTCTCCGACAGCTTGGGGCAATCGATCGAGGTCGCGGACGCGTACTACAACGAGGCGGAGGAGACATCGCTCTTCTTCGCGCGGCGCATCGCGGCGCAGCTCGAAGAGAAGAACCTCGTGCGCGCGGGCGCGCTCGACGGTTTGAAGAAGTTCGTGTCGGAGAAACGGGCTGAGTACGACCTCGGCGTCGTCGAGGTGTTCAACCGCGACCTCGAGGAGCTGGCGACGGCGACTCACCCGGAGGTGGCCGTGATTGCCTTCGAGGCGCCGACCTCGGCGCTGATCCGCGCGGGCCTCGAAGGCGTGGAGCGCAGCGTGATCCAGGGCGCCGGACCCGGCGAGCTCGTGCGCGCGGTCGTGCCCGTGCGCGGCCCCGGTCAGGCGCGCGAGATCGTCGGCGTCGTGGTCGTGAACCGTTTCCTGCCGCGCAACATCAGCACGCGCGTCGCGGGCATCCGCGCGGCGCGCGCGGCCTACGAGAGACTCCAGCCGCGCAAGGGCACCTTCGAGGGCAGCATGCTGCTCTTGCTCGCGATGATCACGCTCTCGAGCGTGTTGTTCTCGTCGTGGATCGGGTTCCGGCTCGCGAAGCAAGTCACCGAGCCGATCGCGCGCCTCGCCGGCGCCACGGCCGAGGTCGCCGCCGGAAACTACGACGTGCGTGTGGAGCGGGGAGGGCACGACGAGATCTCCGCGCTCGTCGACGGCTTCAACCGCATGGCCACCGACCTGGCGCGCAACCGGGCGGACCTGGAGCGGCGGCGCACGCAGATGGAGATCATCCTGCGCGCCGTCGGCGCGGGCGTGCTCTCGCTCGACGCGGACTTCGCGGTCGGCACGATCAACCCGCCGGCGCTGCGCCTGCTGGGCATCGCCTCCGGTGACTGGGTCGGGAAGAAGATCGGCGAGCTGCTCACCGGTCCCGCGCTCGACGCGCTGTCGGCGCTGCTACACCGATTGGCGTCGGGTCCCCAGGAGACCCTGCGCCGGCAAATGCCGATCGCGGTCTCGGGCGAGGTGCGCACGCTCAACTGGACCGCGTCGCGCATGCACGACGCGAGCGGCGCCGCGGCCGGCTTCGTGGTAGTCGTCGACGACGTGACCGAGATCATGCGTGTGCAGCGCATGGCCGCCTGGCGCGAGATGGCGCGCCGGATCGCGCACGAGATCAAGAATCCGCTGACGCCGATCCAGCTGTCCGCGCAGCGACTGCGCCGCAAGCTGGCCGGGAAGCTCACCGACCCCGAGTCGGCTGCGCTGCTGCGCGAGAGCACCGACGCGATCACCGCCGAGGTCGAGGCGATGAAGCATCTGCTCGCGGAGTTCTCGAGCTTCGCGCGCTTGCCGGCGACCGACCCCGCGCCGACGGATCTGAACAAGCTGGTCGCCGAAGTCGTGGAGCTCTACCGCGGCAATGCGACGATCGAGTTCAGCGCCGCGCTCGATCCCGCGGTGCCGATGTTGGACCTCGACCGCCAGCAGATCCGGCGCGTGATCCTGAATCTCTGCGACAACGCCGTGGCGGCGATAGACGAGGCGGGGCCGGGCCCGCGGAAGGTCAGTGTCTCGACGCGCCTCGACGCGAGCGTCGGCACGATACACTTGCAAGTGGCGGACACCGGCGGCGGCATCCGGCCCGAGGACCGCGCGCGCCTGTTCGAAGCGGGCTTCTCGACCAAGCGCGCGGGCTCCGGCCTGGGCCTCGCGATCGTGTCGCGCATCGTCTCCGACCACTCGGGATACGTCCGCGTCGCGGCGAACCGCCCGCGCGGCAGCCGCTTCATCGTCGAGCTCCCCGTCCGCAGCGAGGCACCGTGGCCACGATCCTGATCGTCGACGACGAGGAGAGCGTGCGCCGCTCGATCGCCGACGTGCTCGCCGACGAAGGACACCGCCCGGTGTTGGCCGCGGGCGCCGACGAAGCCGACCGCGAGATCAGCGCGTCGACCCCCGACCTCGTGCTGCTCGACGTGGCGATGCCCGGCAGAGACGGACTCGAGCTGCTCGAGTCACTGCGCACGTCTCACCCGCATCTCCCCATCGTGATGATGTCGGGGCACGGCACGATCGAGACGGCGGTGCGCGCCACGAAGCTCGGCGCGTACGACTTTCTCGAAAAGCCGCTGTCGTACGACAAACTGCTCCTGCGCATCGACCACGGTCTGGAGCGCGCGCGTCTCGCGCAGGAGAACCGCGAGCTGCGCGAGGCCCTGCTCGGCGAGAGCGAGATCATCGGCGAGGCGCCCGTGATGTTGAAGCTGAAGGAGCAGATCGAGATCGCGGCGCCCACGGACGGCTGGGTGCTGATCACCGGCGAGAACGGCACCGGCAAGGAGCTCGTCGCGCGCTGGGTGCACCTGCGCTCCAAGCGCAACGGCGGCCCGTTCGTCGCGGTGAACTGCGCCGCGATTCCCGAGGAGCTGATCGAGAGCGAGCTCTTCGGTCACGAGAAGGGCGCGTTCACCGGCGCGATCCAGAAGAAGCGCGGCCGTTTCGAGATGGCGAACGGCGGCACCATCTTCCTCGACGAGATCGGCGACATGAGCCTGATGACGCAGGCGAAGATCCTGCGCATCCTGCAGGAGCACCGTTTCGAGCGGGTCGGCGGCACGGACACGATCGAGGTGAACGTGCGCGTGATCGCGGCGACGAACAAGGACCTGCAGGCCGAGATGGCCCAGGGCCGCTTCCGCGAGGATCTGTTCTATCGCTTGAACGTGATTCCGTTTCACGTGCCCGCGCTGCGCGACCGGCGCGAAGACATCCCGAGATTGGCGGAGCGCTTCCTCGCGCAGTACGCCGCGGACGCGGGCCGAGCGCCGAAGCAGATCTCGCCGAAGGCGTTCGCGAAGCTGCAGGACTATCCGTGGCCCGGGAACGTGCGCGAGCTGCAGAACCTGGTCGAGAGACTCGTGCTGATGACGCCGGGCGAGACGATCGACATCGGCGATCTGCCGCCGCAGGTGACCGCGCCCGATCGCGAGCGCTTCATGCGCGCGGGCGCGAACGAGGACACACTCGCCGCGGCGCGCGCCGCCTTCGAGCGAGTCTGGCTGCTGGAGAAGCTCGGGAACTTCGGCTGGAACATCTCGCGCACCGCCGAGGCCGTCGGGCTCGCGCGCGAGAGCCTGTCGCGCAAGCTGAAGAGCCTGCGTATCGACGTCGACGCGGAGCGCTCGCGCGATGTCGATTGAGCTGCGCGCGGCGCGCGCCGACGACGCAAACGCGATCGCGCAGCTGGCGCGCGCGACGCTACCCGAGGCGTGGACGCCCGCGTCGTTCCGCGCCGCGCTCGAGCGACCGACGGTG
>JBGQIB010000001.1:0-85435 GCA_041498295.1 bacterium | reverse complement strand
GGCAAACGCCGCCTTCGGACGTTTGGCGGGCCTGCCGGCCAGCGAACTGGCTGGTCGCGGCATCGCGGAGCTCTTTGCCGACGCCGGCGACCGGCCGCTCGACGTGCTCGAGCCAGGCGACGGCTTCGCTGTGCGCGATCTGCACGGCCGGACGCGCCCGATCTCGCTGCAGCGCGTGTCCGAGGCGCTCTGGCTCGTGATCGATCGAGAGCGCGAGAGCCGCCTCGAGCGCGAGGTTTGGCGGCTGGCCAGCGAGAAGCGCTCGCCGGCCGGGACGACGGCGGACGCACCTCTCGGCGGCGAGCAGATCGGTATGATCGAGCACGAGATTCGAACCGCGGTTACGGCCGTGCGCGGCTATCTGCGCTGGCTCGGCAGCGAGTGCGACCGCTTGCTCGAGCCACAGCACTGGACGTTCGTGCGCGAGGCGCGCCGCGCGATCGAGCGCGTCGGCCCGCTACTCGACAACTTGCTCGAGCTCGCGCGCAGCGGCGACGCGTTGCCGAGCGCCCGCAAGCCGATCCACTTGCACGACGTGCTGGAGCTTGCGCTGCGCACCGCGCGGCCGCTGTTCGCGGATCGCGGCGTAAGGATCGAGTGCGAGCTCGGCGCCTCGCCCGACGGACTGCTCGGCGATGCGGACCGGCTCGAGCAGGTGTTCGTGAATCTGCTCGCGAACGCGGCTGCCTTCTCGCCCGAGGGCGCGCGCGTGCGGGTCGTTTCGGATCTGGCCGAGCTCGAGGGCGGCCCGGTGCTTCAGGTTGCGCTGAGCGACGAAGGGCCGGGAGTGGCGCGCGCGGACGCAGAGCGGCTGTTTCTGCCGTTCGTGCGCGGACCGCGGCCGCCGGGCTCGAGCTCGTCCGGGGTCGGCCTCGGGCTCGCGATCTGTCAGCGCATCCTCGCGGCGCACGGCGGCCAGATCGAGGCGGTGCCGGACCTCGGCTACGGCCTGTTCCGCGTGACCTTGCCGAGCGAGAAGAGGGGAGCTCCGCGATGAAACGAGCCGGGGTTCCGCGCACGGTGCCGCAGCGCAAGACGATCCTCGTGGTCGACGACGCCGAGGTCATCCGCACGTATCTGAAGAATCTCCTGCCGATGAAGGGCTACGACGTACTGCTCGCCGAAGACGGCCTGAAGGCGATGGAGCTCTTGAACGGCGGCGCGCATCCGGACGTGGTCGTGCTGGACGTGATGATGCCGGGCATCGACGGGATCGAGACGCTGCGCAAGATCAAGCAGCTCATGCCCGAGGTGCCGGTGATCATGCTCTCCGTCGTCGGCAAGGCGGGTACGGTCGTCGACGCGATGAACCTCGGCGCGGCCGACTACATCAACAAGCCGTTCGAGGAGGAAGAGCTCGAGATCGCGCTGAAGAAGGTGCTCGAGATCGAGAACCTGAAAGGCGATCGCGACGAGCTGCGCGACCGACTGCGCGAGCACGAGGCGCGCGAGCGCACCGGCTTCCTGTGGGCGTCCGACAAGATGACTCGGATCAAGGAGATCCTCGAGCAGGTCTCCGACGCCGACGTGACGATCCTGATCCACGGCGAGAGCGGCGTGGGCAAGGAGGTCGTTGCGCGCACCACGCACGAGCTCTCGAATCGCCGCGAGAACCGTTTCGTGAAAGTGAACTGCGCGGCGCTGCCCGAGGAGCTGCTCGAGAGCGAGCTGTTCGGCTACGAGCGCGGTGCTTTCACCGGCGCGTCGTCGCGCAAGGCCGGCAAGTTCGAAGTGGCCAGCGGCGGCACGATGTTTCTCGACGAGATCGGGGAGATGAGCCCGAAGCTCCAGGCGAAGCTGCTGCAGGTGCTGCAGGACGGCGAGTTCTCGCGGCTCGGCGGCGACGTCGACGTGCACGTCGACGTGCGCGTGCTCGCAGCCACCAACCGCAACCTCGAAGACATGGTGCGCAAGGGCACGTTTCGCGAGGACCTCTACTACCGGCTGAACGTCGTGAACGTCTGGGTCCCGCCGCTGCGCGATCGGCGCGAGGAGATCCCGGTTCTCGTCGACCACTTCCGGCGCCTCTACAGCATCAAGTACGGCCGCGAGCTCGGCACCATCTCGGACCGGCTGATGCGCGGCTTCCTCGAGTACAGCTGGCCGGGCAACGTGCGCGAGCTCGAGAACATGGTGAAGCGGATCGTCGTCCTACAGAGCGAGGATGCGATTGCGGAAGAGATCTACGGGTCGGGGAGCTCCCTGTCCCGAGCTGCACCTGCCCCGACCCCGGTCGAGGCGGAGTCCGCCGAGGGCGACGCGGGCGCGTCGCTCGGTGAGCCCATCTCGCTGCGCGACATCGGTCGAAGGGCCGCCCGGGACGCCGAGCGCGAGGCGCTCAAGCGCGTCCTTTACCAGACCAACTGGAATCGAAAAAAGGCCGCCCGGATCCTGGAGGTTTCGTACAAGACGCTGCTCCAGAAGATCAAGGATTGCGGCCTGGGCGAGTGATCGCCCGACCTTCTTCACGGAAAATTCTCTCCGGTCACGGGCTCTTCCCGTAATATGTAGTCCGCTTCCCATTGACCCCTTGCGCCGGTCGCCGAGGTGACGCGAGGCCCTTGGCACGCTTGTGGCATGATGTCCGCCGCAGCCGACCCCGGCACGCAAGCCGCGGTGTATCTGCGCGTCGGCTGTCGCGAGCGCGCGCAGCGCCGACTACGAGGGTGATTGGATGACCGTGAGAGATGTGCGCAGCGAAGCCGGCGTACGCATCGGCGACCTCTACGGCGTATTCCGCCGCCGGAAGTGGTGGTTCCTCGTGCCCACCATCGTCGCGGTCGTCGGATCGCTCGTGCTCGCGCTCGCGCTTCCCCCCGAGTACGAGGCCGTTGCGACCGTGACCGTCGAGCCTCAGGTGATCCCCGACAAGCTCGCCCCGTCGACGATCGACGCGAAGACCGAGACCCGCTACGAGAACTTGAAGCTGCAGCTGCTCGCGCGCGACAGCCTGTCGAGCGTGATCAGTGACTTCAAGCTCTTCGAGGGCGCGACGAGCTCGCGCGAAGACCAGGTCGAGGCGATGCGCAAGCACATCTCGCTCGAGCCGCTGCCGCCGGCGATCATCGACCCGCGCAAACCGATCGAGCTGAACTCGTTCAAGATCTCGTTCCGCCACCGCAACCCGAAGACCGCCGCCGAGGTCGCGAACCGCTTGGCGCGCGATTTCATCTCCGCGAACCTGCGCGAGCGCACGAGTCTCGCCGAGGGCACGACCGAGTTCTTCGAGCAGCAGCTGCAGAAGGCGCGCGCGGATCTCGCCGACATCGCGCGCCAGGTCAGTGACTACAAGGAGAACTACCAGGGCGAGCTGCCGGAGCAGCTGTCTCTGAACCGCGAGAGACTCGAGCGCAACCGCATCGAGCTGGCGTCAACGGAGTCGAAGGCCGAGGCCGCCAAGGACCAGGTGCGGTTGATCACGCAGCAGATCCAGGAGTTCCGCACCGCTTCGGCCACGGACGCGACCGATCCGTCGATCCGCAAGAAGACGCTCGAGCTCGGGCTGAACAGCCTGCTCGCGTCGGGCAAGACCGAGAAGCACCCGGACGTGATTCACACGCGCGAGGAGCTCCGCACGCTCGACGAGCTGATCGCGTCGAAGGTGGACGATCCGCTGCCGACGTCGCGAGAAGAGATCATGATGCGCGACAAGCTGCGCGACTACGAAGTCGACCAGAGCGTGTACTCCGGCGACATCGAGCGGCTGAAGGCCGACATCGCGGAGTACGAGCAGCGCATCGAGAACACGCCCCGCCGCGCGGCCGAGCTCGATCACCTCGAGGCTCAGTACAAGAACGTCACCGAGGCGATCCGCACCCTGCAGCTGAAGCAGGTCGACGCGGAGATCGGGCGCACGATCGAGACGAACAACAAGGGCGAACGCTTCCGCGTGGTGGAGTCGGCGGAGCTGCCGACCTCGCCGATCAGTCCGAACCGCCCGGTCTGGTTCACCGCGGGCACCGTACTCGGCATGATGCTCGGCCTCGCGCTGCTCGTCATCCGCGAGACGAGCGACCAGAGCTTCCACAGCGTGGCGGACGTGCAGGACTCACTCGGCCTGCCGGTGCTCGCCGCGGTTCCGGAGCTCGGGACCGACTCCGAGCCGACGCCCTCGCGCTGGCTGTCGCGCTTCCCGCGTCTCGGAGCATCGCGTGTATAACGCCTTCTTCGGCTTCGACGCGGATCCATTCCGGGTAAATCCGGATCCGCGCTTCCTGTACATGTCGGAGAGCCATGCGGAGGCGCTGGCCACGCTCGTGTACGCGGTGCAGGAGCGGAAGGGCTTCATCACGCTGACCGGCGAGGTTGGCACCGGCAAGACCACGATCCTGAACGCGCTCTTGCAGAAGCTCGGGCCGAGCGTGCAGACGGCGTACATCTTCAATACCTCGCTCGGCGTCGGCGACTTGTTCGCGGCGCTCTTCGAGGAGCTCGAGCTCGAGTGGCAGGAGCCGTTCCGCAAGACGGCCGCTCTCTCGCGCCTGAACCACCACCTGATCGAGCGACTCACGGACGGCCTGCAGACGCTCTTGATCGTCGACGAAGCGCAGAATCTCTCCGACGAGATGCTCGAGGAGATTCGCATGCTGTCGAACCTCGAGACGCCGCAGTCGAAGCTGTTGCAGATCATGCTGGTCGGGCAACCGGAGCTCGCCGACAAGCTCTCGCGGCCCTCGCTGCGGCAGCTCCGCCAGCGCGTCGAGTTGCGGCACGCGATCCGCCCGCTGCTCTCCGCGGAGACCGCCGCGTACATCCGCGAGCGGCTGCTCGTGGCCGGTCATGCACGCGGCGACGTGTTCAGCGGCTCGGCGGTGCGCGCGGTGCACCGCTTCGCGCGCGGCATCCCGCGTGTGATCAACGTGCTCTGCGACAACGCGCTGATCGCGGCTTTTTCGCACGAGTCACGGAGTGTCTCGGCGCAGATGGTCGAGCTCGCCGCTTCCGATCTCGGGCTCTCCGTGAACCCGGGCGATCCGCATTTCGTACGCGAGCGCAGCGCACCCGAGCCCAAGGCTCGGG
Organism: bacterium; assembly: GCA_041498295.1. Classification (GTDB taxonomy): domain Bacteria; phylum Myxococcota_A; class UBA9160; order SZUA-336; family SZUA-336; genus VGRW01. The sequence continues at coordinate 80,416 of JBGQIB010000001.1, read as the reverse complement.
CCGGCTGGCTGCGTCGCCTCTGGCGAAGAGGCGACGGCGAGCCCCAGCCGGAGCTGTAGCTCAGGAGGTCCGAAGGCAATGGGAAAGATCCACGACGCCCTTCAGCGCGCAGAGACTCTGCGTCGCGGCGGGAGCGAGACAGCGTCGGCCGAGCCGCCGGCGCTGGGGCTCGGCTCGGCGGCTCCACTCGAGCCAGCCCCCGTCGCGCGCGGTTGGCTCGCTCGCCGGAAGGCCAAGGCCACGCGGAAGACACCCAGCTCGCGAGCCAACGACGCCGTGCTGGTCGGGGGACTCGATTCGCCCTACTCCGAGGAGTACCGCACGCTGCGCGCGCGCATTCAGTCTCTGCGCCGCGCCCGCGAGCTGCGCAGCATCGTCGTGAGCTCGACCCGGCCCGGCGAGGGCAAGACCACGACGGCCGTAAATCTCGCGCTCTCGTTCGGCTTGGAGCGCGAGAACTCGGTGTGTCTGGTCGACGCGGATCTGCGTACCCCGCGCGTGCACAAGGCGTTCGCCGGCGCCGGCATCGTCGGGCTCGCGGAGGTGCTCGAGGGGGACGCGAAGCTCGAGGAGGCACTGATCGCGATTCCCAACACGCGCCTCATGGTTCTGCCGGTGAAGGCGCTGCCGACCGCGCCCTCGGAGCTCCTGAGCTCGCGGGCCATGACGGAGCTCGTCGCCGAGCTGCACACGCGCTTTCACACCGTGATCTTCGACGCGCCGCCGGTGCTCGGTCTCCCCGACACCGTCACCCTCGTCGATCTCTGTGACTCGATGCTCTTCGTCGTCGGCGCTGGTCGCGCGCCGCGCGAGGAAGTAGAGTCCGCGCTCGAGCGGCTCGATGCGAGCAAGGTGATCGGCGTGGTGCTCAACCGCTGCGAGAAGCACGAGATCGGCTACATCGGCGCTTACGGCTACGGGAAGCCCTGAGAGCGAACCCGGCGGGGCGCAGGGCGTGACGGTTTTCGCAGCAATTCTCGTCGTACCGTGGTTGGTGGCGATAGCGTTGACTCCCGCGATGATCCGCTTCGCGCACCGCTACGACTTGCTCGACCGCCCGACGGAGCGCAAGGCTCACAAGCAGCCCGTGGCGATGCTCGGCGGCGTCGCGATCTTCGCCTCGACGTTTCTCGGGCTCGCGCTCTTGGCGCCGTTCGTTCCGGAGCTGCGCGAGCTCGCGTTCGGCCCCGGATCGCTCGGGGCGCTCGCGATCGGCACCGCGCTGATGGTCGCGCTCGGGCTCTGGGACGACCTGTACGACATGCCCGCGCTGCACAAGCTCGCGGGGCAGCTCGCGATCGCGGCGCTGACTTACGCGATGGGCTTCTCGGTCGGCGCGATCGAGCTGCCGTTCGGCTTCGAGCTCTCCGACGCGGCGCCGGTCTCGTTCTTCGTCACCGTCGCGTGGGTCACTATCTTGGCCAACGCGTTCAACTTGATCGACGGCATGGACGGACTCGCGGCGGGCGTCGCGCTGATCACGGCGCTGACGGTCTTTCTGCTCGCGAACTCGAACGGCGCGACGGTGCCGGTAATCGCGGCGCTCGCGGTTTCCGGCGCGATCGCGGGCTTTCTCCGCTTCAACCTCCCGCCGGCGCGGATCTTCCTGGGCGACGCGGGCGCGCTCTCGATCGGCTATCTCACCGCGGTGCTCGCGCTCGCCTCGTATCAGAAGGCGCCGGCCGCGGTCGCGCTGATCGTGCCGCTCTTGGTGCTGGGGCTGCCGGTGCTCGACACGATTCTGGCGGTGGTTCGGCGCGGTTTGTCCCATCTGTCGACGCGCGGCGCCCAGGGACTCACCATGCGCGAGCTGGTGGGTGCAGTCACGCGCGCGGATCGCGGACATCTCCACCACTTGCTGCTGCGCAACGGACTCTCCGTGAGTGAGGCGCTCGGCGTTCTGTATATGGTGTGCGTCGCGCTGGCTTCGATCGGCTTCCAGACGCGCACGTTCCGAAGTGAGTTGCGCTTCGGCATCTTCGGCCTGCTGCTCGCCGCGGGCTATGCGGCGCTGCGCGTGCTCGAGCGCCGCGCGGCACGACGCGAAGCGGACGCCGCGCGCGTGGCGGAGGCGAGCGCGGAGCCGGCGCGCGCCGAGCACCGAGCGGCGAGTTAGACGGCGATGCAATTCGAGGATCTGCAGTATCCGTACGCGCTGCTCGCGCTGATCACGCTGGCTCTGTTGTTCTGGAGACCGATCGCGGGCCTGCTGCTGCTCACCGCGATCTTCCCGATGGACACGTTCTCGCCGCGGCTGCCCGTGGCCGGCATCAACACCGAGACCGTCCTTCTCGGAGTCGCGTTCGCCGTGACCCTGCTGCGATTTGGCGCTCGGCTGCCGCCGCTGCGTTACTCGGGACCCGTGCTCGCGTTCATCTTCGTCATGGGCATCGGCTTCGCGATCGCGATTCCCTGGGCGAGGAAAGTCACCATCGGGGGCACTGAGCCCGCGATCTGGTTCATTTTCAAGCACTGGAAGAGCATCACGTTCAGCTGTCTGTTCTTCTTCGCGACTTACTGGTGGTTCTCGCAGGCGAGTGACCGCCTGCGCATGCTCGAGGCGCTCTCGATCGGGGTGTTCATCTCGGCAGTCGCCGGACTCCTGGACGTCACCCTGGGAATCACCACTCCTGGCCCTGAGGGTCGCCTCACCGGGCTGCAGCGCGACCCGAACGGGCTGGCGTGCGCGGTGGGCGCGATGATGTTCGTGTCGCTCTATCTCGCGATTTACGCGCGCGACCTCTCCTGGGTGCGCCGCTCCTTCCACCTGCTGACGTATGGACTCGCGTTTCTCACGGTGGTGTTCTCGCTCTCGCGCGGCAACTATCTGGCACTCGTCGCCGCGCACCTGGTGTTCTTCGCGCTCGTGAATCGCCCGGTATTCTTCGCGGCTCTCGTCGCGCTGGTGCTGGTCTCGACCGTCGCGTTTCCGCTGCTTCCGACGATCGTGCGAGAGCGCATCGAGAGCACGGTCGCCGGCGGCGCCGGCTACGGGTTGGCAGGCACGGAGCATCTCGAAGTCTCGACCGCCCACCGCGTAGTTCTCGCCCAGACCGGCTTGGACATGTTCCGCACGTCGCCGTTGTGGGGTCGCGGCCTGAACTTCTTCTTCTTCAACACGCCGGAGTTCTCTGCGAAGTACGGGAGCCTCGACTACCGCGATGCGCACAACATCGTGATCAAGATGGCGGTCGAGATCGGGATGATCGGGCTCGGCGCGCTGGCTTGGTTGATCTGGGCCGTGTTTCGCTGCGGCCGACGCCTGTGGCGCGCGGACTCAGCCGAGTTCCGCGTCGGCGCGGTCATGCTCGCCGCGGGAACGCATCTGCTGGTCGCGAGCCTCTCGACGAACGCGTTCCTCGAGACAAAGGACATCTCGGCGTACTTCTGGATCCTCTACGCCCTGTCGGCGCGCGCCTATGTCGAGCGGCTCTCTGTCACCGAGGCGGTGTCCGCGGCGCCGGTCGCTCGCGGCAGGTGGCGCAGGTTCTCCCAGAGGACGGCGGCGGCGGCGTCCCAGCTGTAGTGCGTGCGGATGAGCTCGGCGCCGGCCGCGCCGAGCGCGCGTCGCCGAGCCGGGTCGTTCAGCAGCGCCAGCACGGCGCGCGCGAGACTCTCCGCGCCTTCCGCCACCACCGCGTGTACGCCCGGTTCGAGGCGATCGAAGCCCTCGCATGTGACTGGGCTCGCGACCGTCGCTTTCCCCATGGCGAGCGCCGCCTGGAGCTTGTTCTTCATGCCGGTTCCGAAGCGCAGCGGACTCACGATGACCGTCGCCCGCGCCAGGTGTGGGCGCACGTCGGGCACGAAGCCAGTCACGATCACACGCCGGCCGTCCTGAAGCTCGCGCAGTGCCTCGGGCGGTTCCGGACCGACGACGATCGCGCGGGCGTCGGGCCGCGCGCGCCAAACGAGCGGCATGATGTCGCGCACCAGATGCAGCGCGGCGTCGGCGTTGGGCGGGAAGGCGAGGTTGCCGAAGAACAGGAGGTCGTTCGCGGCTTCGGTTCGGTCACTCACGTGCTCGGGCGAGAAATACTCGACGTCGCCGCCGTCGATGACGTTCGCGATCGAGACGTCGGGGGTGCGCGCGCGCACGACCGCGATGTCCGCGGTCGAGTTGAGTACGGCACATCCAGCCCGCCGGAGACCCAAGCGCTGGAAGCGGCGCAGCGGTGGGAGCGAGGCGTGGAGCTTCACGCGCTCCCAGGTCGAGAGAGTCTCGTCGACCGCGAGCCGGCGTTCGGTCGCGAGCACGGGCGCGTCGACGAGATCCCAGAGCGTCGAGCGCCACAGATCGCGCGGCACGTACTGCAGAGTGTCTCGCTCCCAGCAGTAGAAGACGACCGGTCCGTGCGCGCGCACGAGCGCGCGCGAGCGCGCGTGCGCCGCGCGCAGCACCGCCCGGTCGCGAAAGCGCAGATCGAAGAGGGGTCGGGCCGCGAGCATGGTGAGCGCCTTTGCGAGCGCCGACGCCTCGGTGCGCCGATAGAACGCGCTCGTCGACGCGAAGATCTCGCGCAGGTCCGGATGCTCGCGGAAGCGCTCCCACTCCTCGGGCGACTGATCCACCACCGCGAGGCAATGAACCGGGGTGCGCGGGGCGATGCGCTTCAGGAGCTGGAACGGACGAGGCGTGCCCGCTTCGGGCGGAATCGGGAAGATTCTTCCGATCACCGCCACGACGGTCGGGTTGGTCTCGTCCTGCGCCCCCGCCACGCCTCGCGTCCTCCCTCACCCCGGATGCGCGCGAGCGTCGCGGCGCGTCACGCGGGCGTCAAGTCACGGCGCGGCAGAGCGCGACAGAGCGACACACTCCGGTGTCATGATCCGGCGTCATGAGCGCGAACGCGGCTACGACGCCGGCGCGCGGCCGAAGTCGTCCTCGATCCGGACGACGTCATCGATTTCGGGGCTCGAGACCTCGCAGAGCTCGCAGTCCGAGACCCCTTCGAAGCGATGGCGCCTACCGGGAGCGATGCGCCGACTCGCGCCGGGCCCAAGCTCGGTGACTTCGAGCTCGCCGGCGTCGTTCTCGAGCGTCAGCCGCAGGGTGCCGCGCAGCACGTAGATCGCCTCGTCCTTCTGGCGATGGAGCTGCAGGGACAACCGCTTGCCCGCTCGGATCGCGAGGATCTTGCCCAGGTAGCGCGGAGTCTCCGCCCAGATCTCCTCGTGTCCCCAGGGTTTTTCGACGCGGCGCGACATGCGGCCGAGGCTAGCATGGGGCCCGGGCCCGCGGAACTTCACGGCGCTTGCGCGTCGCCTGCCGGTCCGTGTGGAGTGAGTAGCTGGCCACCGCTTTTCGGCCGACGTCTACACAGTTGCGCAGCTTCGGCCTCAGTCGCTGCGACGCCGCGTGGAAACCGCCCGGAGTACAATTGGCACGCTAGTCGCAAGCTCCGCCTCCGGAGCTGTCGTCGGAATCGGCGGCGGACTCGCATCTCTCCCCCCAACGTCTTGCGAGCCATCCGATGAAGCCCGTTCAGAGAGTTCTGATCGTCGACGACGACGCGAGCGCGCGCGAATGGCTCGCCGCATTCATGCGCACGCGTGGTCTCGCTCCCGTGTGCGCCGCCTCGGGCGAGGCAGCGCTCGACGAGCTGCGCCGCGCCGCGCCGGACGTCGTGACCCTCGATCTGGTTCTGCCGGGCATGGACGGCCTCGCGACGCTGCGCGCCATGAAGGCGCTCGCGCCGAACGTGCCCGTGATCGTGTTGTCGGGCGTCGGCGCGACTCAGGCGATCGTCGAGGCCCTGCGCTTCGGGGCGGCGGATTTCTTGCGCAAGCCGTTCGAAGTCGAGGAGCTCGAGATCGCACTCGACAAGGCGCTCGCGCGCGCCGCCCTCGAGCGCGACGCGACCGGGTTCCGCGCTCGTCTCGCGGACGGCGCGTTCTCGCCCGCACCCGCGCCGCTCTTTGCTGGAGAGAGCCGCAAGATGCAGCTGGTCGACGACATGATCGACCACGTCGCCGACACCGACATTACGGTGCTGATTCGCGGCGAGAGCGGCACCGGCAAAGAGATCGTGGCGCGCGCGGTGTGGTCGCGCTCGAATCGCGCGCGGCGTCCCTTCGTGAAGGTGAATTGCGCGGCGCTCCCGCACGAGCTGCTCGAGAGCGAGCTGTTCGGCTACGAGAAGGGCGCCTTCACCGGCGCGCAGAAGCGCAAGCTCGGCAAGTTCGAGATCGCGCACGGCGGCACGATCTTCCTCGACGAGATTTCGGAGATGCACCCGAGTCTCCAGGCGAAGCTGCTGCAGGTTCTGCAGGACGGTCAGTTCTCGCGGCTCGGCGGAGAGAGTGACGTCGCCGTCGACGCGCGCGTGATCGCCGCGTCGAACCGGCATCTCGAGACGGCGGTGCGCGAAGGCAGCTTCCGCGAGGATCTCTTTTACCGCTTGAACGTCGTCACGATTCAACTGCCGCCGCTGCGCGAGCGCCGCGACGAGATCCCGGTGCTGGCCGAACACTTCCTCGACCGCTACGCGCGCGAGTACGGCAAGGACCCGAAGCCGCTGCCCGAAGAAGTGCGCGCGGCGTTCGCCGCATACCGCTGGCCCGGCAACATCCGCGAGCTCGAGAACCTCGTGAAGCGGATCGTCGTGCTCGGCACGGCGGAGCCGGTGTTGGAGGAGCTGCGAACGCGCGGCGCGCCGGTGCTGTGCCAGCCCGCCGTCCCGTGCGCGCCGGCGCTCGGCGAGCTGGAGCGCTTCCTCGCAGGCGAGAGCGAGCGCGTGAGCTTGAAGCGCGTCGCGCGCCAGGCCGCGCAGGTCGCGGAAGCGCGTCTGATCGCGAAAGTCCTGCAACGCACGCGCTGGAACCGGAAGGAAGCCGCGTCGATTCTGCAGATCAGCTACAAGGCCTTGCTGTACAAGATGAGGGACGCGGGTCTCACCGACTCGTAGCCCGGATTCCAGGAGAGACGAACGATGCCCTCCCGATCCACCCCCGCGAACGCAGCTCTGTCTTCGCTGCTGGCGCTAGCGTTGGCCGCATGCGCTCAGACGCTGCGCGACCAGCCGAGCGTGCAAGAGCTCGAGGACACCGCGACGGCCGCCCAGGTCGACTACGTGATCGGCGCCCAGGACATGCTCGCGATCAACGTCTGGAAGGAGCAGGAGCTGTCACTGAACGGTGTCGAGGTACGGCTCGATGGCAAGATCTCGGTGCCGCTGATCGACGACGTCCAGGCCGCGGGACTCACTCCGACCCAGCTCAAGGAAGCCATCACCGAGCGCCTGAAGGAGTACGTCACCGCGCCGCAGGTGACGGTGATCGTCACACGCGTGGGCTCGAAGAACGTCTACGTCATGGGCGAGGTGGCGCGCGAGGGCGCGATCCCGCTGCAGCCCCAGATGCGCGTGCTCGACGCGCTGGCGATCTCCGGCGGCTTCAGCCCGTTCGCGGGGAAGAACCGCATCAAGATCATCCGCGGCCACGGCTCGCCGCCCGCCGAGTTCACGTTCGACTACGACGCGTTCGTCGACGGCAAGGACGTGGCGCAGAACATCCTGCTCTTGCCTGGAGATCAGATCATTGTTCCCGAAGAACGCCCTTTCTGGCGCTAGCCTCGCGGCTGTCGCTTTTCTGTGTAGCCTGGCGCTCTGCGCTCGCGCCGGCGAGAGGAACGAGCTGGCAATGGACCTGCTCGTCGAGCAGGACTACGACTCGAACGTCCTCGCGCTGGAGAGCAAGCCGATCGGGAGCGCGGTGACGACCGTGAGGCCGTCGATCGCGTACGAGAATACCGGCACGCTCGGCTGGACGCGGCTCGACGGCTGGCTGTCGAGTCACACGTACTGGGAGGAGACCGGGCTGAATGGCGTCGATCGCGGCATCTCCACCGACGTCAGCCGCACGATCCTTCCACTCCTGACCTTGTTCGGGAACGGGAGCTACCAACGAGTCGCCCCGCGCTCCCAGATTTCGCGCAACAGCACGATCACATTCACGGATTCGGGCGCCGGCGTCCCGGGCCAACCGGTGATCCAGCCGGGACAGATCGTCGCAGGCAGCGTACCGAACGTCGACATCGGGCAGGGCGAGTTCGGCGCGCGCTATCTCCTCTCGCCGCGCAGCAAGCTGAGCGTGAGCGGCGGTCCGTACTCGGTCGACTATCTGTCGAGCACGTTCGCGGACTCGGAGTTTCGCGATAGCACTGGCTGGTTCGGCCGCGTCGCCCTCGAGCACTCCCTGACGGCGCTCGATCGGCTCACTGTCTCGTTCGTCGACAGCTCGACGGACCTGGCCAACGTCACCACCAGCACGGCGCAGGTGCCGAACCCCTCTGATCCCGCGAACCCGGAGGTCGTCGACATCAACACCGGCAAGAGCCTGAGCGACCAGCAGAACCTCTCGATCGGCTGGGACCGGACTTGGAGCGAAGTGTGGACGACGCACTTCTCGATCGGCGGGCGGCGCCTCCATTCGCAGACGCTCGGCGTGACTCGTCCGATCACGCGCGTCACACCCACCCTGAACGGCGTGGTCTCGTTCGAGGACTTCGTGCCGACGAACTTCGACGACACCGGTCCGGGGCTGATCGGCGGGTTCTCGATCGAGCGCGCGCTGCCGCGAGGTAGTGCGAGGTTCAGTTACCAGCGCGAGACGACCAACACCGGCAGCCTGTCGTCGTCGGACGTGAACGTCGACACGGTCGAGCTCTCCTGGGTCCACCGGCTCTCGGCGCGCGCGACGTTCAGCGCGCTCGGCAGCTACGAGCACTACGAGTCCACGAACAACTTCACGCAGGTCGGCCCTGCGACCTACATTCCGGGCTCGTACAACCCGATCACCGGCCCGGAGTTCACCTGCAGCGCGGGCGGGCTCATCGTGACCGGATCGGGGCGGAACAAGGGCGGTCAGTGCTCGCTCGGGAGCAGCAGCTCGCTGACGAGCAACGTCGTGAACGCGTCGGCGCGCATCGACTGGCAGCTCCGCAAGCGCTTGTCCACCTTCGCCGTTCTTCGCTTCGAAGATCGGGTGGGAGATGTCGAGCTCTTCGGGAACGACTACAACAGATTCAGCGTCGGCGTCGGCTTCACCTACGCCTACGGCCTCGGCCTCTAGCTCCCGGGTCCTGGTCACCGGCGGCGCGGGGGCGATCGGCTCGCTGCTCGTCGAAGCGCTCCTGGCGCGCGGCGACGAAGTCGCGGTGCTCGACTCGTTCCACGACTTCTACCCGCGCGCGCGCAAGGAACGGAACCTCGCGAACGCGCGCCAGCAGCGCGGCTTCGCAGGGGTGTTCGAGGGCGACATACGCGACGCGGCGTTCGTGGCGCGCAGCTTCGCGAGCTTCGCGCCACGGGCAGTGGCCCATCTCGCCGCGCGCGCCGGCGTGCGGCCGAGCGTGGAGGATCCCGTCACCTACTCGGAGGTGAACCTCGTGGGCACGTCCGTCGTGCTGAACGCGGCGCTCCGCGGGGGCGTCGAACGCTTCGTGTTCGCCTCGTCCTCGAGCGTCTACGGGGAGCGGCCGCGCGGTGAGTTCAGCGAGGACTTGGCGGCCGATCGACCTCTCTCGCCCTATGGCGCGACCAAGCGCGGCGGCGAGCTCCTGTGCCACGCCGCGCACGCCTCGAGCGGCATGCCAGTCAGTTGTCTCCGCTTCTTCAACGCGTACGGACCGCGCATGCGACCCGATCTCGCGATTCACAAGTTCGCGACGCTCATGCTCGCCGATCGACCCATTCCGGTGTTCGGCGACGGCAGCGTCGAGCGCGATTTCACGTTCGTGACCGAGACAGTCGATGGAATCGTGCGCGCGCTCGAGCGCGCGCGCGCCTTTCACGTCTACAACCTCGGTCGAGGCAAGCCCGTGACGGTGAACGAGATCATCGCGGCGCTCGAGCGCGTGCTAGGCAAGCCCGCGTGCCGCGAGAATCTGCCAGCGCAAGCGGTAGATCTGCCGCGCACGTGGGCGTCGGTCGCGCGCGCGTCGGCGGAGCTCGGCTATGCGCCGCGGGTCGACCTCGACGAAGGCGTGGGGCGCTTCGTGCGCTGGCTGCGCGAGGACGGCGCGTGCGCGTCCTCGTGACGGGCGGCGCGGGCTTCATCGGGTCGCACCTCGTGCGCGCGTGTCTCGACGCGGGCGAGGAAGTGCGCGTCCTCGACGACTTCTCGACCGGCAAGCGCGCGAACCTCGCCGGGCTACACCGAGATGTGGAGCTGGTCGAGGCGAGTCTCGTGGATCGACACGCGCTCGAGCGCGGGGCGCGCGGCTGCGAGATCGTCTACCACCAGGCGGCGATCGCCTCCGTGCCGCGCAGCGTCGCGGATCCCGTCGGCACCGATCTCGTCAATGCGACCGGCACCCTGCACGCGCTCGAGGCCGCGCGCCGCGCCGGCGTGCGCCGCTTCGTGTTCGCAGGTTCCACTGCGGTCTACGGCGACGGAGAAGCGCTGCCGAAGCGCGAGGACATGCCGCCCAGCCCGCGTTCGCCGTACGCGCTCCACGTCTTCGGTCCCCGCCAGGATCCGCGCTCGATGTACGCCGGAGTGATTCCGCTCTTCGTCGAGGCGCTGCAGCGCGGCGAGCGCCCGCGCATCTACGGTGACGGGCAGCAGTCATGCGACTTCGTCTACGTCGGCGATGTGGTCGCGGCGAACCGCGCCGCGGCGCGCGCGCCGGCGGATGCCGCGGGCAAGGCGCTGAACGTCGGCCGAGGCGTGCGCGTGTCTCTGCTCGAGTTACTCGAGAGCATCGCGCCCTTCGCGCTCGGCGTTCCCCGGCCTGAGCCGCTGTTCGAGCCCGCGCGCGCGGGCGACGTGCGGCACAGTGAGGCGGACGTGTCGCGCGCCAAGCTGCTCCTGGGCTGGGAGCCTTCGACCTCGCTCGAAGCGGGTCTTCGCGAGACCGTGCGCTGGTACGTCGAGGCCGCGGCGTGATTCGCATCGTCCCACTGCGCGGGCTCGTGGCCCTCCTGTACATGGCTGTCGTGATCTCGCTCTCCGCGATGCCCGGGAGGCAGCTCTCGCGCTGGGGGCTGTCGGGCTTCACGCTCGACCTGCTGCACATCCCGCTGTTCGCGGGCCTCGTGCTGGTTACCCTATGGGCGGTCGTCGCACCCCGCGCTCGGCGCGCGCTCTGGGTCTTGCTGGGTCTCACGCTCTTCGCCGGTGTCGACGAGGTCCTGCAGCTCTGGGTTCCCGGGCGCGTCGCATCGTTCGCGGACTTCGCCCGGGACGTACTCGGAATCGTGGCCGGGATCGCCCTCTCGGAAGGGATGCGCCCGATCGCGCTTGCGCTACGGAGGGAGTCGGAACGATGAACATCTCGGTGATCGGAACGGGCTACGTAGGGCTTGTGACTGGGGCGTGCTTCGCGGAGTTCGGTATCCGTGTCACGTGCGTCGACAAGGACGCCGCGAAGATCGCGCGCCTCGAAGCGGGCGAGATTCCGATCTTCGAGCCGGGTCTCGAAGAGATCGTGCGCCGAAACGTGCAAGCGGGACTGCTCCACTTCACCACCGACGCGGCGCGCGCGGTGCAGGACTCACTCGTGATCTTCATCGCGGTCCCGACGCCGCCGAGCCCCGACGGAAGCACGGACTTGTCCTACGTCGACGAAGTCGCGCGCACGATCGGCTCGCACCTCGACGGCTACAAGGTCGTCGTCACCAAGAGCACCGTGCCGGTGAAGACCGCCGAGCGCGTGCGCAGCAAGATCGCCGAAGCGGCGGCGGCGGCCGGCCGCGAGGGCGTGCGCTGCTCGGTCGCGTCGAACCCCGAGTTCCTGCGCGAGGGCAGCGCCGTCGAGGACTTCCTGCGTCCGGACCGGGTCGTGATCGGCGCCGAGGATCCGGAGGCGATCGCAATCCTCCGTGACCTCTACAAGCCGCTGAACCTGATCGAGGTGCCGTTCGTGGTCACCAACGTGGCGACGGCCGAGCTGATCAAGTACGCGAGCAACGCGTTTCTCGCGACCAAGATCAGCTTCATCAACGAGATCTCGGCGCTGTGCGAGGCCGTCGGCGCCGACGTCCACGACGTCTCGCGCGCGATGGGGCTCGACGGTCGTATCGGCCGGAAGTTCCTTCACCCCGGGCCCGGCTATGGTGGCTCGTGCTTCCCCAAGGACACGCTGTCACTCGTGCAGTTCAGCCGCGAGTTCGGCGTCGAGCAGCGCATCGTCTCGGCGACGGTCGCCGCGAACGGCGCACAGCGCGAGCGCATGATCGTGAAGGTCGAGAAGATGCTGGGCAGCGTGAAGGGCAAGACGCTCGGCGTGCTCGGTCTCTCGTTCAAGCCGAACACCGACGACGTGCGCGACTCACCGGCGATCTGGGTGGTTCAGGAGCTGCAGCGGCGCGGCGCACATCTGCGCTGCTTCGATCCACAGGCGATGGACAACGCGGCGCGCGAGCTCGAGGGCGCGGTGTTCTGCGAGGACCCATACGACACGGCGAAGGGCTGCGATGCGCTGCTCTTCCTCACCGAGTGGAATCAGTTCCGAAAGCTCGACCTCGCGCTCCTGAAGGAGCGTCTCCGGCAGCCGGTGATCGTGGACATGCGGAACATCTGCGAGCCCGCGGAGATGAAGCGTCTGGGCTTCCGCTACACCGGAGTGGGGCGATAGCGAGGACGCCTGCCATCCTGCCGGTGGTGCTCGCCGGCGGCGCGGGCACGCGCTTCTGGCCGGCGAGCCGGCGCGCGGTTCCCAAGCCGTTCGTGCCGCTCGTCGGCCGCCGTACACTGCTTGGTGACACCCTCGAGCGGCTGCGCCTGCTGGCGCCGGCGGGGCGCACCACGGTCGTCTCGGCGCAGGCGCTCGCGGGCGCAACACGCGCGGCGCTGCGGCCGCACCGCGGCACGCGTCTCCTGCTCGAGCCCGTCGCGCGCAACACCGCGGCGGCGATCGCGTGGGCCGCGGCCGAAGCGCTCGGGCGCGGCGACGACGGCGTGATCGGCGTGTTCCCCGCGGACCACCACATTCCCGATGCACGGGCATTCGCGCGCGCGGTGACCGAGGGCGCGCGCGCGGCCGCGGACGGCGAACGCGTCGTGCTCCTCGGCATCGAGCCGACGCACGCGGACAGCGCGTACGGCTATCTGCGGCTGGCGTCGCGAACGCGCGGTTCGGTCGCGCGCGTCGCGCGCTTCGTCGAGAAGCCGGACTTGCGGCGCGCGCGCCGCTTCGTGGCGGACGGCTCCTATCTTTGGAACGCCGGCATGGTGCTCGCGCGCCCCGAGAGAATTCTCGAGGAGACGCGTCGTCTCGCGCCCGAGGTGTGGGACGCCCTCGGGTCGACGCTGGAACGCGTAGCCTCCGGCCGCCGCATTTCGCGGGCAGCACTCGCGCGCGCCTATCGCAGGGTCCGCCCGCTCTCTTTCGACTACGCGGTGCTCGAGCGCAGCCGTCACGTGTTCGCGTTGCGCGGTCGTTTCGCCTGGAGCGACCTCGGAAGCTGGGACGCGTTGGGCGCGCATCTCGCAGCGCTCGACGCGAACCGCGTACACTCCGCGGCGCCACCGATCTTGCTCGACGCGCAACACAATGTCGTGTGGAGCTCGACCGATAAGACGATTGCGCTGCTCGGCGTGAAGGATTTGCTTGTGATCCAGACCACCGATGCCCTCTTGGTCTGTGCTAACCATCGGGCTCAAGACGTACGAAAGATCGTGGACGAGCTCGCTCGTCGCGGCCGCGAGGATCTTTTGTGAGCTCCGGAGATCCCGTCGAGGGTGAACCAGAAGTGAAGGACAAGAACGAAGCTCTGCGCGCGATTCCCTTGTTTCGCGATCTGGGCGAGAAGGACCTGGCGGACATCGCCGGCCTGCTCATCGACCGCAAGTTTCCGAAGGAAGCCGTCATCTACGAAGACGGTTCGATCGGCGACTACATGTACATCATCCAGGAAGGGCAGGTGAAGGTCACCAAGATGTCCGAGGATGGTCGCGAGAAGATTCTCGAGATCCTCGGGCCCGGTGACTTCCACGGAGAGATGGCGCTGCTCGATCGCGCGCCGCGCTCCGCGTCGGTGAAGACGACGACGCCGTGCGTGTTGCTCGCGCTCTCGCGCCAGGACTTTCTGGGTCTCCTGAAGCAGAACCACGAAGTGACCCTCGAGCTGATCCGCGTTCTCGCGCGCCGCCTGCGCGAGACCGACGAGCAGATCAAGGGTCTGCTCTTCGAGCGCGTCGAGGGCCGCACGCGCCGCCTGCTCGCGCGCCTGGCCAAGGAACCGGTCGCCGGTCGCGACGACCGGATGGCCACGTCTCCGATCACCCACCAGCAGCTCGCCGATCTCGTCGGCACCAGCCGAGAGACCATCACGCGCGTCGTCAAAGAGCTGAAGGACGAGGGCTGGCTCGAGCAAGAGGGCAAGCGCTACCTCGTCCCGTCCGCGGACGCAGAGAGCTAAGACCTCTCGCTCGCGAACCTACCGCCGGTACGGCCTGACTCGGGCTATGCTAGAGGTTCGGGCGAAACCGCACCGATGGAGGATCTTCGAGATGCGCGCCGCCGTCCTCGTTGCCGTTTTTCTGCTCGCTGCCATCGGCGGCTGCACCTCGCGCGAAACGCGAATCGCCGAAAGCCGCAAGGCGGCGACCGAGTACTACGACAAAAAGGAATGGAGCGAGGCGAAGATCGCGCTCCTCAACCTGCTCAAGCTCGCGCCCAACGACGCGGAAGCGCACTACCAGATGGCCGAGACGCTCTGGGCGCTCCAGGAGTACGGCGAAGCGCTCTGGCAGTACAAGGAAGCGGCCCGGCTCGCGCCTGACAACGAGCCGTGGAAGCTGAAGCTCGCGCAGGTCCTGTTCGTCGCGCGCGACTACGACGGCTCGCTCGAGCAAGTCACTGTGCTTCTCGACAAAGATCCGAAGAACATCGAAGCGCTGCTTCTGCGCGGCGGGCTGAAGTCGGTGAAGGGCGATGTCGACGGCTTGCTCGAGGACGTCGACGCGGCGCTCGAGGTGGACCCTCAGCACGAGGCGGCGCTCGCGCTCAAGGCCCAGGCGCTCGGGCGCAAAGGCGACGTGGCCGGCGCCGAGGAAGCGCTGCGCAAGCTGGTCGAGGCGAAGGGTTCCGCCGCGAATCACACGAGCCTCGCGCGCTTTCTCGCGATCATCGGAAAGAACGACGAGGCGTTGAAGGAGCTCGAGACCGCGATCTCCGTCGCGGATACGCCGCAAGACCGCACGTCGGTGCGCCTCTTCCTAGCGAACTTCTACATGAATCAGTCGCAGAACGACAAAGCCGAGCAGGTTTTGTTGCAAGCGCGAGACGACGCGCCGGCCGACACGAACGTGCTGCTGACGCTCGCGCGCTTCTACTACTCGGCGGGCAAAGCGGAGAAGGCGGAGGAGATGCTCGAGGAGGGCGTGAAGGCGAAGCCCGACTCCGTCGACCCACTGCTCGTGCTGGCCGACTACCACCGGCGCACGGGCGCCATGGACAAGGCGCTCGCCGACGTCGATCGCGCGATCGTGCTCGAGCCGAAGAACGAGTCCGCGCGCTTGCGCCGCGCCGAGCTGATGGTCGATCAGAAGGGCGAGTCCGCGACGCCCACTCCCGAGGCGTGGGCCATCGTGCGCGACGTGCTGAAGGAAAACCCCAAGAGCGTCCTCGGCTTGTTCACTGAGGGGAAGTTCTATCTGCTCGACAAGAAGTACGCCGAGGCGGCGACCAGCCTGCGGCGCGTGATCGACGAGCAGCCCAACGCCGGCGCGCACGTGTTACTCGGCACCGCGTATCTCGCGCAGCACCAGACCGAGCTGGCGCGCAGTGAGTTCCAGCAGGCGCTGCAGCTCGACGCGCAGAACTTGCCCGCGCGCAGCCAGCTCTCCGCTCTGTATCTCGACGCCAACGAGAACGAGAACTCGGCGCGCGAGGCGAAGGCGGCGCTCGATCAAGCCCATGGCGACCTGCGGGTGACCTTGGTCTACGCCGAGGCGCTCGTGCGCTTGAAGCGCATCCACGAGGCGCGCGAGGCTCTGCACGCGATCTCGATTCCCGACGGCACTTCGCCCGAGGTCCAGCTCAAGATCGCGCAGCTCTACCGGCGCACGCGCGAGCCGAAGCTCGCCGCGCCGATCCTCGAGAAGCTCCACCAGCAAGACCCGACCAACGGGGCGGTGATGGCGGAGATCGCGCAAGCGGATCTGGACGAGCGCCAGCCGGAACAGGCGATGAAGAAGATCGACGGCTGGATCGCCGAGCAGCCCGACAACGCCGCGCTCTACGAGATGCGCGCGAAGATCCGACTCGGCAGCCCCGATCAGAAGCCGGACACGTTCGAGAAGGCCGAAGCCGACCTGCTGATCGCCGTCCAGAAGGACCCGAAGCGGGTCGAGTCACTGATGACGCTCGGCAAGCTGCACCGCGAGCTGTGGCGCAAAGAGGGCGGCGAGAAGCGCCTGGACCAGGCGATCAGCACGTTCGACAAGGCGCACGCGCTGCAGCCGGACAACGCCGCTATCTCGCTCGAGCTCGCGCAGCTCTGTGAGTCTGCCGGCAGGACCGCGCAGGCGAAGGAGTACTACGAGGCCGTTCTGCGCATCGACCAGGACCAGGCCGCCGCAAAGAACAATCTCGCCTGGTTGCTGGCGAACGTGGACAACCCGAGCCCCGCCGATCTGGATCGCGCGCTGCAGCTCGCGCAGGACGCGAAGAACGCGCTGCCCAACGAGCCCAGCGTCGCGGACACGCTCGGCTGGATCATGTACAAGAAGGGCATCTCCGCCGCGGCCATCGCGCTCTTCAAGGAGGCGATCGAGGGCTACCCCGAGGGCCATCCGCTGCGCGGCACCGTCCGCTACCACCTGGCGAAGGCCTATGACAAGAACGGCGAGCGCGACCGGGCCGTCGCGGAGCTCAAGCGCGCGCTCGACGAAGCGGCGCAGTTCAACGAACGCGCCGAGGCCGAGAAGCTCCTCAAGGAGCTTCAAACCGGCTGAGCGGCGCGCCAGGGCGCGCCTTCGCGGCTCCGCGCGCGCTCGGGTAAAGGCGCACTGGCCACGTGCCGATGCGCGGCGCAGAAGGGGGAATCCATGTCCTCGCTGCGCCCCATCACGCTCGCCATCGGTTTGCTGATCCTGCCTACGCTCTGCCTCGCGCAGGAGCAAGGCGAGGGTGTCACTCCCGACGGCCGAAAAGGACAGATCTACAAGGTCCAGAAGGGTGACACGCTCTGGGCGATCTCCGAGAAGTATCTCGGTACGCCTTGGATCTGGCCCTCCGTTTGGAAGGAGAACGAGCCCAAGCTCGTCAATCCTCACCTGATCTATCCGGGTGACCTGATCTGGATCTCCGCGGGGTCGATGCGCAAGCTGACGCCCGAGGAGGCGGCGCGACTGGCCGCCGCCGGGCAGGTCACGCCCGAGGCGCTCGCCGCGCCCGAAGTCCCGGCGTCGCCGGAGGCCGCAAAGGCCCCGCAGCCTGCGCAGGACGAGAGCGATCCATTCGCTTCGCTCGACGCGGCGGACGTGACTGGCGACGTGAAGATCGAGGTCCCAACACTGCAAGGTGTCAGCTTCGTCACGAGCGACGAGCTGAAGGCCGCTGGCGCCGTCATGGGGAACCACGAAGAGAACGTGTGGGTCTCACAGGGCCAGCGCACGATCATATCCGTGGGAGAGGGTCAGGGACACGTCGGCGACGCGTTCACGGTCTTCCGCGTGCGGCGCGCGCTGCGCCACCCGAAGACGGGCGAGACGATCGGCTACTTCGTCCAGGTCCTGGGCAAGGCCGAGATCACTCAGCTCTATCCCGAGACGAGCTGGGCGAAGATCATCACCTCGTATTCCGAGATCCAGCCCGGTGACCGCGTGATTCCGTTCGTCGAGGAACCGCCGGCGATCACCGAGGTGCGCAGCGGCGAGGCCGTGCAGGGACAGATCGTCGCCTTTCAGCCGTATCGCCAACGAACCGGCGCGGGTGACTTCGTGATCCTGGACGCGGGCACGCGGCAAGGAATGGTTGCGGGCCGACGGCTCGTGGTGTATCGGCCGTCGCGCGAAGTGCGCGATCCGCTGACGAAGGAGCTGCTGATGGTTCCCGACGACGTGATCGGCGATCTCTTCGTCGTGAAGGCGGGCGACGGAACGTCGCTCGCGCTCGTGATGAAGTCAGAGCGGGACTTGCACGTCGGCGATAGCTTTAGGAACTCGCGCTAGCGAGTCACTCTAGGGAGCCGGACACCAGGAGCGCGCGGGGCGCGGTCGCGCAGCTCTCCTCGGGGGTCCCCTTCGCGCGGGTACGCGCTCGACCCTCCTCGTCGAGCTGCGCGCCCGCGCCCCGCGCGCGAACAGGCATGAGTCTTGTGACGCTCGCGTCCGCGTCTGCTTCTTGGGCGGGGCGCCAGGGGAAGGCGGTGGGGGCGGCCATCGGGTCACTCTCGCGAGAGCGGAGGACGGGGGCGCCCGCGCGCGAATAGGCGTGAGTCTTGGCTGCGGTGACCGCGATCAGGGACGCTTCTTGGCGGCCTCTTCCTGGGCGTGGCGCTGGATGAAGGCGGTGGCGGCGGCCATGGCGTCGCCCATGAACTTGGCGCTGCCGTCGCCCGCGAACGCGAGTGAGGCTTCGCGCGCGCGATTGGCGCCCTGGAGACGGGGAGTCACATGACGCGCGATCAGCTCGTAGGACTTTTTCGTCGCTTCGAAGTCGGCCCAGTTGTGCGCGAGCTGCAGGAACGCGCCAAAGCCGCCCGACTTCTTCTCGAGCCGCTCGATCAGCTCGACCGCGTCGTCGG
Organism: bacterium; assembly: GCA_041498295.1. Taxonomy (GTDB): domain Bacteria; phylum Myxococcota_A; class UBA9160; order SZUA-336; family SZUA-336; genus VGRW01. The sequence continues at coordinate 61,718 of JBGQIB010000001.1, read as the reverse complement.
GCGTGCCGATCACGGCGCGTCCGGATTCGATCATGCCGTCGACGAGATCGCCGCTCGGCGCGGGATTGCCGAAGCCCGCCGGGCTGATGCGATTGAAGTACGCCGCCCATTTCTCGATGCCGAACTTCACGTTCTTGCGCGCCTCGTCGCGCGTGGCCGCGACATGGATCGGCGCGACGAGCCGCAGCTCGTCGCGGTTCATCTCGGCGCCTCGCTCCGCCGCGAACTCGCAGGCGATCTTCCAGTTCACCCCGAGCGCGTCGAAGCCGTCGGGCTGCGTCGAGGCTACGCAGAGCATGCCGAGCCCGTAGCGCCCGGCCGCGCGCCCGCCCGACGGAGTCACCGTGCTCGCCACGGCGATGTGCGGACGCGGCCGCGTGTACGGGCGCAGTTGACAGCGCGCGTCGTGCAGCTCGAACCACTCCGTCTTCGCGCTCACGGTCTCGCCGGCGAGCAGACGCAGAATCACTTCGAGAGACTCGATCATGCGGTCGCGCTGCTTCGCAACCGGGATCCCGAGCATGTGCGCGTCGGAGGGCAGTAGACCTGGGCCGACGCCGAACATCGCGCGGCCCTGCGTCATGTGGTCGAGCTGGATCATGCGGTCCGCGACCATCAGCGGATTGTGATACGGGAGCGAGATCACGCCGGTGCCGAGTCGGATGCGGCGCGTGCGCTCCGCCGCCGCGGCGATGAACAGCTCGGGCGACGCGATGATCTCGTAGCCGGCGGAGTGGTGCTCGCCGATCCAGGCTTCCTCGTACCCGATCTTGTCGAGAAACTCGACGAGCTCGAGGTCGCGCCGCAGCGCGCGTGTCGGATCCTCGTCGACGGGGTGGAACGGCGCGAGAAAGATCCCATTGCGCAGCGCGAACTCGGACATGCAAGGCTCCTTCGGCGCGAGTCTATCGGAGTTGGGGTACGCTCCGCGCGTGGTCTCCAGGGCTTGGCTCTTCGTTCCAGGCGACAGCGAGCGCAAGCTCGCGAAGGCCGAGGGGATCGGCGCGGACGTGCTGATCCTCGATCTCGAAGACGCCGTCGCTGCGGAGCGCAGGCCCGCGGGACGCACGCTCGTACGCGAGTACCTGTCGTCGCGGCGCGGCGCGTCGGGCGCGCGCCGACCGGAGCTCTGGGTGCGCATCAATCCGCTCGCGTCCGGCGAGTCGCTCGCCGATCTCGCCGGAGTCATGCCGGGCGCGCCCGACGGCATCGTGCTGCCGAAGGCGGACTCCGGCGAGGCGGTCGTGCAGCTCGCGCACTTCCTTTCGGCGCTCGAGGCGCGCGAGGGGCTCGCGGACGGGCGCACGCGCATCCTACCGGTCGCGACGGAGACGGCGCGCGCGCTGTTCCATCTGCACACCTACGGCGGAGTGAGTCAGCGCCTCGCGGGGCTCACGTGGGGCGCCGAGGACTTGCCCGCGGCGCTCGGCGCGAGCACGAACCGCGGTCCCGACGGCGAGCTCGCATTCGTCTACCAACTCGCGAGAGCGCTGTGTCTCGCGGGCGCCGTCGCCGCCGGCGTGCAGCCGATCGACACGGTGTATCCGGACTTCCGCGATACGGCCGGTCTCGAGAAGACCTGCGCGCGCGCGCGCATGGACGGCTTCACGGGCAAGATCGCGATTCACCCCGACCAGGTCCCCGTGATTCAGCGCGCGTTCAGCCCGACCCAGGAAGAGGTTGCGCGCGCGCGCCGCGTCGTCGCCGCATTCCGCGCGAATCCCAGCGCCGGCACCGTCGGCCTCGACGGCCAGATGCTCGACAAGCCGCATCTGACCCAAGCAGAGCGAGTCCTGGCCATGGCGGGAGAGACCGCCTGAGCTAGGACTCGCAAGCCGAAGGCGCGCAGGGAGGCGAAGCCGAGCGTAGGCGGGAGCGCGCGGCCGCCCTCGCGCGTAACCCGCTAAGACGCCGTAGCCAGCTCTACCTCGGTCGCGAAGATCGCTCCGTCGCTGGGCGCACCCGCGGAGAGGCGACACCCAGCGGTGTCGACCACGCCGGCGGCGAGGACGTCGGGTAGCACCGTGCGCAGAGCGGCGAGGTCGGGCTCCGCGCCGCGCACCTCGAGGCGCGCGACCGGCCAGCGCAGGCTCTTCTTCGCGCTCGTCTTCGCGCCGCGAATCCGCGTCGATATCTCGCACGCGGCCGCATACGCGCGGCCCGCGCGCTCGAGCGAAATACCGGCGAACTCCTCGACGCTCGGCCACGGACCCGAGTGAATCGAACGGCCGCCCGCGCTCGCCGCGAAGCGCCACGACCAGATCTCGTCGCTCACGAACGGCAGCGCAGGCGCGAACAGCCGCAGGAAGACGCGCAGCGCGAGCTGCAGCGTCGCGAGCGCCGAGCGCTGCTCGGGCGAGGGTGACTCCGCGTACGCGCGCACCTTCACGATCTCGAGATAGTTGTCGCAGAAGTCCCAGAATGCCTCTTCCGTGGCCTGCAGCGCGGCGGCGTACTCGAACTCCTCGAACGACGCGGTCGCGCGCGCGACCAGTTCGCGCAGGCGCGCCGCGAAGTCGACGTCGAGCGGGTGCGAGATCGCGCTCGCCGGATGTGTCTCCGGCGTGGCGCCGGCGCGCTCGAGCTGCAGGATCGCGAAGCGGCCGGCGTTCACGAGCTTCGTCGCGAGGCGCTTGCCGAGCTTCATCACCTGCTCGTCGAAGGTCGTGTCGACGCCCAGCCGCGCGCGCGCCGCCCAGTAGCGCACCGCGTCGGCCGAGTGCTGGTCGAGCAAGTGCGCGGGCGTAGTCACGTTGCCCTTCGACTTGCTCATCTTCTTGCGGTCCGGGTCGAGGATCCAGCCGCTGATCACAGCGTGTTTCCACGGGATCTCGCGCTCGTGCAGATACGCCTTCACGACCGTGTAGAAGAGCCAGGTGCGGATGATCTCGTGCGCCTGCGGGCGCATGTCCATCGGGAACAGCTGTGCGTGACGCGCGGGGTCGAGCGTCCAGTGACTCATGATCTGCGGCGACATCGACGACGTCGCCCAGGTGTCCATGACGTCCGCATCGCCGATGAATCCGCCCGGCTGGCCGCGCTGCGCCTCGCCGTAGCCCGTCGGCGGCTGCAGGCGCGGGTCGACGGGAAGCTCCTCGGCGCGCGCGAGCAGCGGGCGCTCATGGTCGGGCCGGCCCTGTGCGTCGAGCCGGTACCAGACCGGGAAGGGCACGCCCGAGAAGCGCTGGCGACTCACGCACCAGTCCTGATTCAAGCCTTGCACCCAGTTCTCGTAGCGCGCGCGCATGTGCGCCGGGTGCCACTCGATCTTCCGGCCCTGCTCGAGCAACGCATCTCTGTGTACCAGGATGCGCACGAACCACTGGCGCGTGGGCAAGAACTCGAGCGGGCGCGAGCCGCGCTCGTAGAACTTCACCGGATGCGTGATCGCGCGCGGCTCGCCGACGAGCGCGCCGTCGGCGCGCAGCAGCTCGACGATCTTCGCGCGCGCCTGCTTGACCGTTTTTCCCTCGAGCTCGGCCCAGGCGGCGCGCGCGCGCGCCGCATCCTCGCTGGCGAAGGGCGCTTCGCCGAAGACCACGCGGCGCATGCGCCCGTCGGGGCCGATCAGCTGGCGCAGCGGCAGGCTCTGGGCGCGCCAGAACTCCACGTCGGCCTGATCGCCGAACGTGCACACCATCAGGATGCCCGTGCCCTTCTCGGGATCGGCGTGCGCACTGGCCACGATCGGCACCGGCGCGTGGAAGAGGGGTGTGCGCGCCGTCTTGCCGAAGAGCGCGCGGTAGCGCTCGTCGTCGGGATGCGCGACCACCGCGACGCAGGCGCCGAGCAGCTCGGGCCGCGTCGTCGAGATCGTGAGCTCGCCGCCGCCCAACACCGAAAAGCGTAGATCGTGATACGCGCCGGGCTGCTCGCGGTCCTCCGTCTCCGCCTGCGCGACCGCGGTCTGGTCGTCGACGTCCCACATCGTGGGGGCGAATTTCGAGTACGCCTCGCGCTTCGCGTAGAGGTCGAGAAATGAGAGCTGCGCGATGCGCCGCGGGTGATCCGCGATCGTGCGGTAGAGCTGCGTCCAGTCGTACGAGAGACCGAGCCGCCGCCAGAGCGCCTCGAATACTGCCTCGTCCTCGCTCATCACGAGCTTGCAGGCCTCGATGAAGTTCTGCGGCGAGACGTCTTCGAGCGGTTCGTCGGCCTTTTTGTCGCGGCGCGGCTGCCAGTGCGGGTCGTACGCGAGTTTCGTATTCGGGCGCAGTCCGAGCACGATCTGCACGCGCCGCTCCGTCGGCAGTCCGTTGTCGTCCCAGCCGATCGGGAACGCGACGTTCTTGCCGCGCATGCGCTGGAAGCGCGCGATCAGATCCGCGTGCGTGTAGCTGAAGACGTGGCCGATGTGCAGCGACCCGGACACCGTGGGCGGCGGTGTGTCGATGACGAACGTCTCGTCGCGGCGGCGCGCCGGATCCCAGCGGTATACGCCCTCGCGTTCCCAGCGCTCGGCCCAGCGGCCCTCGGCTTTGTCGGGCTCGTAGCTTTGCGGGAGCTCGGACATCGCTACCAACTTCCCCATGATCCGTTCGCACGCGCGAACAGCGCGAGCGCCGCGTTCGTGACCGCATGAGCGGAAATGCATGATACGAGGTCGCCGCGCGCGATCCAGAGCGTGCACATCAGGACGCCGTAGACGCAGGCGGCCGGCCACTCACCGGGCAGGTGGCCCGCCGCGAACAGGGCGCTCGAGACCGCGACCGAGAGTGCGCTCCAGGCGCCGGGCGCGACGTCGGCCAGCGCCGAACGGTCGAGCGCGTCCGCGAACGGCGCGGCGCTCCCCGCGCGTCGCGCGCGCTCGAAGAGCAGCACCGTGCGCAACACCCAGCCGCGGAAGAGCAGCTCCTCGACGAACGGCGGGAGGAGCGCCGAGCCGAGCGCGCGCGCGGCCCAGGCCGAGTCGGACCACGCGGGCGCAGCACCCGCGGTGAAGCGCGCGCGCAGCGCGACCCATAGGGCTGCGCCCAAGAGACCCGCAGCCGCACCGAGCGCGAGCGACGCCCACGGCGAGCGCGGCCCGCGCAGCGGCAAGTAGTCGCGCCTGAAGAACGCCAGCGCCCCGCCCACCGCCACCAGGCGCGCCGCGTAGATCAGCTCGGCGTGAGTGCGCACGTCCACGAGCGAGCCGAGCACGACGTAGACGACGTACGGGACGACGTAGGGCAGCGCGAGTGAGCTCGGCGAGCGCGCGGGCGAGTTGGGCATGGCCGGCTACTCTAGCCGCGCTCGCCCCGCGTGGTCCCGCGGAGTTTTTCCGTGAACGACGAGCTCGTTGCCCGCGCCGCACTCGGCGCCGTTCCCGGTCTCTCGCGCGCACACGCGCGCCGACTCATTGCGCTGTACGGATCGGCGAGCGCGCTGCTCGGCGCCAGCTCGGCGCGGCTTGCCGCGCACGTTCCGCGCAAGCTCGCGTCGGCGGTTGCGCGCGCCGTCGACGCGAGCGCGGGCGAACGCGCGCTCGCGCTCGGAGCGGCGTCCGGCGTGCGCGCGGTCGCGCCCGAGTCACTCGAGTTCCCGGCCGCGCTGCGCGAGATCCCCGATCCGCCGCTCTTGCTGTGGCTGCGCGGCGAGCTCCCGACCGGACCGGCGATCGCGATCGTCGGCTCGCGGCGTCCGACCGGGAGGGGCGTTGCAACCGCGCACGCCTTCGCCGGGGAGCTATCGCGCTCCGGCGTCGCGATCGTCTCGGGTCTCGCCTATGGCATCGATGCAGCGGCGCACGAGGGCGCGCTCGCGGGGGCGGGCTGCACGGTGGCGGTGCTCGCTTCGGGCCTCGATCGAGTGACTCCCGCGGGTCAGCGGCGGCTCGCGGAGCGGATTCTCGCGGGCGGCGGCGCATGGCTGTCGGAGCGCAATCCCGGCGCCGACGCCCACCCTCACCACTTCCCGGAGCGCAATCGGCTGATCAGCGGACTCGCGCGCCTGACCCTGATCGTCGAGGCGCGCGAAAAGAGCGGCACCCTGTGGAGCGCACGCCACGCACTCGAGCAGGGACGCGACGTCGCGGTCGTGCCCGGGCCGATCGACGCCGATCTGTGTCGCGGCTCCAATCGCCTGTTGCGTGACGGCGCGATTCCGATCCTCGATGCGGACGACCTGCGCGAGGCCGTGCTCGGCCCGCTCGCCGCGAAGCCTCGCGTGCCCGTGCAAGCGAGCGATGCGACGCCGGCGGCGCGCGCGGTGCTCGAGCATCTGGCCGACGGGCCGTGCGATCTCGACACGCTCACCCGCGCGCTCGGGCGGAGCCCGGCCGAGCTGGCGCGCGTGTTGCTCGAGCTCGAGCTCGACGGAGCGCTCCGCCGCGAGGGCTCGCGGCTCAGCCTGAGGTCTTAGTGGCCCCGGCGCCCCCGCGGGACATCGGCCGGCGGGCCGATGTCCGGCCGCCGCCACCCCCTCTTCGCTCGGCTGCGCCTCGCTGCGCGCTTCGCTTGCTGCGGCGCCCGGCTATGTTCCGTGCCGGAATGGCGATGCGCGTGCAGGTTATCGGCGGCGGGCTCGCAGGCTGCGAGGCAGCTTGGCAGCTCGCCCGGCGAGGGGTCTCCGTGCAGCTCTTCGAGATGCGCCCCGAGCGGCGCTCTCCCGCGCACAACACGGACGAGCTCGCGGAGCTGGTCTGCTCGAACAGCCTGCGCTCCGACACGCCGGAGAACGCGATCGGTCTGCTGCACGAAGAGCTGCGCCGCGCGGGCTCGCTCGTCCTCTCCGCCGCAGACGCGAATCGCGTGCCCGCCGGCTCGGCGCTCGCCGTCGATCGCGGCGCATTCGCGCGCGAGATCGGCGTCCGCATCGAGGCGGAGCCGAACATCGAGCTCGTGCGCCGCGAAGTGCGCGAGCTGCCCGAGGGCCTGGTCATCCTCGCGACCGGGCCACTCACTTCCGACGCGCTGGCCGAGCGCGTGCGCGAGCTGTGCGGTGACTCACTCTACTTCTATGACTCGATCGCGCCGGTCGTCTACGCCGACAGCCTCGCGCACGAGCGGCTGTTTCGAGCCTCGCGCTGGCAGAGCAGAGACGACGGCGAGGGCGATTATCTCAACTCGCCGCTCTCGCGCGACGCGTACCACGCGTTCGTCGCCGAGCTGGTCGCGGCCGAGAAGGTGCCGCTGCACGCGTTCGAAAAGGCGGTCTACTTCGAGGGTTGTCTGCCGATCGAGGTGATGGCGGAGCGCGGCGCCGAGACACTCGCGTTCGGACCGATGAAGCCCGTCGGCCTCGAGGACCCTCGCGGGGGCGCCCCGGCCTACGCGGTCGTCCAGCTGCGCCAGGAGGACAAGGCGGGCTCGCTCTACAACCTGGTCGGGTTTCAGACGAAGCTGCGGATCGGCGAGCAGAAGCGGATCTTCCGGACGCTTCCGGGTCTCGAGGAGGCGGTCTTCGCGCGCTTCGGATCGGTGCATCGCAACACGTTCATCCGCGCGCCCGAGCTGCTCGACGAGCGCCTGCAGCACCGAGCGCGTCCCGGCCTCCACTTCGCCGGCCAGATGGCCGGGGTCGAGGGCTACGTCGAATCCGCGGCGCTCGGCCTGCTCGCCGGCCTGTTCGTGGCAGCGAAGGCCGCGGGCGACTCGGCGCCCCTGCCGCCGGCGACGACCGCGCTGGGCGCGCTGCTGGCGCATCTGCGCAACGCGGACCCGCGCCACTTCCAGCCGATGAACGTGAACTTCGGTCTCTTCCCGCCGTTCGAGGGACGCCAGGCGCGTGGGCCGCGGCGCGACCGACACGCGCGGCTCGCCGCGCGCGCGCACGAGGATCTCGGGCCGTGGCTGCGCGCGGTCGGCGCGCCGCCCGCGGAGCGCGCGTGACTCCGGCCGACGCGCGCGCCATCACGGCCTTCGAACGCCACCTCGTCGCCGAGCGCGGTCTCTCGCCGCACACCTCGCGCGCGTATCTGGGCGAAGCGCGCCAGCTCGCCGAGAGCCCGGAGTGCGCGCGCGCCGGAGGACTCGATCGCATCGAGTCACTGGCGGTGCGCACCTACCTCGCCGGCTTTCACCGCGTGCACAAGGCGTCGACGCGCAACCGTCGGCTCGCGGCCCTGCGCGCGTTCTTCCGCTTCCGCGTGAAGATCGGCGCGCGCGGCGCGGACCCGACCGAGGGGCTGCCCGGGCCGAAGCGCGAACGCCGTCTGCCCTCGCCACTCTCGGCCGAGGACTGCGAGCAGCTGGTCGAGAGCGAGGACCCGACCCGCGCGCCCTCGCTCGCGCTGCGCGACAAGGCGCTCTTCGAGCTGCTTTACGGAACGGGGCTGCGCGTGGGCGAGCTCGCGGCGCTGCGCGTGCGCGACTGGGACCACGACCGCCGCGAGCTGCGCGTCTCGGGCAAAGGCAACAAGGAGCGTGTCGTGCCGGTGCCCTCCGAAGCGCGCGGCGCGCTCGACGCCTGGCTGAAACTGCGCCCCGCCGAAGGCCTGCTCGCAGAGCCGATGTTCACGAACGCGCGCGGCGGGGCGCTGTCGGACCGCGGCGTGCGCGTGATCCTGCGCCGGCGCATGCTCGTGGCTGGGATCGCGCGGCCCGCGAGCCCCCACACCCTGCGACACTCTTATGCGACGCATCTGCTCGACGCGGACGTCGACCTGCGCGCGATCCAGGAGCTCCTGGGCCACGAGCGGCTCTCCACCACTCAGCGCTATACCCACGTCTCCGCCGAGCGACTGGCGCGCGTCTACCGCGCCGCCCACCCGCGCGCGAAGGAAGACTAGTGACACGAGCCCTGGCCACGAGCACCGAAGGCGGTGCGCCGCACTGCCGTGCGGGCAGGCGAGCTTTGCCCGCCGCTAACCCGCCATGACGGCGCAGTTTCACGCCACGACCGTGATCGCCGTGAAGCGAGGCGCCAGCGTGGTGATCGCCGGCGACGGCCAAGTCACGTTCGGCGAGATGGTGATGAAGCGGACCGCGAAGAAGATCCAGCGGCTGCGCGGCGGCAAGGTGCTCGCGGGCTTCGCGGGCTCGACCGCCGACGCGTTCGCGCTCGCGGAGCGCTTCGAGGCGAAGCTCGAGGAGCGCGGCGGCATCCTGCGCCGCGCCGCCGTCGAGCTGGCGAAGGACTGGCGCACCGATCGCTCGATGCGCCGCCTCGAGGCGCTGCTGATCGTCGCCGACGTGCAGGACATGCTCGTCATCTCCGGCAACGGCGACGTGATCGAGCCCGATGGCGGAGTGGCCGCAATCGGCTCCGGGGGCGCGTATGCGCTCGCCGCCGCGCGCGCGCTGCTCGACGCGACGGAGCTCTCGGCGCGCGAGATCGCGGAGCGCAGCTTGCGCATCGCCGCGGAGATCTGCTTGTACACAAACGACCAAATCAGCATCGAGGAGCTCGCGCTTTGAGAACCTTCACTCCGCGCGAGGTGGTCTCGGAGCTCGATCGCTTCATCGTCGGCCAGCACGCCGCGAAGCGCGCGGTGGCCATCGCGCTGCGCAATCGCTGGCGACGCCAAAATGTGTCGGGTGATCTCAAGGACGAGATTCACCCGAAGAACATCCTGATGATCGGCCCGACCGGCGTCGGAAAGACCGAGATCGCGCGCCGGCTCGCGAAGCTCGCGGCCGCGCCGTTCGTGAAGGTCGAAGCCTCGAAGTTCACCGAGGTCGGCTACGTAGGGCGCGACGTCGACTCGATCGTGCGCGACCTGATGGAGGTCGGCATCAAGCTGGTGCGCGACGAGGAGCTCGCGAAGGTGCAAGCCTCCGCGGAGCGGATCGCCGAGGAGCGGCTGCTCGACGCGCTGTACCCGCGAACCCCGGAGATGAAGGGCACGAGCGAGGGATCGGATTCGACCCGCGAACGCATGCGCGCGAAGCTGCGCTCCGGCGAGCTCGAGGAGCGCGAGGTCGAGATCGACATGCCCGAGCGCTCGGGTCCGACGCTCGAGATCTTCTCGCCGCAGGGCATCGAGGAAATGGGCGTCTCACTGAAGGATCTGATGGGCAACCTGATGCCCAAGCGGACGCGCTCGCGGCGCGTGAAGGTCGCGCAGGCGCGCGACTTCCTGCGCGACGAGGAGGCGGGCCGCTTGATCGACCAAGACGCCGTGCGCGAGCGCGCGCTGCAGCGCACCGAGCAGACCGGCATCGTGTTCATCGACGAGATCGACAAGATCGCGCGCCGCGAGACACACGGCGCCGACGTCTCTCGCGAGGGCGTGCAGCGCGACTTACTGCCGATCGTCGAGGGTACGAGCGTGCAGACGAAGCACGGCACGGTGCGCACCGACCACATTCTGTTCATTGCGGCCGGGGCGTTTCACGTCTCGCGGCCCTCCGACCTGATCCCGGAGTTGCAGGGGCGCTTCCCGATCCGCGTCGAGCTCGAGGATCTGGACGAGGCGGCATTTGTGCGGATCCTCGAGGAGCCGCACAATGCGCTCGTGAAGCAGTATCAAGCGCTGCTCGCGACCGAGAACGTGCGGCTCGAGTTCAAGCCGGACGCGATTCGCGAGATCGCGCGCATCGCGGCGGAAGTGAATCGCTCGACCGAGAACATAGGCGCGCGGCGCTTGCATACCGTGCTCGAGAGACTCCTCGACGACGCGCTCTTCGAAGCGCCCGACCGCGGAGGCTCGAGCGAAGTCTTCGACGCCGCGCGCGTGCGCGAGCGACTCTCGGACATCGCGGGAGACCGAGAGCTCTCGCGCTTCATCTTGTAGGCGGCGATGGAAGAGCTGATTCGCAAGGCAAACACGCTGGTCGAGGCGCTGCCCTACATCCGCGCGTTCTTCGACAAGACGGTGGTGATCAAGTACGGCGGCGCCGCGATGGAGAACGACGCGCTCAAAGCCTCGTTCGCGACCGACGTGACCTTGCTGCGCTTCATCGGGCTGCGCCCGGTGATCGTGCACGGCGGCGGTCCCCAGATCGGCCAGCTGCTCGCGCGACTCGGCAAGAAGTCCGAGTTCGTCGACGGTGTTCGAGTCACCGACCAGGAGACGATGGAGGTCGTCGAGATGGTGCTCGGCGGTCAGATCAACGCCGAGATCGTGTCACTCATCGGCGCCGCCGGCGGCCAGGCGATCGGCCTCACCGGCAAGGACGCCGGCGGCTTCCTGCGCGTGAAGCGCCTATTCGGCCCGGCCGGCCGCGACCTGGGCCTCGTGGGTACACCAGAGCGTGTCGACGTCTCGCTGATCAAGACACTCACCAAGGACGGCTTCATTCCCGTCGTCGCGCCCGTCGGCGTGGACGCGCAGGGAGTCACCTACAACGTCAACGCCGATACCGCCGCGGGCGCGATCGCCGAGGCGCTCGCGGCCGAGAAGCTGATCCTGCTCACCGACGTCGAGGGCGTACTCGACGACGCGAGGCAGCTCATCCACCAGATGACCGAGGCGGAGGTGCGGCGCTCGATCGCGGACGGTACGGTGAAGGGCGGCATGATTCCGAAGCTCGAGTGCGCCGTGCGCGCGATGGAGCGCGGAGTCACCGCGGCGCACATCATCGACGGGCGCGTGCCGCACGCGCTCTTGCTCGAGATCTTCACCGACGGCGGCGTGGGAACGAAACTTGTCCGCTCAAAGGCCTGAGCGCCGCGTCCCCAAGGACTTCCTGTCGATCGCGGAGTGGCCCCGCGACGCGATCGAGGAGATTCTCGCGCGCGCGCTCGAGCTGAAGGACCTGCGCCGCCGGCGCGTGCCGGTGCGCTCGCTCGACGGCTGCTCGATTCTGCTCTACTTCGCGAAGCCGAGTCTGCGCACGTTCGTGACCTTCGAAGTAGGCGTCGTCGAGCTGGGCGGGTTTCCGGTGTATCTCCCGCCCGGGCAGGTGCAGATCGGCGAGCGCGAACCGCCCGAGGACGTCGCCCGCAACCTCTCGCGCTGGTGCCACGGGATCGTCGCGCGCACGTATGGCCACGACGTCGTACAGACCCTGGCGACACACGCGAGTGTACCGGTGATCAACGCGCTCACCGACTGGCTGCACCCGTGTCAGGCCATGGCGGACGCGCTCACGATCCTCGAGCACGGTGACCTGCGCCGAGACCAAGTCAGCTACATCGGCGACGGCAACAACATGTGTCACTCGCTGATCAATCTCGCCGCGTGCCTCGGCATGTCGCTCGTGGTGAGCACCCCGCCGGGCTACGCGCCCGACCCAGCGCTCGTGCGCACGGCGCTCGAGCGCGCGGCGCAGACGGGCGCGCAGATCCGCTTCGTCGCCGATCCGCGCGAGGCGGTGAAGGGCGCCGCCTTCCTCTACACGGACGTGTGGGCCAGCATGGGACAGGAGAGCGAAGCCGAGGCGCGGCGGCGCATCTTTCGCCCGTATCAGCTGAACGCGGAGCTCGTCGCGCTCGCGCCCGGGGCGCGCATCCTGCACTGCCTGCCCGCGCACCGCGGCGAAGAGATCACCGCGGACGTGTTCGAATCCGCGCGCGCGATCGTGTTCGATCAAGCTGAAAATCGCCTGCACGCGCAGAAGGCGATCCTCGAGCTTTTGATCGCTCGCTAGCCGCGCGACACGCGCGACAGCCGCGCCGCTTCGCGTCCGCGCGCCTCAATTTCCCGCCGAGGCCCCCCGATAGCTTGTGGGGCGAATTGCGCATCGGCGTGGAGGCGGGATGAGTTCGAGCACCGACGGCGAAGCGGCCTCGAACGAGGCAGCGAACGCGGGCGCTCGCGTGGATTTGCCCGAAGCGTTTCAGCGCGATGTCCGCGAGTTCGCGCGCTCACTCGCCACGCTCACGTACTACGACGTGCTCGGCGTCCCGCGCGAAGCCGAGTCCGCCGACATTCGCGACGCCTTCTTCCAGCGCTCGAAGACCTACCACCCCGATCGCTACTTCAAGAAGGAGCTCGGTCCGTACGCGGACCTGTTGAACGAGGTGTACAAGCGCATCGTCGCCGCGCACGACGTGCTCCGCGATCCGAAGCTGCGCGGCGCGTACGATCGCTCGCTCTCGCCGACGACCACCGAGTCACGTCCGGTCACGATCCCGCCGCCTGCCGTGCCCTTGTCACGCGCGCCCACCTCCGGCCGCGGTGCGTCGCTGCGCGGCCGACTCGGTCTCAAGTCACCCGGCCTGATGCTCATCTCGCTGCAGCGCCAGCTCGAACAGAGCCGCGCGCGCGCGAGCAAGCAATTCGACGCCGCGATGCTGCAGAAACAGAACGGTGACTGGGCGCGAGCCGCGCAGCTCGTCGAGCTCGCGCTCGCGTTCGACCCGCGCGAAAAGCGCTACCACGACGAGCTCGCCGAGATCCTCCCGCGCGCGAACGCGGAACGCGCGGCCGCGGTGCGCCGCAAGGCCGAGATGCTGCTCTCCGGCGACCGCGCGGGCGCCGCCGAGCTGCTCGAGGAGGCCGCGCAGCTCTCTCCGACCGACGCGGAGCTCGCGCAAAAGCTCGCCGAGTTACTCGCCGGGCTCGAGGGCGGTCTCGAGAAGGCGGCGCTCTACGCGGAGCGCGCCGTCGCGCTGGACGAAGAGAGCATTCCGTTCCGTAAGCTCGCCGGCGAAGTCTACCGCAAGGCCGGCGACTCACAAAAGGCGCGCAAGCACCTGCAGCGCGCGTGGGAGCTCGATCCGATGGACAAGGAGATCCGCCAGGCGCTCCAGACACTCTAGAGTGTCCTGCGCCGCGAAGGGAACGAAATGAGTCGAGTAATCGGAATCGATCTGGGAACCACGAACTCCTGCGTGGCCATCCTCGAGGATGGCCAGCCCGTCGTGATTCCCAACACGGGCGGGTACAAGACGACGCCGTCGATCTTCGCCGTCACGGAGGAGGGCAAGCGCCTGGTGGGTCACCTCGCCAAGCGCCAGGCCGTCACGAACGCGAAGAACACGGTCTATGCGGCGAAGCGCTTGATCGGACGCAGCTTCGATTCGCAGGACGTCTCCAAGTTCAAGGAGCTGCTGCCGTACGAGCTGGTCCAGGGCCCGAACAACGACGTGCGCGTGCGCGTCGCGGGGCGCGTGTACACGATCCCCGAGATCTCGGGCATCGTGCTGCGCGAGATGAAGCGCGTCGCCGAGGAGTATCTCGGAGACACCGTGCAGCAGGCCGTCATCACAGTGCCCGCCTACTTCAACGACGCGCAGCGCCAGACGACGCGCGACGCCGGGCGCATCGCGGGCCTCGAGCTCTTGCGCATCATCAACGAGCCGACGGCGGCGGCGCTCGCCTACGGCTTCGGCCGTGACAAGACCGAGATCATCGCGGTCTACGACCTCGGCGGCGGCACGTTCGACATCTCGATCCTGCAAATGGGCAAGGGCGTGATCGAGGTGCTCGCGACCTCCGGCGACACACAGCTCGGCGGCGAGGACTTCGACCGCAAGATCGTCGATCACCTGCTCGCGACCTTCCAGGAGAAGGAAAAGCTCTCGCTGCGCGGCGACACGATGGCGCTGCAGCGGCTGAAGGATGCCTCGGAAAAGGCGAAGTGCGATCTCTCGCAGCTCGGCTCGACCGAGATCAATCTGCCGTTCATCGCGGCGGACGCGGAAGAGAACGCGCTGCACATGAGCGTGCTGCTCACGCGCGAGAAACTCGAGGAGCTCGTCGGCGAGCTCGTCCTCCGCACTCAGCCGATCGTGCAGCGCGCTCTCGACGACGCGAAGCTCACCGTGAAGCAGATCGACCAGGTGCTGCTGGTCGGCGGTCAAACACGCATGCCGATGGTGCAGAAGACGGTCGCGTCGTTCTTCGGGAAGACCCCGCACAAGGGCGTGAATCCCGACGAAGTCGTCGCGGTCGGCGCCGCGATCCAGGCGGCGATGCTCAGCGAGGAGAAGGAGGGCCCGCTCCTCGTCGATGTGACTCCGCTGTCGCTCGGCATCGCGACCTTCGGCGGTCACTTCGCGAAGCTCATCGAGCGCAACACCACGGTGCCGACATCGCGCCAGGAGATCTTCACCACCACGCGTGACAATCAGACCGCGGTGAAGATCCGCGTGCTGCAGGGCGAGAGCGAGCGCGCGGACGACAACGATCTGCTCGGCGAATTCGTGCTCGCCGGCATTCCGCCCGGACCGAAGGGCCAGCCGGAGATCGAGGTCACGTTCGACATCGATGCGAACGGCATCGTGTCGGTCTCGGCGCGCGATCTCGCGACCGGCCGCGCTCATTCGATCCAGGTGAATCCGCGCGGCACGCTGACGCCGGAAGAAATCGAGCGCCTCGCGAATATGTACCAGCAGGGCGACGAGGTCGCCGTCAAAGGCTGAGTCGTGGACGACGCGAGACACGCTGAAGTCACTCGGCTGCTCAAGCGCGGCCTGAATCACTACGGGTTGGGCGACCTCGAGGCCGCCATCTCGTGCTGGGAGCAGGCGCGCGCGCTCGACCCCGAGAACCAGGCCGTGCACGACTATCTCGAGACCGCTTACGAGGAGCAGGGCGGGAACGCGAGCAAGAAGAAGGGCGCGCCGCCGAAGGCCGCGAAGCCGCCGAGCGCGCCCGCCAAGAGCTCGACGCCGAAGGGCTCTGTCCCGAAGCCCGCGCCGAAGGCCGCGTCCGCGAAGCCCGCCGGTAGGGGCGCGCGCCCGGTCACCGACGAGGACGACACACCGAAGAGCGGCCCGGTGATCGAGTTCGACGCGGACGACGACCCGGACACGCAGATTCAGTCCGCGCTCCAGGCGTACAAGGAAGGGCGCTACGACGACGCCTTCACGGAGCTGCGAAAGCTCGCGAAGGACGAGCCCGACCGCCTCGACGTGCAGGGCTACCTGCAGCTCGTGCGCACCGAGCGAGCGCAGGCGTGGGCCAAGGAGCTCGGCGACCAGGGCCACGTGCTGCGCCTGAAGGTCACGACTCAGCAGGTCATGAAGCTGCGCCTGCAGCCGGACGAAGGCTTCATGCTCTCCCAGATCGACGGCCGCATGTCGATCGCCGACCTCCTCTCCGTCTCCACCGCCGACCGCGTCCGCACGCTCGAGATCATTGCCAAGCTCGTCCGCGAGGGAGTCGTCGAGTGACTTAGCGGGGCCCGCTCCCGCGGGACACCGGCCCGCGCGCCGGTGTCGGGCTAAGCCGCGCCACCCGCTCTTCGCTCGCCTGCGGCTCGCTGCGCGCCGCGCGCCCGCGGCTTGCTCCCTACCTCGGAACGGCGTGCTCGCTATGATGCCGTTCATGAGCAAGGGCGACATCAAGCGGATCGTGTTGGCGTACAGCGGCGGGCTCGACACTTCGGTGATCCTGCGCTGGCTGATCGAGACGTACGCGGCGGAAGTGGTTTGCTACGTCGGCAACGTGGGGCAGGGCGAGGACCTCGACGCCGTGCACAAGAAGGCGCTCGCGACCGGCGCCGTCGACTGTGTGATCTCGGACCTGCGCGAGGAGTTCGTGCGCGACTTCGTGTTCCCGGCGATCAGCGCGAACGCGGTCTACGAGGGCAGCTATCTGCTCGGCACGTCTCTCGCGCGGCCGGTGCTCGCGAAGGAGCAGGTGCGGATCGCGCGCCAAGTCGGCGCGGACGCGGTCGCGCACGGCTGCACGGGCAAGGGCAACGACCAGATGCGCTTCGAGCTCGCCTTCCACGCGCTCGCGCCGGATCTCCAGATCATCGCGCCCTGGCGCACCTGGGACATGGGCGGCCGCACCGAGCTCATGGCCTACGCGCGCAAGCACGACATTCCCGTCGACGCGACCCTGCGCAAGCCTTACTCGCTGGATCGGAACATCTACCACATCAGTTACGAGGGCGGGATTCTCGAGGATCCGTGGCGCGCGCCCGACGAGGAGATGTTCGAGTGGACGAACGCCGTCGCCGACGCGCCGGACCAGCCGAGCGAGCTCCAGATCGAGTTCGAGCGCGGGGTGCCGGTGAAGGTCGACGGGCGGCCGCTCGGACCGGTCGAGTTACTGACTCGCTTGAACGAGCTCGCGGCGGAGCACGGCGTCGGTCGCGTGGATCTCGTCGAGGATCGCGCCGTGGGCATGAAGTCGCGCGGCGTCTACGAGACACCGGGTGGAACCGTGCTGCACGGCGCGCACCGCGCGCTCGAGTCGATCACGCTCGACCGCGAAGTCATGCTCGAGCGCGACCGACTGATTCCCCGCATCGCGCAACTCATCTATGCCGGCTTCTGGTTCTCGCCCGAGATGGAATTTCTGCGCGCGGCGATCGACAAGAGTCAGGAGCACGTGAGCGGCGAGGTGCGCATGCGCCTGTTCAAGGGCGCCGTCATGGTGCGCGGCCGCCGCTCGCCGCACTCGCTGTACCGCGAGGACATCGCGACGTTCGAGGCCGGTGGCAGCTACGACCAGCGCGACGCCACGGGCTTCATCAAGCTGAACGCACTCCGCCTCAAGCTCCGCCCTTAGCGGGACCCGGGCGGGCGAAGCCCGCCCACCCGCTCTTCGTTCGCCTGCGGCTCACTGCGCGCCTTCGCGCTCCGCGCTCGCCTTGCGGGGCATCGACGCAGCGTCCGTAGTCACGAACCGGAGGAGGTGAGGCTAGAGGCAAGCGGCGGGCGCGGCGCGCGCAGCGAGGCGAAGCCGAGCGAAGGCTGGGTAGCGCGGCTCAGCCGCGCCGGGACCCAGTCACGAACCGGAGGAGGTGAGGCAGGAAGAGCCGCATCGGGTCGGCTCCAGGGGCGATGCGCTCGGCGAGGTTGTAGACGTAGGCCAGCGTGCGCGCCCAGAGCAGGAGCTCGCGCGGGATGCGAAAGGCGCGGCTGTCGCGCACGAGTCGCTTGCCGAGTTGTTTCAGTGACTGGATTGCGGCGACGTTCGCGCCGAGCGCGCCCGCGGCGCCGGCGGCGAGCGCGGCTTCGAGCGCCGCGCGGGCTTCGACCTCGCGTCCGGGCAGCACCGCGCCGAGCCGGACGAGGCCCGCGAGCAGCGCGTCGACGTCGCGCTTGAGCAGTGATTGCAATCCGAGACGCAGCTCTTCGCGAACCTCGGGGCCGAGTCGCTCGGCGAGGCCGAAGTCGAGAAACAAGACGCGCGGCGGCGGCTCGGGAGCGTCGACGAGATACAAATTACCGATGTGTGGGTCCGCGTGAAACAGTCCGTCGCCGAAGACCTGGCGACCGTACGCGTCCACGACGATCGCCAGACACGCCTCGGGTGACACATTGCGCGCCGCGAGCGCCGCCGCGTCGTCCAGGCGCACGCGCGGCACGTAGTCGAGCGTGAGCACGTTGCGCCCGCTCGCCTCCCAGTGTACGCGCGGCACTAGCACGCGTGAGTCACTTGCGAAGTACGCGGCGATCTGCTCAGCGGTGCGGCCCTCGAGCTCGAAGTCGAGCTCGCGCCGCAGCGCGTGGCCGACCTCGTCGAGCAGCGCGCGCGCGTCGCTCGGGCGGAGCCATGGCCGCACGAGGGGCAGCGCGCGGTGCAGGGCTCGCAGATCGCGGGCGACGCGCTCCGGCGTCAGCTCCGGGTGCCGCACCTTGACCGCTACCTCCGCGCCGCTGCGCAGCCGCGCGCGGTGCACCTGGGCGATCGAGGCCGTGCCGAGCGGCTCCGGGTCGATCCAGGCGAAGCCCTGAAGCGAGCCGAGGCCGCGCTCGATCTCGGCCCGGATCAACGAGAAGGGAACCCGTGGGGCCGCCTCGTGCAGCGCGTCGAGCGGCGCACGAAACTCATCCGAAAGTGCGTCGACGCGCGTGGCGAGATGCTGGCCCAGTTTGGTGTAGAGCCCGCGGAGTGACCCGAGCGCCTCGGCGACCCGTTGACCCGCCGCGGTGTCGCGCTCGGCGCGTGACCGGCGCGCCCCGAGCGGGCCGAAGTCGCGCAGCGCGACGAGCAGCGCGGTGCGCGCGAGCGTTCGCCCGGCCGATTTCGGCCGAATCGTGAGACTTCTCCCGTAAGACACCGCGCGCATTCTATCTGCCGGCCCGACCTGTCGCTGCGAATGGCTCACCGAATTGCGCGTCTGCTGCACATCGGTGCCGGAATTTCCGCCGAAGCTTGACACTGGGTCAGCGCTCGTCGTAGAACCGGCCACCGGTCGGCGCTGGTCGTGGACCTCCGCGGCATGCTTTCTGCGCGACGCACTGAACCGGGAGACGGGAAATTTGCGGCTCAGGGACCTGCGCGCGTTGCGCTCGGGGCCCGACGGGGAGGGGCATTGAGCACGCTCGGACGAATGCGCGCGACGCGCGCCCTGATTTTGCTGCTCGCGGTCGCGTTCGTGTCGAGCGCGTGCAGTCAGGAGAAGTACGAGGAGAAGTTCGCGGAAGGTCAGATCGACCTCCCGGACGACCTCTACGCAGTCACGGCCATCGGCGCCGACCACCTTTGGGCGGCGGGCTATTTCGGCGCGATCTACCGCACGGCCGACGGCGGAAAGAACTGGCGCAAGCTCAACGGACTCACCGACCAGTCGATCTATGACATCTCGTTCGCGGACGAGAAGAACGGTTGGGCGGTCGGTCGCCGCGGCTTCGTGATTCACACGACCGACAGCGGCGACACGTGGGAGCAGCAGACGATCCCGCGCAAGCCCGCGCAGCACTTGTTCGCGGTGCGCGCCGTCGACGCGAACACCGCGTGGGCGGTCGGTGACTGGGGCGGTCGCTACTACACGGCCGATGGCGGCAAGACCTGGGAGGACCGCTCGTTCCTCGTCGGCCGCGACCACCCGAGCTTCAAGTATCTCTCCGAGGACGAGCTCGCGGCGTTCGAGCGCGGCGACAAGATCTACGACGACATCTTCCTGAACGACGTCTACTTCGCCGACAAGGACCACGGATGGATGGCCGGCGAGTACGGCTTCATCTTCCGCACCGAGGACGGCGGGCAGACCTGGGAGCGCGGTCGCATCAAGGGCACCGTGCACTTCGACGACATCTCGTTCCCGAAGAGCGAGAAGAAGGTCCCCAAGGATCGCTGGGACCAGATCTTCAAGGCGGCCGAGGTGCTCGCGGAGCGCCCCTATCTGAAGGTCGAGATCGAGGGCTATCTCACCGCCGACGAGCTGCACCAGCGCAAGGACACGTTCCTCACAGACGAGCGCGCCGACGAGATCCAGAAGTTTCTCGAGAACGAAGGCATCAACCAGGACCGCATCAAGATCAAACACCCGACGCCACTGGATCAGGAGGGCGTCGACATGAAGGCGTTCGCACAGACCAAGGTCCAGGCCGAGCCGGTCGTGAAGATCGAGGTCATCGAGACACCGTTCCTGTTCGACGTGAAGTTCCGCGATCTCGATCACGGGATGATCACCGGCCTCGGCGGCGTGGCACTCACCAGCACGGACGGCGGTCGCAACTGGGAGTATCTCCAGACGGGTTCGAAGCAGGCGCTGTTCGCCGCCGCGTTCGCGGACTCCAAGTTGATCGCCGTCGGTGAGAAGGGCCTGCGTCGCGTGAGTCTCGACGGCGGTAAGTCGTGGCAGAAGCTGGGCGACGAGGGTGGCTACGGTCGCTTCCCGCCCGAGAAACACGGCTACTTCCGCGACCTGACCTGCGGCACGCCGAGCGTGTGCTGGATGGTGGGGCAGGGCGGAAACGTGCTGCGCTCCACCGACGCGGGCACGAGCTGGTACGAGGTGCTTCCGAAGCCGGAACAGGCTCCGGCGACGGGTGCCGGTGAGTAGACGTGCCCGAGGGTCAGCGACCGCCGGACTTCATGGAGGAGAACCTCCCGGAGAGCGCGTTCTCGATGCGCTTCGGGCGGCTCATCATGAAGTACCGGTTTGCGACTCTGATGACTCTCCTGAGTCTCGCGCTCTTCTTCGTGTTCCCGCTCGTCAACGCCGCTTACTACAACTTCACCGCGCAGCGCAGCGAGACCGGTGAAGGCAAGCTCCTGTTCGGGTCGCCGGCGCGTTTCCGCATGGACGCGAACGTGCGTAAGACCTTCCCCGAGCACCCGTACATCCACGCGCAGGACAAGTTCGCGGGGAAGTTCGGATCCGCCTCCACGATCGCGATCGTCGCGATCAAGAAGGACGGCGAGATCTACGACTACGACTTTCTGCAGAAAGTCTCTCGCATCACGGACAAGCTCGACCAGGCGCCGAACGTCAATCACTACCAGGTTCGGAGCCTCACGCACATCAACACGCGCGTGATGACGATCCAGCCCGACGGCGCGATCGAAGCCACGCCGCTGATCGAGGAGACTCCCGAGGAACCGGGGGAGCTCGCGAAGCTCAAGCAGAAGGTCCTCGAGAATCCCGGCCCGATCTACGGACAGCTCGTGTCGCGCGATCACCGCGCGTGCTTCATCACCGCCGGCTTCATCACGCAGAACCTCGACAACCGCGAGGCCTACACGGCGCTCTTCAACTACCTCCGGAACCTGAAGGCGGAGGAAGAGGCCGACGGCACCGCAGAAATCTACATCTCGGGCGCGCCCATGGCGACGGGCTACGTGATCGATTCGCAGTTCCAGATCGTCTACTACCTGCTCGTCACGATCGTCGCGCTGTTCTTCCTGTTGCTGGCTTACTTCCGCCGGCTGCACGGCGTGGCGATCCCGATGGTCGCGGGTCTGGCGACTTCGATCTGGGGCTTGGGCTTCTGCGCCTGGGTCGGAATCACGCTCGATCCGCTCGTGCTCGTGATTCCGCTGCTCATCACGGCGCGCTCCATCTCGCACACGATCCAGATGGCGGAGCGCTTCTTCGAAGACTACGAGATGGCGTGCAAGGCGGGCGAGCACAGGCTCGGCCGCTCACTCAGCGCCGAAGAACTCGAGGCCGCGAAGGTCGAGACCGCGACTACCGCGATGGCCAAGCTAATGCTGCCCGGCATGCTCGGCATCCTGGCCGACGCAGCGGGCCTCGGGGTCTGCTTCCTCACGACGATCCAGACCATGCGCGACCTGTCGATCTTCGGCTCGTTCTGGGTCGTCGCGATCATCTTCAACGTGATCATGCTCCACCCGATCATGATCTCGTACCTGCCGCCGCCGCACGACTTCCATCACTTCACCCCGGCGTGGATGCAGCGTTTCCTGACGACGACCGGGCGCATCGCCACCGGCCCAGTCAGTAAGTGGGCGCTCGTCGGCGGTACGGCGCTCGGTCTCGTGCTCGCGACCTGGTACGTGCTGTATCACACGACGATCGGAGAGAGTCGCCCCGGTTCACCGGTCTTCTGGCCCGATCACCCGTACAACGTCGCGACCGGGAAGATCGGCGAGACCTTCGGCGGCGTGGATCAGATGACGATCTTCGTCGACGGCGACGGCAAGAGCGCGAGCTCGGACGGTGCGGTCCTGCAGCGCATGGAAGCGATGCAGCGCTACATGAAGCGCTACGTGGACGTCGGCCAGACCGTCTCGCTCGTCGACGTCATCAAGCAGTACTGGCTCGTGAATCACTACAACGATCCGAAATGGGGCTTCGTCCCCGACGCCGCGCAGACCATCGGCGGGATCGTCTTTCAGCTGCAGCAGAACAGTGCGCCCGGCTTCCTGCGCCCGTATCTCACGGACGACGCCGAGGACGCGAACATCACGTTCTACTTCCGCGATCACAAGGGAGCGACGATCAAGCGCGCGGTCCACTACGCGCAGGAGTTCATCGAGAAGAATCCGATGGGGCGGATCAACGTGCGCCTCGTGCAGGACCGCGGCGAGCCGTTCGACGCCGCGTACTACCTCGTCGGGCCGATCCTGTTCCCGAGACACTCGCAGATGACCGTACAGGTCGCGGACATCAACGAAGACCAGAAGATCACGGGCTACCAGTCGAAGCAGCCGATCCGAGTCGGGAAGTGGTCGGAGCCCGTGAAAGCCGACGACGTCCTCACTGAGGTCGCCGCGGCGCTCCAAGCGGAGTCGCGAAGAAAGCTCGGTCCCGTCACCGCGAGTGACCGCTTCAAGGATCTCGAGTTCGACTCGGAGCGCCTGGAGAAAGTCGCCGAGAAACTCTCCGCGGACCACGACTACCGCATCGAGACGGTCGATCGCTCCGCGGGCGACGCGATCTCGCGCTTCGCGACCGTCGGCGAGCTCGTCCACTACATCGTCGAGCGCAGCAAGTTCTACGTCGACGAAGAATGGAAGAACGACGAGGGCAACATCACCGCGCAGACACTCCGCTACTGCCGGACGTACTGCGGGTACGAGCTCTGGACTCGGAACACGAAGTTCAACGACAAGTCGTTCGACCCGCAGCGCACGAACACCTACACGCGCGGCGCGGAGTTCGTGCTCGCGGGCGGCATCATGGGCGTGTACGCGGCCGTGAACGAGGAAGTCGAGCGCGGACACGTCGCGAACATCCTGTTGATCTTCCTGATCTGTTACCTGTTCGTCGCAATCAGCTACCGCTCGAACATCGCGGGGCTCGTGATCGTGTTCAGCCTCGCGACTGCGACCATCGGTTCGCTCGCCTGGATGGCGTGGCGCGAGACCGGGCTCACGATCCAGACGTTGCCGGTGCAATCGGTCGGTGTCGGGGTGGGCGTCGACTACGCCTTCTACACCACCGATCGCATTCGCCAGGAGTACTCCTGGCTCGGCGATCTGGACGAGGCGATCCGGCGCGCGATCCGAACCACGGGCATGGCCGTGTCGTTTACCGCGACGACCGTGATCGGCGGGATCGTCGCATGGGCCTTCAGCGGCCTCCGTTTTCAGGCCGAGATGGCGCAACTCCTCTCGATCCTGATGTTCGTGAACATGCTCGGGGCGATCTATCTGGTCCCGGCGTGCTTCTCGATCTTTCGCCCGAAATTCTTCGCCGCGTCACTTAGCGAGGTCACGCAGCAACATCACTTGGGTAACTCCGAGCCGCTTCCAATTGCGGCCAGAGCAGGCTGAACGTCGCAATCGCGGTGTGAGGGAAGCGCCGCGGTCGCAAGTGCAAGGAAGGTAGAGAGGGGAATGCGATGAGGGGAAGGCTAGCTGCGGGCAGACTTGCTGCTCTGGTCCTCGGTATCCTGATCACGGGCGTCGGCCTGGCGAACCGCGCGAAGGCGTTCGAGTGGGATCTGCCCGGAGAGCGGAAGTTCTCGATTCACGGCTTCTACGAGGCGCGCTTGCTGTTCACTGGCGAAGACCTGCCGGCAAACTCCGTCACGTTCTCGCAGTTCCGGCACGTGCTCTCGGTCGAGTTCGAGTTGTCGCTCTTCCCGGACGGCTTCGGGCCGTTCGACTCGATGTTCATGTTCACGCGCGTGCTCGCGAGCTACGACTGCATCTATACGCGAGCCTGCGGCCTGTTCAACGCCGCGGACTCGTACGGCGACGCCTCGCGCAAAGCCGTTCGCCAACCCGCGAGCCTGCAGGCGGGCGTCCAGAACCCGTCCCCGTTCTTCGGCGGCTTGCTGAAACAGATCTACGTTCCCGGAACGCTCACGGACGCCCGGAAGGAGTACAACCCGGGGCGGCGCTACCGCGAGTGCGAGAACCCGCCGGGCATCTTCCAGAACCCGTTCCCGCTGGCGGCCTTCTGCAACCTGAATCAGCGCACACCGCTCGACGGCCCGCTGAAGCCGGGTCTACCTCAGTTCATCGAGGTTCGCAGCGGCGACTTCTCGCGCCTCTCGCGCGAGTCACTGCTCAGCTCGGCGCGCCCGACGATCGGTGAAGGCGAGTTCAACCGCCTGCGGAACCTCCTGATCGGAGGCAATACGCTCTCGATCACGCAGGAGTCGCTGCGGCGCACGTTGATCGTCCAGGCCTCGCTGGCCCAGAAAGCCGGCGACCAGGCCGCGGCGCAGGCGGCGACCGCGGAGGCCGACGCGATTCTCGGCACGACACAGACCACCTTCGACGCCAACATCCCGGAGCTTCTCGGCACCCGCCCCGATCCCAACCGCTTCGCGATCTTCTCGAAGGCGCTGTCCCCGCAGCTGCTCACGGCGAAGTGGGGCTCGAACAAGATCGGGAGCGCGATTACGCCGTTCCTGGCCACGATCAACACCCCGATCAATCCGAAGGGCTACTTCGCGAATGCCGGAGGCCTGAACTGGTTCGGACAGTACGAGACTGGTGTCGCGGATGATCTCAGCGCGGACGTCGTCGGCGCGCCGACGATTATCGACGCGGACGGGAATAAGATCATCGTTCCTTCCATCACGGTGAAGAGGTCGGATCCGTATTTCATCGGGCCCGATGGCATTCGCGACACCGCGGACGATCTGCCGTTCGTCGCGAACAACCCAACCGGGCAGGCCGCGGGCTACACGCTCGCAGCGCCGATCCCGACCGATCGATTCAACGTGAGCGACAGCGGAATCCACGTGTTCTCGGATACGGCTCAGATCACGGTGCCGACGGCGAACAACCCGAGCATCTCCAAGACAGTCGAGCTGTACGGTGAGTACAACCCTGACTACGTGACCCTACAGGGCTGCCAGACCTCAACCGGCGGGATCGGCGGCACGTTCAACCTGGTGACGAAGAAGTGCACGGCAACCAATGGCGCCGACATCACCGCGCAAGCGTCTGCCGCCGGCTGCGGCGCGCTCTCGCGCGCGAACTTCACCTCGACACCCAACATCGGCGTCAACGGCGACGGCCGCTGCATCCAGGTCAACGCCACCAAATCAAGGCAGGTTCAGTACGAGGTGCTGAGTCTCTTGGCAGATATCCGCGCTCGCCCGGCGCAGGCCTCCAACGAACCGCTCGACGCCACGGACCTCCTCCTCTACAGCGACAGCGACGGCTTCCAGATTCCCGCGCGGCCGCGGCAGAAGGGCAACGGGATCGACTTCCAGGCGCCGGGCACGGCCAACTTCTATGCCACTCACAAGGCCGTGGTGTCGCAGCTCGACCTGAAATTCAACGAGGACGAGCTGGCGTGGAACCACGGCGCGAGCCAGCAGGAGCACGAGTTCGCCGAGGGCTATCTCGAGTTCGAGATGGCGGACAGCCAGGTGTTCGCGCGTGTCGGCAAGTTGATCGTGATCTGGGGCAAGACCGAGCTGTTCCGCAACCAGGACCGCAACAACCCGCTCGACATCGGCAACGGCCTGTTCGGTCCGCTCGAAGAGCAGCGCGTCGGTCAGTGGGCGGCAGACGTCACGATCTCGCCCGAGATGTTCATGCGGGTAGGTCCAATCGAGGACCTGCGTCTCGAGCTTCTTTGGATCTTCAACAAATTCACGCCCACCGACCTCGGCAAGTGCGGCGAAGGCGGCGCCGTCGACTTGATCTGCCTGAAGAGCTTCGGCGCGATGGCGTCAGGCCTCGCGGCCATCGGCGTCGCCGGCGAACAGCGGCCCAACCACGACTACAACAGCTGGGCGACCTGGGACTACGGCGCCCGCCTCGAGGGTCGCTTGGATCGCTTCACGTTCGCGGTCTCCGACTTCTGGGGCTGGGATGATGGCTTCTATCTCAACTTGGTACAGCAGTACGAGCGAACGGCGGATTTTTCCACGGGCGCCCCGCTCTCGACGGCCACGCGCGCGGGCGGGCAGTGCACCATCCGCAAGAACGCGAAAGGACAGGCCGTCGGTCCGAACGGTATCCCGGGCGATGGCGACGACACCTTCGCGAGCGGTGGCCATTGCTTGCTCTGGGGCAACCCGTTCAACGACCCGAACGACCCCAATAATCCCGAGAACGGCCGCCAGCACCTGCGCGCTCCCGAGGCGATCGCCTCGCTGCACAACGTAAACCAGACACTCTTCCACTCGATCTGCGCCTACACGTTCGACCAGGACGAGGGCTACTGCGCCTTCGACCGCCTGAACAACCCGGGTACGTTCGGCTTCATTTCCAATATCCTCGGTGGCCTGGGCGGTCTCGGCGCCCTCGTGCTCGACGGCACCGACACGATTCGCACCCAGCCCAACGGTTACGACAACGTCGGGCAGCAGCTCGGTTCCTTCCTGGAGACCGAGTTCCTGGCGGTCAATCCGAAGGGGCGTCAGGACTCATTCGATCAGGACCTCGGACTCAACCTCCTGCCCGAACAGGCGGCTCTACTCGGCTGCGGCGCGGCATACGCATCCCCTTGCAGCTCGGCACAGGCACAAGTCTGGGCGCTCGACCCGGCGATCCTGGCGTCCCTGAAGCGCCGCCCCGGTGATCAGTTCGGTGGCATCGATCTGATGAACGCCGACGCCAGCGTCGTTACGCAGGAGTTCACCGGCCTGAAGGCGGTCTCGCCGGGTGCCCTGGTCGGAACGCGGGTGGGCCCGAAGGGACAGCTCGTGTACGAGCCCGGGATCAACTACAGCCGCGACGGCACCGTAGTGTTCATCCCGATTCCAGGGCTCCCCCCCGCACAAATCGAGCGCGGCCACTACCTCGACATCACGCCCCAGCAAGTGATCGACTTGGGCCGGGTCGGCCGCGCGGAGTTCCAGAACGACCCGAACGACCCGAAGCAGGCCGACGGCTGGGTCGAGCCGATGCCGTGGAAGGTGGACCCGGAGGCCAGGAAGAAGTTCGGAGCCATCGTCTTCGAGAACGACCCGAACAACCCGTTCGATCTCTCGAGCCCGCTCAACCAGTGGAACTTCATCGACAAGAACCAGACCGGGGCAGCGACGTCCTACTCTCAGATCGACGGCGAGTACTGCGGGCGCTGGATGAACACCCTCGATGCCGCCGTCTCGAGCACCCCCTTCAACCACGGCTGCACGGCGCTCGAGACCGCGTCGGCGAACTTCGAACGCCTGCTGATCGCGGGCGAGATCATCGGCTTCGATCGCATCTTCGATCCACCCGAGAGCCTCACCGAGCTCTCGAACTGGGGCAGCGGCAGCACCGCGAAGCAAGCCCACGGGGACCCGATCTCTGGCCCGGACGGCATCTTCACGCGAAACCAGATGGTGTTCCGAGACGACGAGGTCGACTTCGAGGTCATGCCCGCGCGGCGCGTGGGAGACAACGCTCTGATCGTGGCCCCGGCCGACAAGCAAGAGGCCCTCACCCGCCTCCTGACCTTCGACCCGAACGTCGAGTGCAAGAGGACCGCGCAGTGTCTCTACGACGTCAGCGCGACCCTGCACGATCCCACGGACACAAAGTCCAAGCTGCCGCTCGTGATCGACCTGCCGATCGGCTTCACGGTCGCGGAGGTCGACGAGCCGAACGACCCGAACCTCCCGCCGACCACCATCGGAGCGCGCAAGGTGAATCTCGCGGCCCTCCAGCAGGCGGATCTCAAGAAGCTGAGCCTGCTCTTCTCCGGCCAAATCGTCAGCGTCGTCGACTCCGCAGGGGTAGAGCACCACGTGCAGATGACCAAGCCGCAGCGCGAAGAGCTCTTCGGAAGGAGCGAAGTGACTGTGAAGCTGCCGCGCGATATCAACGCCGATGGCATAAGCGACCTCGACCAGGACAAGGACGGGATCTGGGACGGCCTCGACGACTACAGCTCTGGCCCGATTACGGATGACAACATCCTGTGCGGCAGCGGCCTGCGCGGCGACGTCCTCCAGGACGCGGCGCAGTACGATCCGTACCGGCTCGACGAAGCGCCCGGCAGCGCGAAGTTCAAGGCGAAGTTCCCGAACGGCCTGCCGCCGCGCTCACCAGTGTTCTGCAAGACGGTCGCGGGAATCGTCGGCGGCACGACCCAGACACTGCCGATCAAGAAGGCGGGCGGCGACGGTCGCTTCGGGCGCCGCGACTTCCTGTGGCAGGGCGGCCGCCAGGTGTCCTTGCGCTACCAGAAGAAGAACGTGTTCGGGTTCGGTCTCGACTTCGCGGAGGACGTCACGAAGACGAGCTGGGGCGTCGAGTTCTCGTGGATGGCGCGCAAGCTGTTCGCGAACACTCAGGAGTTCTCGGGTCTGTCGCAGTCCGACGAGATGGTGCTCTCGCTCTCCGTCGACCGCCCGACGTTCTTCAACTTCCTGAACCCGAACCGCAGCTTCTTCCTGAACTTCCAGATGTTCGTGCGCTACCTCCCGAACTACGTCGGCGGCAGGCGCAACAACGACGGGATGTATCAGACCTCGGTGGGTCCGTTCTCGACCCAGATGGTGCTCACGTTCTTCACCGGCTACTTCCAGGATCGGCTCGCGCCGCGCGTGTCGATGGTGTACTGGCCGCTGGAGGAACAGGCGGCCGTACTCACGGGTCTCTCGTACCGGTGGAATGACGCGTTCTCGACCAGCATCGGGTATTCGAACTTCTTCGGTCACGTATCCACCGCGCAGGGCGCGTACTTCCCGATCGCCCAGTATGGGTCGATCGAGCAATACAACAGCGCGGTTCTCGGCCGCGGCGCCGCACCCGTGCTGAACCGCGATCAGGCGGAGCTCCGCTTCCGCTACACCTGGTAGCTTCCTTCGGGAAGGGATGAGTGAGGCGCCTTCCGGTGACGAGTCGGAAGGCGCCTCCGCTTCCCGATCATCG
This sequence comes from bacterium, assembly GCA_041498295.1. GTDB lineage: Bacteria > Myxococcota_A > UBA9160 > SZUA-336 > SZUA-336 > VGRW01. Next base: position 32,536 of record JBGQIB010000001.1, on the reverse strand, counting down.
CGTGGGCACCCTGCCCACGCTCCGTCCGCTAGGCTTCGCGAGTGACCCTCCGCATCGCGGTACTGCTCTCCGGCCGAGGCACGACCTTCGAGCGCCTCGTCGCCGAGCGCGCGAAGGGCGCCCTCGACGTCGAGTTCACCGCGGTGATCTCGTCCAAGCCAGAGGCCCCAGGACTCGAGCGGGCGCGCCGACATGGAATCACCGCGCACGTCGTGTCTCGCAAGGAGCACCGCGAAGAGCGCGCGTTCAACGACGCGCTCCATGCCGTGCTCGCAAAGGATCCGCCCGAGCTTCTCGTGCTGGCGGGCTTTCTCTCGAGAATCGAGCTGCGCGGCTACAACGGGCGCGCGATGAACACTCACCCCGCGCTGATCCCGGCGTTCTGTGGCCAGGGCTTCTACGGCGAGCGAGTCCATCGAGCGGTGCTGGACTACGGCGCGAAGGTGACCGGCGCGACGATTCACTACTGCGACGAGCAGTACGACTCGGGGCCGATCATCCTGCAACAAGCGATCGACGTGCGTGAGAACGACACGCCCGCAACGCTTGCCGAGCGCGTCGCGGCGGTCGAGTACGAGCTCTACCCCCGCGCCGTGCAGCTGCACGCGGAGGGGCGCCTCTCGATCGTGGGCAGGCGCGTCAGGATCCGCCCCTGACGACGCCCCGGTTCGCCCGCGCCAGCGACACCGAACGGTGTCTCAACTCCGCTCTATTCGGGGCCGATTCTGCGCAACGGAGACTCGCGAGCGGAGGGGCCCAGGCGTGGACAAGCGTGTGCTGGTGGTCGATGACGACCGCCTGATTCGCGAGATGACGCGAGACGCGCTCGTCCAGGAGGGCTTCCGCGTCGCCACCGCCGCCTCGGGCCGCGAGGCGCTGTCGCGCCTGGGCGACGAAGGCCCGTTCGACCTGGTCATCACCGACCTCTCGATGCGCGAGATGGACGGGCTGGAGCTGCTCGAGCGCGTGAAGCGCGCCTCGCCGCACACCGAGGTCATCGTGCTCACCGGCTACGCGTCGCTCGAGAGCGCGCTGCAGGCGATGCGCCTCGGCGCGGCCGACTACCTGCGCAAGCCGGTGTCGGCGCCCGAGATCACCTACGGGGTGAAGCGCACCTTGCTTCGCCGCCGCTTGATCGACGAGAACGAGTCACTCCGGGGTTGCATCCAGGCGTTCGAGGCGGCGCGCCCGCTCGCGTCCTGTCTCGAGAGTGGCGATGTCCTACCGCTCGCGCTCGACATCGTCCTACGAGTCACTGGGCGCACGCGTGCGATCGCGCGGCTGGTCGATCTGCCGTCGCACGTGGGCGAAGGCGTCGAGCTGCGCGGCTTCGCGACGGAGCGCACGGGCGAGCTGCGCGGCCTGATCGAGGAGGGGAAGCTCTTCGATCCGACGGAGCTCGAGCGTACGGCCGTCTCGGCGCTCGAAGACATGTCGCCGGCGCTCGCGCAGTTCGGTCTCGAGGAGGGCCAGCTGCTCGCGCTTCCAGTGCGCGTCGAGGGCCGCATCGCGGGCGGCATCTGGCTCTTCTCCGACGGCCGGGCGTTCGCGCGCGACGACTTGGAGCGAGCGGAGCTCGTCGTCGAGCAAGCCGAGCTCGCGCTCATCAACTCGGAGCGTTTCCTTCAGGCGCGCGAGAAGGCGTTCGTCGACGACGTCACCGGCCTGTACAACGCGCGCTATCTGCTCGCGGCGCTCGACCGGGAAGTGAATCGCGCGTCGCGCGCACAGAGCAAGCTCTCCGTGCTGTTCCTTGACCTCGACCGCTTCAAGGCGGTGAACGACCGCTTCGGTCACCTGATCGGCTCGCGCGTGCTGCGCGAGCTGGGCGCGCTGTTGCAGGATTCAGTGCGCGCGATCGATACCGTCGGCCGCTACGGCGGTGACGAGTTCACGATCCTGCTCGTCGACACGGGCCTCGACGGCGCGCTCTCCGTCGCCGACCGCATCCGCCAATCGGTCGCCGATCACCCGTTCGGCGCCGAGCGCGGTCTCGACGTTCGACTCACCATCTCCATCGGCGTCGCCACGTTCCCGATGCACGGCGAGAGCCGCGAGCGGCTGCTCGATCTGGCCGACAAGGCGATGTATCTCGGGAAGGCGCTCGGCCGGAATCTCGTCTGCTCTGCCGACGATCTGTCGCAGCCGCGCCCGCAGGGATCCGGCTCGGGCCTTTGACCCTCCGCCGGCCCCCTGTTAAGCTCCGCGCTCCGCGCGAGCCGACGCGCGTTGGGGCGATGTGCTGCGACTCGATCCATTGGGCGACCTTCGCCGAACACACTTCTGTGGCGACGTGCGCGCGAGCGACGTCGGCCGCGAGATCGTGCTGTGCGGCTGGGTGCGCAAGCGCCGCGACCACGGCGGCGTGATCTTCGTCGATCTGCGCGACCGCACGGGGATCGCGCAGGTGGTGATCAAGCCGGATTCCGCGCCGCAGGCGCACGAGCGCGCGCAGGCGGTGCGCTCCGAGTTCGTGCTCGCGGTGCGCGGGCGGCTCGAGCGGCGCGAGCAGGACGCGGCGAATCCGAACCTGCCGACGGGCGAGGTCGAGCTCGTCGCGCAGGAGCTGCGCATCTTGAACTCGGCGTCGACCCCGCCGTTCGCGATCGAGGACGACGCGGAGATCGACGACGGCGTCCGCCTCCAGTACCGCATCCACGACCTGCGGCGGCCGATCATGCAGAAGCGCCTGTTCGTGCGGCACAAGCTCGCGCAGTCACTCCGCGCGAGCTGCGACGCTCGCGGCCTGGTCGAGATCGAGACGCCGATCCTCGCGCGCGCGACTCCCGAGGGCTCGCGCGACTTCCTCGTCCCGAGCCGGGTCCACCACGGCAGCTTCTACGCCCTGCCTCAGTCACCGCAGATCATGAAGCAGATGCTGATGGTCGCGGGCTTCGACGGCTACTTCCAAATCGCGCGTTGCTTCCGCGACGAGGATCAGCGCGCCGACCGCCAGCTCGAGTTCACGCAGCTCGACCTCGAGATGTCGTTCGTGGGCGTGGAGGACGTGCTCGAGCTGCTCGAGCACATCACGGTGCGCGCGTTTCGCGACGTGCTCGGCGTCGAGCTCGAGCGACCGTTCCCGCGCTTGCCGCACGCGGAAGCGATGTTGCGCTACGGCTCCGACAAGCCGGAGCGGCGCATCGCGCTCGAGCTCGTCGAGCTTTCCGACACACTCGCGAACACTGAGTTCAAGGTCTTCGCCGGCGCGCTCGCGTCGGGTGGCGTGGTGCGCGGGCTGCCGGTACCAGACGCCGACGCGCTCTCGCGCAGCGAGCTAGACCGCCTGAACGATCTGGCGCGCGGCTTCGGCGCGAAGGGCCTCGCGTGGGCGCGCATTCAGCCCGACGGTAGCTGGCAGAGCCCGATCGCGAAATTTCTCTCCGACGCGGAGCGCGTCGCGATCGCCAAGCGCGCGGGACTCCGCCCGGGGCACGTGATTCTGTTCGGCGCGGATCGCGAGAAGCTGGTCTGCGACGTGCTCGGCCGGATTCGGCTGGAGCTCGGCGCGAAGCTCGGGCGCTGGGATGGGCGCGCGTGGGACCCCCATTTCGTAGTCGGCTTCCCCCTCTTCGAGGAGACCGACGACGGCAAGCTCACGTACATGCACATGCCGTTCGTCGCGCCGCTCGAGAGCGAGATCGAGAAGCTCGACACCGATCCGAAGAGCGTCGTGGCGACTCACTACGACCTGGTAGTGAACGGCGTGGAGCTCGGCTCGGGGAGCCTGCGCAATCACCGCTCGGATCTGCAGCTCAAGATCCTGTCGATCATGGGCTATAGCGAGCAAGAGGCGCGCGAGCGGTTCGGCTTCATGCTCGACGCGCTCGACACGGGCGCGCCGCCGCACGGCGGCTTCGCGTTCGGGATGGACCGCTTTGCGCTGATGCTGGCGGGCGGCGATAGCCTGCGCGACGTGCTCGCGTTCCCGAAGACTCAGCGCGCGCAGGACCTGCTCATGGAGTCGCCGACTCCAGTCGACGCGGCGCAGCTCAAGGAGCTCGGGCTTCTGCTACGCGGCGACTGAGGGCACGGTCACCGCGGCGGCGTCGTAGCCGCGCCACTCGTGCGCCGTGAAGTCGTAGAGCTTGCATGTGCGCGTCGCGCGGAGATAGTCGGCGAAGCCGTAGCTGCGCTCGCGCACGACGTTCCCGAATTTCGCGAGGATCGCCTCCGAAGCTTCGTCGAGGTGATAGAACGGGATGCGCATGTCGACGTGGTGCGGCACGTGCAGGAAGATGTTGTGGTAGAAGAAGTTCAGCCACACCGGGACGTGTAGGATCGTCGTGCCTTCCATCTGACCCTTGAAGCGCGTCCACTCGCGGCGGCCGTACCAGGCGATGTCGGGCGAAATGTGGTGCACGTAGACCGAGATACCGATCGAGTAGTTCCAGAGCGCGAACGGAACGGCGAACACCTTGGTCCACATCCACAGCGCACCACTCACGCCCCCGTACATGTGTGCGCCGAGCGCGAGCAGGGCGCTGCTCACGATCGCGGCGTAGACGAGCACGATGCGTCGATCGCGCCGCACGTCGGCGGCGATCTTTTCCGGCGGCGAGAAGCGCATCATGTTGCGCCACCAGATGTCCCAACCGTAGTACACGCCCGCGCCGAGCCACGACCACTTCAGCCGGTGAACGAGGCGCTGCGGCAGCGACATCGCGCGATATCCGTCCGGGCTGATCGGATGCCAAACGTAGTCCATCACCTCGCGCACGGTGTGACCGTGATGGATTCGGTTGTGCCCGAACACCCAGGCTTCGTACACGTGCAGGGACGGCAGCATCGCGAGCTGCCCGATCACGTAGCAGAGCCGCTTGCTCTTGAAGAGCGCGCCGTGGGCGGCGTCGTGTCCGACGATGAAGAGCGCGCTGATCACGAGCGCGGTGAAGATCCACAACGGGAGGATGACGAGCGGGTGATGCGCGAACACGAGCGCGGTGACCGCGATGCCGTAGATCACGACGTCGCGCGCGAAGTACGCGAGACCGAGCGCCGTCGGGTTCTCGTAGACGCTGTCCGGCAGAATCGCGATTACGTCGCCGATGCTGGGGCCGACCTCCAGGTCGGGCGCGCCCGCGATCTGCACTTCGGCTGACATCTGGTCCCTTCCCCCTGGCAAACAGACTATCGACCGCATCGGCGCGGCGCGGCGGGTTGTGGGTCAAAGTTCGGTCAAAGCACGCTGCCAAACCTCGTATAATCGCGTTTGTGAAGGTTAAAGCGGCGGTTGCATGGGCAGCGGGACGCGCGCTCGAGATCGAGGAAATGGAGCTCGAAGGGCCGCGCGCGGGCGAATGCTTGGTCAAGTTGGCCGCCAGCGGCGTGTGTCACACCGACGCCTACACACTTTCGGGTAAGGACCCCGAGGGCCTGTTCCCCGTGGTGCTCGGGCACGAGGGCGCCGGCGTCGTGGTCGAGTTGGGCGCGGGCGTGCGCTCGCTCGCGGTCGGCGACCACGTCATCCCGCTCTACATTCCGGAGTGTAGGGAGTGCAAATACTGCCTCTCGGGCAAGACCAACCTCTGTGTCCGCATCCGCGCGACCCAGGGCAAGGGACTCATGCCCGACGGCTCGAGCCGACTCTCGGCGCGCGGCAAGACGCTGCACCACTACATGGGCACGTCGACGTTCGCCGAGTACACGGTCGTTCCCGAGATCGCGCTCGCGAAGGTGCGCGCCGACGCGCCGCTCGATCGCATCTGTCTGCTCGGCTGCGGAGTCACGACCGGCATCGGCGCGGTGTTGCACACCGCGAAGGTCGAGCCCGGCTCGAGCGTGGCGGTGTTCGGGCTCGGCGGCATCGGTCTCTCCGTGATCCAAGGCGCGGTGCTGGCGGGCGCGGAGCGCATCATCGGCATCGACACGAACCCGCGGAAGTTCCAGCTCGCGAAGGCGTTCGGCGCGACCGAGTTCCTGAACCCCGGGGAGACCGCCGACGTCGCGGCCGCGATCGTGGAGCTGACCGACGGCGGCGTCGACTACTCGTTCGAGTGCATCGGCAACGTCGACGTGATGGGCCAAGCGCTCGCCTGCACGCAGCGCGGTTGGGGTCAGTCGATCGTCATCGGCGTCGCGGGCGCGGGCCAGGAGATTCATGCGCGCCCGTTCCTGCTCGTCACCGGCCGCTCGTGGCGCGGCACCGCGTTCGGCGGCACGAAGGGGCGCACGCAGCTGCCGCGCTTCGTCGATCGCTACATGAGCGGGCGCATCAAGCTCGACGAGATGGTGACCCTGGAGCTGCCGCTCGAGCGCATCAACGTTGCGTTCGAGCGCATGCACGACGGCTCGGCGATCCGCACGGTGATCAAGTACGAATGAAGCCCGCGGACGACCCGACGGTCGACTACCGCGGGCTCGTTCGCGACGGGTACGACCGCTGCTCCGCGACCTACACCGAAGCGCGTCGCCGTGAGCTCGGCCGCGAGCTCGCAGCGCTCGTCGCGCGCTTGGCGCCCGGCTCGCGCGTGCTCGACGTCGGCTGCGGCTCGGGCGTTCCGATCGCCGCTGCGCTCGCGTGCGAGCACCGAGTGACCGGTGTCGACGTCTCGCCCGAGCAGATCCGGCGGGCGCGCGAGAACGTCCCGAACGCGGCGTTCCTGCTCGCCGACGCGATGTCCGTCGAGCTCCCGGAGGCGTCTTTCGACGCGGTCGTCTCCTTCTATGCCGTCTTTCACCTCCCGCGCGAGGAGCACGAGGCGCTGTTCCGCCGCTTCGCGCGCTGGCTCGTGCCCGGCGGATATCTCGCCGCGACCGTCAGTCACTTCCGCGAAGACGCCTACACGGAGGACGGCTTCTTCGGCGTGCGCATGTACCGGAGCAACTGGTCGCGCGAAGACTACGTGCAGATGCTCGCGCGCCTCGACTTCGAGCTCCTGGAGACGAGTGCGATCGGGCACGGCTACGACGCGAGCGAGCCCCGAAAACGCGAGTCACATCCGCTGCTCTTCGCGCGCAAGCGCGAGCGGACTTAGTCCGCGTCGCGGCGGCGCAGCTGCAAGAGCAGGACGCCGAGCCCCGCGACGATGACCACGCCGGTCTCGGCCGCGAACGCGGCCGCGCGCGCTTCGAGATCCTGAATGCCCGCGGCGAGCAGCGCGGTGCCGTGTGTCTGCAAGACCCGCCACAGAACCGCGTCGTCGTCGAGGCCTTCCGCCATGCCTTCGCGGATCGCGCTGCGGATTTCCTTCTCGAGCGGCAGGCCGGCGATCTTCTTCGGGTGACACGAGCACGACGCGAGCAGCTTGTGCTCGATCGACGCGGCGCGCGCGTCCGAGCCGGTCGCGCGCTCGCACGCGGGCGCGGCGACGAGCGCGAGCGAGAGCAGCAGCGCGCGCGCGAAACGGTTCACGAGAGCGTCTTGCGCAGATCATCGAGCATCTCGCTCGCTCTGCCGGTGAGTCCGAGATAGCGGTGCGCGATGCTCCCGTCGGGCGCGATCAGGAACGTGGCGACCACGTGGTCGAGCGTGCCGTCCGGCTTGCGGATCGTGCCGATTCGGTAGGCGTCGAGCACCGCTTGCACCTGCGCGGCGTCGCCTGTGAGGAACGACCAGTTGTCGAGCCGCGCGCGGTGTTGCTCGGCGTACTCGCGCAGGCGCTCGGGTGAGTCGTATTCGGGGTCGAGCGTGATCGAGGCGAACTGCGCGCGCGGCGCGAGCTCCGGCGGGATCTGGCGCTGCACGTCGACCAAGCGCGCCGTCTGGATTGGGCACGGGCCGGGACAGCGCGTGAACACGAAGTCGACGAACACCGCGCGGCCGCGCCAATCGGAGAGCTTCGTCGTGCGCCCGTCCTGATCGACGAGTGCGAACTCCGGCGCAGTCTCGAGCTCCTCGAGCGCAGGCGGCGCGACGTCTCCGGCCAGCGCGGGCACGACGACGCGCAGGCTCTCGATGCGCAACAAGCTCGCGCTGCGGTGCAGACCGAACGCCACGCGCGCGCCGGGCGCGACGCCCTCGAGCAGGCCGGCGTCGGCCACGTCGAAGTTCATCGTCATCGCGGGCATGAAGCCGGAAATCTCCTCGTGCGAGATCGTCACTTGTTTGTTCGGCACGTCGACGGCCTGCACGAAGCCAGTCACTTCGTAGGTCTGCTCGCGCTCGAGCCCGCAGGCGGCGAGCGCGAACACGAGCGCGGCGGCGGCGAGCGCTCTGCTCCTCACGTGACACGCTCGCGTGTCAGGGGGACGACGTTCGTCTCGCCGCGGTCCTGGCGCGCGCTCTCGCGGTACCAGCGGAAGAAGTGTGCGGCGAGGTTGATCCAGATGACGAAGCCCGCGGGCACCCACATGATGATCCCGCCGATCTGCTGATCGACCGTCGGCGAGATGTCCCAGATGCGCGGCGCGATCGCATAGGCCGGGTACAGAACGCCGGTCGAGAACGTCAGCATCATGCCGAGCACCTTCATCGGGATCGGCAGCAACAGCAGATAGATCAGCTGGAACACCATCGGCGCGCGCAGCTCGTGCGCGGGCGCCAAGGTCGGCCACCACGCCATCGTCGCGGTCACGATGAACAGCAGGTGCTCGAAGATGTGCACGTCGAGATCGACGAGCGTCGCGTTGTAGAGCGGCGGCAGGTGCCAGAGAAGCAAGGTTCCGTTCCAAGCGATGAACGCGACCGTCGGGTGACCCAGAAAGAGCGCGACCCGGTGCACCGGTGCGGGTCGCACGAGATAGCGCACGAGCCAAGCCGGCGTGCCGATCAGCAAGAGAGGTGGCGCGAGCAAAGTGATCAGCAGGTGCTGGATCATGTGCGCGGAGAAGAGATACGAGTCGGACAGGTCGTGCACCGGACCCGTGAGCGCGACGAACAGCACGACGGCGCCGGTCACGAACGAGAGCCACTGCTCGACGGGCACCGGAGGGCCGAGAGCACGCGCCTCGCGCAGCGGGCCGACCGCGAGCGCATAGAGCGCGAGCAAGGCGCCGACGCCGAACGGAATGCTCGGATGAACGTTCCATTCACCGAGCGCGGCGTAGCCGGACGCCCAGATCGCACCCATGAGCGCAAGCCCGACGGCGAGGCTCGGGTGGGGGAGGGCGCGGCGCATGGCGCGGAGTCTAGAAGCCCAGCACCCGCTCGGAAAGGTAGGCGCCCAGCTGGTCTACGGCGATGCGCTCCTGCAGCGTCGTGTCGCGCTCGCGCACGGTGACTTTGTGATCCTCGAGCGACTCGAAGTCGAACGTCACGCAGAACGGCGTGCCCACCTCGTCCTGGCGGCGGTAGCGCTTGCCGATGCTGCCCGAGACGTCGAAATCGAGCGCGAAGCGCCGGCGCAGATCGGCAGCGAGCTTTTCGGCCGGCTCGGAGAGCTTCTTCGAGAGCGGCAGCAGGGCGACCTTGATCGGCGCGAGTCGGGGCGTGAAGCGCAGCACGACGCGTTTCTCGCCGCCGACCTCGTCCTCCGCATAGGCGCTCGCGAGCAGCGCCAGCAAGCTGCGGTCGACGCCCACGGAGGTTTCGATCACCGTCGGCGTATAACGCTCCTTGGTGTCGGGGTCGGTGTACGACTGATCCTTGCCGGAGTGCTCGCTGTGCTGACGCAGGTCGAAGTCGCCGCGGTGGTGCACGCCCTCGAGCTCGTGCCAGCCGAACGGGAACTCGAACTCGACGTCGTACGCCGCCTTCGCGTAGTGCGCGAGCTCGTCGGGGCCGTGCGCCTTCCAGCGCAGCTTCGCCGGATCGAGGCCGATCGACCGATGCCAGTTCATGCGCACCTCGCGCCAGCGCTCGAACCAGTCCATCGCCTCCGCGGGCGGCGTGAAGAACTCGAGCTCCATCTGCTCGAACTCGCGCGAGCGGAAGATGAAGTTGCGCGGCGTGATCTCGTTGCGGAACGCCTTGCCGATCTGCGCGATGCCGAACGGTGGGCGCATGCGCGCCGAGGTCATCACGCGCTTGAAGTCGAGAAAGATCGACTGGCACGTCTCGGCCCTGAGATAGGCGTCGCCGGCGGTGTCGTCGGACGCGCCGACGCGCGTCTTCAGCATCAGGTTGAACTGGCGCGGCTCGGTGAGATCGTGCTTGCCGCTCGACGTCGCGGCGCAGTGGTCGTCGGCGTCGATCTGTCCTGCGCGGAAGCGGCGCTTGCACGCCCGGCAGTCGACCATCGGATCGTGGAAGTTCGCGACGTGACCCGACGCGATCCATGTCTGCGGATTCGCGATGATCGACGAGTCGAGACCGACGACGTCGTCGCGGTCGCGCACCATCGTCTGCCACCACGCGCTCTTGATGTTGGCGCGCAGCTCGACGCCGAGTGGACCGTAGTCCCAGAAGCCCGCGATGCCGCCGTAGATCTCGCTCGACGGATAGATGAAGCCGCGGTTCAGACAGAGCGCGACCAGCTTTTCCATCAGATCCATCATGGGCCGGCGACTATCCCAATGACGCGTTTCAGTGTCAACCGGCGACGCGAGACAGGAGCGCGACGACGGCCGTCTCGATGCGCAGCACGCGCGGCCCGAGTCCGACGGCACGCGCGCCCGCGTGCTCGAGCTCGGCGAGCTCGTCGTCGAGAAAGCCGCCCTCGGGCCCGACCACGAGCGCGCAGCGCGGCGCCGCGCCGAGCGCGATGGGCGCATGACCCGGGTGCGCCGCGAAGATGGGCGCGCCGTCCGCCAGTGCGGGCAACGTTTCGGCGACGAAGTGGCGGAAGCTGCGCGCGAAGTCGAGCCGCGGAACGCGCGTATCCCCCGCTTGCTCGAGCCCGAGCAGTAGCTGCTCGCGCAGCGCGTCCGGGCGCAGCGCCGAGCTCTGCCAGTAACTCTTCTCTACGCGCGCGCTGGCGAAGAACACGAGGCGCTTCACGCCGAGCGCGGTCGCCTGCTGCAGCACCTTGCGCAGGCTCGGCGGCCGCGGCAGCGCGACCGCGAGCACGGCGCCGTGCGGCGGCGGCGGATCGCGTTCGAGAGTGACTTCGAGGTCGAGCGCCTCCGCGTCCAGGCGCGCGATGCGGCCGCGTCCGAGCCGGTCGTCGAGCTTGCCGACGACGAGCTCGTCGCCGGTTTTCGCGCGAAGTATCTCGCGCACGTGGCGCAAGCGGCGGCCCGCCACGCGCACGCGTCCCGGCGCGAGCTCGTCGCTCTCGTCGAAGAGAAGAACGTTCAACGCGCGCGAGTGTAAGATCTGCGCGCGATGCGCGCGTGGGTGCTCCAAGAGCCCGGACCGATCGAGAGCGCGCCGCTCGCGCTGCGCGAGCTTCCCGATCCCGCGCCGGGGCCGGGCCAGATCGCGGTCGACGTGTCGGTCTGCGGGCTGTGCCGCACCGATCTGCACGTGATCGAAGGTGAGCTCGCGAGGCAGCGCCCCGCGATCGTGCCCGGACATCAGGTCGTCGGCCGGGTCGCCGCGCTGGGCGCGGGCGCGCGGCGCTTCGCGCTCGGCGCGCGCGTCGGAGTCGCCTGGCTGTGGCGCGCGTGCGGCGCCTGCGCGTACTGCCTGCGCGGCGACGAGAACCTGTGCCGCGCGCCGTCGTTCACCGGCTGGCACGAGAACGGCGGCTTCGCGGAGCGCGTGCGCGTGCCCGAGGACTTCGCCTACGCGCTGCCCGAGTCACTCGACGACGAGTCCGCCGCGCCGCTCCTGTGCGCGGGGATCATCGGCTTCCGCGCGCTCCGGCGCAGCGGCATCCGGCCCGGAGAGAAGCTCGGCCTGTACGGCTTCGGCTCGTCCGCGCACATCGCCCTGCAGGTCGCGAGACACTGGAACGCGCGCGTCTTCGTCGTGACGCGCGAGGCGTCGCACCGCGCGCTGGCGCTCGCGCTCGGCGCCGAGTGGGCGGGCGATCTCGACGCGCTGCCGCCGGAGAAACTCGACGCGTCCGTGCTGTTCGCGCCCGTCGGTGCGCTCGTGCCGCCCGCGCTCGAAGCGCTCGCGCCGGGCGCGACGCTCGCCTGCGCGGGCATCCACATGAGTGACGTCCCCGCGCTCGACTACGCGCGCCACCTCTTCGAGGAGCGAACACTGACGAGTGTCACCGCGAACACGCGCGCCGACGGCCGCGAGCTGCTCGCGCTCGCGGCCGAAATCCCGCTGCGCCCGCGCACGACCGCCTTCGAGTTTGCGCGCGCGAACGAGGCATTGCTTGCGCTGAAGAGCGGGCTCATCGCGGGCTCGGGGGTGCTGCGGGTTCGGCGCTGATGCGCGCGGCCGTGAGCTCGACCTCGCGCATCGCGCGCAGCAGGTTCTCGCCGAGGACCTTCTTCACGACCTCCTCGGACCAGCCGCGCGCGAGCAGGCCACGGGTCAGGTTCGGCAAGAGACTCACCTCGTCGAGGCCGACCGGGAAGCTCGCGACGCCGTCGAAGTCCGAGCCGAGGCCCACGTGGTCCTCGCCGGCGACGCGCAGCGCGTGGTCGAAGTGGTCGAGCAGGCGGTCGAGCGTGCCCTGTGGAACCGGGTCCGACGCGGCGATCGCCTTCATCGCCTCGCCGAGCGCGCGCATGTCGGTCCCGTATTTTTCGCGCAGCGCGCCGAGCTCGGTCGCATGGCGCGCGAACCACGCCGCGATGCGCGGCGCCGCTTCCGGATCCGTGTAGCCCGGGTAGTAGTTGATCATCACCACGCCGCCCTTCTCGGCGAGCGCGCGCAGCATGTCGTCGGTGAGGTTGCGCGGGTGATCGTAGATCGCTCGGCACGACGAGTGCGAAGCGATCACCGGCGCGCGCGACGCCTTCAGCGCGTCCCAGAACGTCTGGTCCGAGACGTGCGAGACGTCGACCATCATCCCGAGGCGATTCATCTCGTGCACGACCTCTACACCGAATGGTGTGAGTCCGCCGTTCCCGGGAGGCAGCGGCTGGCCCGTGCCCGCCGAGTCGGCCCAGGACGTGTGGAACGCGTGCGTGAGCGTCATGTAGCGGACGCCGAGCCGGTAGAAGTCGCGCAGGATGGAGAGCTTGTCCTCGATCATGTGGCCGCCCTCCACGCCCATCAGCGAGACGAGCTTGCCCTCGGCGACGCCGCGCCGGATCGAGGCGACGTCGGTCGCCACCACGACGTCGTTCGGATAGCGGCGCGCCATCTCCCACACTGCGTCGATGCGCTCGAGCGCTTCGCGGATCGCGCGCCCGTCGCCCTCGACCTTGCCCACCCAGATCGACCAGAACTGCACGTCCAGGCCGCCCTCACGCGCGCGCGGCAGATCGATGCGCACGTCCGACTTGTCGTGCCGCGCGGCAAAATCGAAGTCCGGCGACTGAAAGCGCGGGGTAGTGTCCGCGTGCGTGTCGAGCACGATCGCGTCGCGGTGCACACGCCGCGCGCGCGTGTCGAGATCCTCCACCGGCGCGTGTGCGCAAGCCGAGCTCACGCAAACCAGAAGCACCCCGAGCGCAGCTCTACGTGTCACGAAGCGCACCTCCATCTTTCGGGTATCATGCGCCGCGCGGGAGGGGACGCGCATGACGACGGCTCCAAACTGGAACTTCGGTGACATTCTCGACGCGCTCGACGCGTCGTTTCCGGGCGACGCGCCGGCGCTGATCCACGGCGAGCGCACGGTCACGTGGCGCGAGCTCGGGCGACGCTCGAACAACCTCGCGGCGGCGCTGCTCGCGCGCGGCGCCGAGCCGGGCGACAAGGTCGCGTTCTACCTGCGCAACCGACCCGAGTACACCGAGGCGCTCGCCGCCTGCTTCAAGGCGCGGCTCGTCCAGGTGAACGTGAACTACCGCTATCTGGACGAGGAGCTCCGCTACATCCTCGACAACTCGGATGCGAAGGTGGTGCTGTTCGACGCCGAGTTCGCGGAAAGGGTCGAGCTGCTGCGCCCGCGCCTGCCGCGCGTCGCCGCCTGGATCCGGGTCGGCGACGGCCCGCAGCTCGGTGAGTCCTACGAGACCCTCGCGACCAGCGGCGACGGTCGCCCGCTCGGCATCCGCCGCAGTGGCGAGGACATGCTCTTCCTCTACACCGGCGGCACCACCGGCATGCCCAAGGGCGTGATGTGGACCGCGAACGATCTCTGGCACGCGCTGGGCGCGGGCGCGAATGCGCCCGCGAACGGCGGAGTCGCGCCGGCCACGCTCGAACAGCATGTCGCGAACGCGCGGAAGGCCGGCTCGACGACGCGCCAAATCCCGTGCTGCCCGCTGATGCACGGCACGGGGCTGTTCACGGCGATCGGCACGATGATCGCCGGCGGCTGCGTGATCACGCTCGCGGGAAGCAAATTCGATTGCGAAGAGCTGTTCGACACCGTTCAGCGTCAACAGGCCAACTCACTCGTGATCGTCGGCGACGCGTTCGCGAAGCCGATGCTGAACGCGCTCGACGAAAACCCGGGTCGCTGGGACCTGTCGTCGGTGAAGCTGATCGTCTCGTCCGGGGTCATGTGGAGCACCGAGGTGAAGAAGGGCCTCCTGCGGCATCACCCGGGCATGCTGCTCACCGACTCGTTCGGCTCGTCCGAAGCCGTGGGCTTCGGCGTCTCGGTGATGTCGGCGGCCGGCGAAGCGCGCACCGCGAAGTTCACGATCGGCGATCGCTGCAAGGTGTTCAGCGAGGATCACCGCGAAGTGACTCCCGGAAGCGGCGAGAAGGGCTTCGTCGCGCGCAGCGGCCCGATCCCCGTCGGCTACTACAAGGACCCCGAGAAGACCGCGAAGACGTTTCCGACGATCAACGGCGTGCGCTACTCGATCCCGGGTGACTGGTGCATCGTCGAGGCGGACGGAACGCTGACCTTGCTCGGGCGCGGTAGCGCGTGCATCAACTCCGCCGGCGAGAAGATCTACCCCGAGGAGGTCGAGGAGGCGCTGAAGACGCATCCCGACGTCGAGGACGCGCTCGTGGTCGGCGTGCCCGACGACCGCTGGGGCAACGCGGTCGTGGGCGTCGTGCAGCTGCGCGGCGGCGCGGTGACCGACGAGGAGAAGCTCCGTGCGCACGTGAAGGAGCGGCTCGCGGGCTACAAGGTGCCGAAGCGCGTCCTCGCGGTGCCGGCCATGTTTCGCGCGCCGAACGGCAAGGCGGACTACAAGTCGGCGCAGCAGTTCGCCGCGGGAGAGTACAAATGAAGCGAGCGATCCTTGCAGCACTTTTCTGTGTAGCCGCTTCCGCGGCGGCCGCCGCCGACGACCCGTCGGCGATCGCGCGCACCGTGGGCGAGAAATTCGCTTCCGCGTGTGACGCCGGCGACGTGAACACCGTGCTCGCGCTGTACCGCGACGACGCGCGCGTCGTGTATCCCGGCGCGGGTCAGTCGGCCGCGAACAAGGCCGAGCTGCGCCACATCGTGGCGCAGACCTGCGCGAAGGGCGGACCGAAGTTCGAGCTCGTCGGCTATCGCGCGATCTGGGTCGACGCGACGCACACCGTGATCGCCGCGCTCGGCGATTGGAACGCGACGGGCCCGGGCCCCGACGGAAAGCCGATGACGACGCCGCTACGCGCGACCGAAGTGATCATGAAGACGTCCTCCGGCTGGCAGTACGTCGTCGACCACGCGTCGTTCGGTGTGCCCGCGTCCGCGCCCGACGCCAAGCCGTAGCGCACGGATCGGATCGCAGCGGCCGGCGCTTCGGCGGGCGCCGACTCGTGGGTCCCTTCTCGCTCGCGGACTCGCTGCGAAACCCACTCGTCCGCGTCCCGCCGAAGCGCCGGCCTTTCGCTGATTCGAGCAGTGAGTCGTTCTTCCACTATCTTTTAGTGTAAGAGCATCTTGCTGGCATTGGCGTCACCCGCGCGGCGCGACAGGATCCGAGAAATGCAGCCCGTGCGGAGGCGCCCGCCCCCGCACGGGCGGCGAGTCACCCCGATCAGAGACAGCCATGACTCTCCGGCCGCACTCACTGACGTTTTCCTTGTAGCCGCGGATCGCCTTGTGCCAGTATCGCGGCGGAGGGAATCCGTCTTCGCGACGGCAGTCAGTGTCTCGTCCGCCGCGCGGGCCGCACGCGTCGAATTCACGTTCGGCGGAACCGCCCTCGCGGTCGAGACGACCCAGGATGCGCCTCCGGCGCCGGTGTTCGCGTCGGTTCAGAATGGGGATGTGTATTCGTCTTCGACGAGGGCGTTCCCGACCAGTGCGGGGGGGGCTGCTCGGACAGCGCGGCTGAGTCGCTCGGAATCTATACGCTCGAGTCCATGACGGTGAGCTTCGGCGGGCCGGAGACGCACACGTGGACCGACGGCACGCAGCTGACCGTCAGGAACGACGAGCACATCCCGCCCGGACCCGACGTCGGTCCACCGCCCGCGCCCCCGCCGCCACCCGACCAGGTGCGCGACTTTCTGAGCTTTGCGAGTGACCGGTACTGGTACACGCCGGCCTTGGCGACCGACCGGATCCACGCGAGCCTCTTCTTTCAGGATCTGCTCCTGGGCCTGACCCCCGCCGCCCTCGATTCCGACGCATTCCCATCGCAGGTGAATCCCGGGACGCCGCCGTGGACCTCGGCCCAGTTCAACATGTTCGCCACGAACGAGACGCTGGGCATCTGGTCACTCGGAGGCAACGTGACCTCGTTCTCGAGCCGACCGATCCCTGAGCCCGCGAGCTTCTCCTGGGTCGTTCTCCTGCTCGTGGCCGGCCTCCTCGCGAGAGCTCGCGTCACCGCGCGCGGCGCCACAGGATCCTGAAAGCGGAGCTCGTGCGGAGGCCGGATGCCGACGAGTGGGTTTCGCAGCGAGTCCGCGAGCGAGAAGGGTACCCGCGAGGAGGCACCGGCCGCCGCACGGGCGGCGAGTCACCTCGATGCTACAGCCGCTCGATGATCGTTCCGGTTCCCAATCCACCACCGCAGCACATCGAGATCAACGCGTAGCGCCCGCCCGTTCGCTCCAGCTCGTGCAGCGCCGTCGTGATCAGGCGCGCCCCGGTGCAGCCCGTCGGGTGACCGAGCGCGATCGCGCCGCCGTTCGGGTTCACGCGTGACTCGATCGCCTTGCACTCCTTCATCCAGGCGAGCACGACCGAGGCGAACGCTTCGTTCACTTCGCACACGTCCATGTCCTCGATCCTGAGCCCTGCGCGCCCGAGCACCTTGCGGGTGGCCGGAATCGGGCCCTTCAGCATCGTGACTGGGTCACAGCCGACGAGCACGGAATCGACGATGCGCGCGCGCGGCTTGATGCCGAGGCGCTTCGCGGCGTCCGCGGACGCGAGGATCAGCGCGGACGCGCCGTCACTCACTTGCGACGACGTGCCCGCGGTGTGGAGGTTCTGGCCAGGCACGGGCTGCAGCGCCGCGAGCTTCTCGAGGGAGGTCTTGCGCAGGCCCTCGTCGCGCTCGACGCGCACGATCTCGCCAGTCGACTTGCCTTCCTTGTCCATGCCGGGCGCCGAAACGGGAATCACTTCGCGCTCGTAGCGCTTCTCTTCCCACGCGCGGGCGGCGAGCTCCTGACTGCGCAGGCCGAAGCGGTCGACGTCTGCGCGCGTGATGCCGTACTCGTTGGCGATCATCTCCGCGCCCGCGAACTGCGACGTGGGCTGGTAGTGCTCCATGTAACTCTTGGAGATCGGCGAGCCGCCCTTCATGGCGGCGCCGAGCGGCACGCGGCTCATCATCTCCAAGCCGCACGCGAGCACGACGTCCTCGAGGCCGGAGCCCACGAGTCCCGCCGCGAGCGTCGTTGCCTGCTGGCTCGAGCCGCACTGTGAGTCGACCGTCGTCGAGGCCACGTCCATCGGCAGGCCCTTCGAAAGCCACGCGAGGCGCGCGATGTTGAAGGTCTGCTCGCCGACCTGTGAGACGCAGCCGCCGATGACCTGGCCGATCGCCTCGGCCGGCACGCCGCTGCGGTCTAGAGCCGCCTTCTGGACCGTCCCGAGCAGGTCGGCGGGATGCATTCCCGACAGGCCTCCGGCACGCCGGCCGATTGGACTTCGCACTGCCTCGACGATGTAAACTTCACGCACGTGGTGACCCCCTTGATTGGCTCGCGGCGGCAATCTACACGCCCGGGGCAGAGGGGCTCAAGGAGGGGAGCACGGCGTACGTCACACACGAGGCTGGCCTGTTGTGGGAGGGCCCCGTGCGCGTAATCATCACGACCCCGCCCCAGGGACTCTCCAGCGGCGCCTCATCCGCGGCTCGGAGAACGACACAGAGGTAATGGCACAAGACGACGGGCATTCGGACGGGTCTTCGAACGCAAGTTCCCCTGGCCACACACGGCGCCTCGATTCGGTGGTCATCCGATTCGCAGGCGATTCCGGCGACGGCATGCAGCTGACCGGCACCGAGTTCACGCGCACCGCGGCGCTCTACGGGAACGACATCGCGACGTTCCCGGACTTTCCGGCGGAGATCCGCGCGCCTGCGGGCAGCTTGGCGGGCGTCTCGGGCTTCCAGCTCCAGTTCTCGTCGAACGAGATCTTCACGGCCGGCGACGCACCCGAGGTTCTGGTCGCGATGAACCCGGCCGCGCTGCGCACGAACCTCGAGGATCTCGAGCCGGGCGGTTTGCTGATCCTGAACACCGGCGCGTTCAAGGCGAAGAACCTGGAGCTCGCCGGTTACGAGAAGAACCCGCTCGAGGACGGCAGCCTCGCGAAGTACCGCCTGGTCCCGATCGACTTCAGCAAACACGTCACGACGGCGCTCGCGGGCACGGGCATGTCGAGCCGCGAGATCGCGCGCACGCAGAACTTCTTCGCGCTCGGGCTCTTGTTCTGGCTCTACGGGCGTGATCCGGTGCCGGAGCTCGCGTCGATCCAGAAGAAGTTCGCCAAGAGCCAGGAGCTCGCGGACGCCAACATCAAGGTGTTTCAGGCCGGCTATCACCTCGGCGAGACGCTCGAGCTGTTCGACGCGCGCTACGAGGTTCCGCCCGCGCGGCTCGAGGGCGGCCATTACCGAAACATCACCGGCAACGAGGCCACCGCGCTCGGACTCGTGACGGCCGCGAAGCTCGCCGGCCTGCCGCTCGTGTATGCGAGCTACCCGATCACGCCGGCTTCCGACGTGCTGCACAACCTGGCCGGCTACGCGCGCTTCGGCGCGACGACGTTCCAGGCGGAGGACGAGATCGCCGCCGTCGGTGCGGCCATCGGCGCGGCGTTCGGCGGCGCCATCGGAGTCACGGGCACGTCCGGACCCGGCTTCGCGCTGAAGCAGGAGGGCATCGGCCTCGCCGTCGCCGTCGAGCTTCCGCTCGTCGTGGTGAACGTGCAGCGCGCGGGCCCTTCGACCGGCATGCCGACGAAGACCGAGCAAGCGGATCTCTTGCAGGCGATCGTCGGCCGCAACGGTGAGAGCCCGATCGCCGTCGTCGCGCCCGCGACCCCCGCCGAGTGTTTCGACATGGCGATCGAGGCCGTGCGGCTCGCGATCGAGCACATGTGCCCGGTCGCGTATCTGTCCGACGGCTCGCTCGCGAATGGCGCCGAGCCGTGGCAGCTCCCGGATCCCGACGACCTCGAGCCGATTCATGTGTCGTTCCGCACCGACCCGGAGAGCTTCGCGCCGTTTCTGCGGGACGCGCGCTTGGTTCGGCCCTGGGCGATTCCCGGAACGCCGGGCGTCGAGCACCGTATCGGCGGGATCGAGAAGGAAGACGTCACCGGGAACATCTCGTACGACCCGGAGAACCACGAGCACATGGTGCGGACGCGCCAGGCGAAGATCGACCGCATCGCGGACCGACTTCCGCCCGCGGAGATCGACGGACCGCCGCAGGGCGACGTGCTCGTGGTCGGCTGGGGCGGGACGTACGGTTCGCTGCGCCAGGCGACCTTGCAGCTGCGCAGCGAGGGACACGCCGTCGGTCATCTGCACCTGCGCTACCTGAACCCGCTGCAGTCGAACGTCGGCGAGCTGCTGCGCCGCTACCGGCGCGTGGTCGTCGCGGAGCTGAACCGCGGCCAGCTGCGCTCGATCCTGCGCGACAAGTTCCTCGTCGACGCTCGGGGCCTGAACAAGATCCAGGGCAAGCCGTTCAAGGTGCGCGAGGTCGTAGAGGCGGTGCGCAAGTTGCTCGCGCCGTCGATTGGCGCGCGAGAGGGGTTGCACTCGTGAGTCAGCTGATCTCGAACGGCGGCGAGCCCAAGAAGCTCACGAAGAAGGATTTCGAGACCGACCAAGCGGTGCGCTGGTGCCCGGGCTGCGGTGACTACGCGATCCTCGCGCAGATGCAGAAGGTGATGCCCGAGCTCGGCATCCCGAAGGAGAAGATCGTCTTCATCTCCGGCATCGGCTGCAGCTCGCGCTTCCCGTACTACATGGACACCTTCGGCTTCCACACGATCCACGGGCGCGCGCCCGCGATCGCGACCGGCCTGAAGCTCGCGCGCCCGGAGCTCAGCGTCTGGGTGGTGACCGGCGACGGCGACGCGCTCTCGATCGGCGGCAATCATCTGATTCACGCGCTGCGCCGCAACGTCGACCTGAAGATCCTGCTCTTCAACAACCGGGTGTACGGACTCACCAAGGGCCAGTTCTCGCCCACGTCGGAAGTCGGCATGAAGACGAAGAGCTCGCCGGCTGGCTCGGTGGCGCGGCCGTTCCGCACGCTGTCCCTGGCGCTCGGCGCCGAAGCCACATTCGTCGCGCGCGCGGTCGACACGGAGACGCAACACCTGCAGGAGATGATCTCGCGCATGGCCGCGCACAAGGGCACCGCGCTGCTCGAGATCTACCAGAACTGTCCGGTGTTCAACGACGGCGTCTTCGACGAGCTGAAGGACCGAAAGACGAAGTCGGATCACCTGCTCTTCATCGAGCAAGGCAAGCCGCTCGTCTTCGGGAAAGACGACGCTCAGGTAGTGAAGCTCGACGCGGCGCACATGCGGCTCTACGTCGCGAAACGCGGCGAGGCCGACGGCGGCGTCGAGATCATGCACGACGAGGCGAGCGCGGATCCCGGTCTCGCGCTCCTGCTCGCGCGCTGCACGCCGCCGGAGTTCCCGACACCGCTCGGTGTTCTGCGCGCCGTGTCCGAGCCGACCTTCGAAGACCAGACGCTCGCGCAGAATCGAGCGCAGATCGCGGCGCGCGGCGAGGGCTCGCTGAAAGAGCTTCTGTACGCAGGCGACCGCTGGGACGTCTAGGACCCGAGGAGATCCGTCGCGATGCAGCCGAATTCGTTCGATCTCATGTACCTGTTCGCCGCCACGTTGGGCATCCTATTCCTGCCGGTGATCTTCGGGTTCGCCGCGGTGCTGCTCGAACGCGAGTAGCGTCCACGCCGCCTCGAAGCGGTTTCTTCACAGCGTCCTCACGGCTGCGTCACGAGTGGTTCGGAGCCGCGCGATAGCATGGCGCGCGTGAGTCGAGCTCGTGCGATCTCGGACATTCTTGCGGCGCTCGCCGCGCGCGCGCCCTTCGAACGCGCCGCCGCGTGGGACCCGGTCGGGCTCGTGCTCGGTGATTCGAGTGCGCCGGCGCGGAAGATCGCGGTCTGTCACGAAGTGACGGAGGCCGTCGTCGCGGCGCTCGAGTCGGATCCGGTCGATCTGTTGGTCGCGTATCACCCGTTGCTGTTTCAGCCGACCCAGCGCCTCGTTGCCGGGCGGACGCCCGAAGGCCGTGCGCTCCGCCTGATGCGCGCCGGAATCGCGCTCGGCGTCGTGCACACGAATTTCGACGTTGCCCCAGGAGGCACGGCCGACGCGCTCGCGGATGCGCTCCAGCTCGCCGACGTCGAGGGTTTCGGTCCGCTCTACGGCGCGGCGTCGAAGAAGCTCGTCACATTCGTGCCGCGCGCTGCAGCCGACGCGGTGCTCGACGCGGTCGCCGGGGCCGGCGCCGCGCGCATCGGCAACTACACGCACTGCTCGTTCCGCGCGGAGGGCACGGGCACGTTCTTCGCGGGCGAAGGCGCCGCCCCGCGCGCGGGCAAGCGCGGCGAGCTGTCGGTCGAACCCGAGGTGCGGCTCGAGTTTCTGGTGTCGCCCGCGCGTGAGGCCGAGGCGGTTCGCGCGCTCGTCGGCGCGCACCCGTACGAGGAACCGGCTTTCGATCTGTTCGAGCGGCGCGGCGAAGCGCGCCCAGCCGGGCTAATCGGACGGATCGAGGGCGAAGTCTCCCTCGCGGAGCTCTCGGATCGAGTCGCGGATGCGCTACAGGGCCCCGTGCCTCGGGTCGCGGGCGATCCCGGGCAGCGGGTTCGGCGCGTCGCGGTGCTTCCCGGCGCAGGCGAGGACTTCGCCCGAGCGGCGCGTGAAGCCGGAGCCGATGTTTTCGTCACCGGCGATCTGCGGCATCACGCGACCCGCCGCGCGCTCGACGCGGGCCTGGCGTCGATCGATGCCGGCCACGCCGCGACGGAGCGGCCCGGGGTCGAGCGGCTGCTCGCGCTGATTGCGGCGCAGGGTCTCGAGACCGCCGGCTTGCTCGATCTCGACGCCGATCCGTGGAGCCGGAGAACCTGACGTGGTACCCGACCTTCGCAGCTCGATGCGCATGTCTTGCGTCACGGAATGGCTCGGAAAGCAACGTAATTGTGGTACAACGGTGGGTACTTATGGCTTGTGGGGCATCACCCACGTCACTTAGAATGCCCCACGCTGACAGACCGGTCAGGAACTCGAGACCGGCAGGGCCGAATATCGATGATCAAGCGGGTTCTCCCGGCACTCGTGTGTCTCGTGCTGTTCGCCCAAACCGCGGGCGCACATCTGATTACCAAGCCAGCGCGGTGTCCCAAGCCGACCCCGGCCGCTCCGAGCCTGCAGCAAATTCTCGACGGCCTCGTCGTGTCGGGCCCGGCGATCGACGCCGGCGCGCCGGCCAACATCGACCTCTGGGACAATGCCTCGGGGCCGATGAGCGCCAACGTCGTGGTCGACTACACGGGGCGGTCCGACGCGCTCTGGTTCGGCATGTACCCCGCCGACGATTCGGGGAACCACGCGTTCCTGCTCTCCGACAGCATGTCGCCGGACGATGTCGCGAGCGTGAGCTTCAGCGACGACGGCTCGATCACGATTCGCGGCGGTCTCACGCCGAAGGCGAAGGCGTCGGGCTTCGACGGCCCGTTCGGCTTCTTCGCCAAGGTCGCGTCGGCGCACAGTGACTCGCCTGTGTATCTGTTCACCGAAGCGGACCTCAACGGCGGCGAGGTTCGGGTCAAGGTGTTCGCAGGGAACGGCACGACGACCTTGAAGTTCCCGGGCCAGTCACCCGGCCTGTTTCTCACGAATCAATATCTCCTCGCCTTCGAGACCGGCAACGACGGCGGCTTCAACGATTTCATCGTGAGTGTTTCGAACATCGTCGCCGTACCAGAGCCCGCGATTGCATGGCTCCTCGGCTTCTCGGCGCTCGCTGTGCTCAGCGGGCGGCGCGTTCGAAATACCTAAAAAGAGAGGATCACCGTGCGCCGGCTGCTCGCCTCCGCGCTCCTACTGGCGGCAGCCACCGGGGCCACAGTTTCTCCTGAAGGTGTCCGCAAACCGCACACGAGCTCGGCCGACGCGGTCGAGAGCGCTCACGGAAACGACGCGCGGTTGCTCGCCGCGACCCGCGAGCGAGATGTCGACGCGGCGAGCGCAGCGCTCGCCGCGGGCGCGTCGCTCGAGTGCACGGCCGCCGACGGTGCGACACCGCTCGCGATCGGCGCGCAGCTCGGATCTGACGAGCTCGTCGATCTCTTTCTGGCGCGCGGCGCCGTGGCAGACGCGCGCGACACGAGCGGCTGGACCGCGCTCCTGCACGCGAGCGCACAGGGCTCCCGCGAAGTCGCTGCGCTCTTGCTCAAGCACCACGCGCGCGTGGATCTCGCGGACGAACAGGGCTTCACGCCGCTCATGCAGGCGAGCGCGCGCGGTTACGCGCCGATCGTCAAGCTCCTGCTCGACGCCGGCGCGAGCGTCACAGCGCGCAACGCCGCGGGCCTGAGCGCGCTTCACTTCGCCGCCGCTGAAGGCCGGCTCGCGATCGTGCGCGAGCTGTTGCAACAGAAGGCGGATCCGAACGGGACCACGGCGCTCGGACAGACGCCCGTCATGCTCGCGGCCATCAAAGGCCGCACCGGCGTCGTAGACGCCCTGATCCGCGCCGGGGCGACGGCCGACGCGCGCGCGCGCGACGGCGAGACCGCCTTGATGTACGCGGCTTCCGCCGGCCGCACATACACCATCGGTGCGCTGCTTGCCGACGGTGCGAAGGTCGACGCCGTCGACGCCGCCGGGCGCAGCGCGCTCGACTATGCGAAGGCCGAGAAGCGCGACGACGTCGTGAGCCTGCTCGCGAGCCTGCGCCCCGACGAGCCCTCTCTTGCCGACGTCGGCGCGGGCGGGGACGCAGGCTCCGCGCGCACGCCGACGGGCGCGTTGATCTCCGCGCTCCTCCTGAAGGGCGCGGACGTGAACGCGCGCTCCAGCGAGGGAAAGACCGCCCTGCTGTTGGCCGCCGAAAAGGGGCGCGGTGACACCGTGCGCAAGCTGCTCGAGAGCGGTGCGTCGATCGACGCGTCCGACGCGTCGGGCGAGACGCCACTCGAGGTGGCCGCGCGCGAGGGCCATCGCGACGTCGTCGACGAGCTGCGGCGCGCGGGCGCCGATCTGTCGCGCGCCGATCCGGCATTTCTCCTGCCCGAGCTGCGCGTCGCGAACGACTTGTTCGTCGATGCCGCGGAGAAGGGTGACGAGAAGCTGCTGAGCGCGATGGTCGAGAAGGGCGTCGACGTCGACGCGCACAGCCGCAGCGGTTCGTCGGCACTCGGCGAGGCCGCGCGCGCCGGCGAGCTCGAGTCAGTTCGCGCGCTGATCGCCGCGGGCGCCAGCCTCGACGACACCACCAACGCGGGCCAGACAGCGCTGTTCCGCGCCGCAAATGAGGGTCGCACCGACGTCGTGCGCATGCTCGTGCGCGCAGGCGCGGACGTGAACGCAAGGACGAACGTCGGCACGACGCCGCTGCAGGTCGCTGCCTCGAACGGCTACGAGCCGATCACCCGCATCCTGCTCGAGGGCGGCGCGGACCCGCGCATCGGCGCCGGCGACGGGCAGAGCGCGCTGGCACGCGCCGCGCGCGAGGGACACGTGCGCATCGTCGAGCTACTCGTCGAGCACGACCCGAGCCTCGGGGTGCGCGGCGAGCCCGGGCGCATCGCACTGACTCGCGCCGCACAGATGGGTCAGCTCGACTCCGTCGACTCGCTGCTGCACGCGGGCGCCGACCCGAACGCGCGTGATCGCAAGGGCATGTCCGCGCTCATGCTCGCCTCTCAAGAGGGTCACACCGACGTCGCGCTCGCCCTGCTGAAGGCGGGCGCCGACGCGAACAGCCGCGCCCGCGGCGGCCAAACGCCGCTGATGCTTGCCTCGATGAAGGGCCGCACCATCGTCGTGAACGCGCTGCTGGCCGGCGGCGCGGAGGTCGACGCGCGCTCCGCGACGGGCCAGACCGCGCTGATGTACGCCGCGTGGAAGGGCCGGGTGCGCGCTCTGCTCGCGCTGCTCGCGGCCGGCGCCAAGCTCGAAGCGAGCGCCGAGGACGGACAGAACTCCCTGATCCGCGCCGTGCGCGAGGGCCATCTCGACGCCGCTCGGGTCTTGCTCGAAAAGGGCGCCAACCCGAACGTGCGCGATCGCGCCGGCTGGACGCCGCTGTTGCTCGCGTCGGCCGCGGGCCATGGCCCGATTGCGCTCCTGCTGCTCGAGAAGGGCGCCGACCCGAACGTGAAATCACAGGATGGACGCACGGCGCTGATGATGGCGTCGGTGCTGCCGGGCGGCGGCGACCGCGAGCGCCGCCGGCGTGAGAACAACCAAGCGCTCGCGAAGGCCGCTCGCGACGGACAAACCTCGTACCTGCGAGCGCTGCTCGCTGCCGGCGCGCAAGCCGACGCGCGGGACGATCAAGGCTGGACCCCGCTGCTGCACGCGTCCGCCGCTGGCCACAGCGACATCGTGCAGTTGCTCCTGCAGCGCGGCGCAGACCCGAACGCGCGCACCGCCGACGGCCTGTCCGCCGCTACGCTAGCGACCTCGCACGGTCACCCCGATATCGTGCACCTGCTCTTCGATACCGGTCTTCGCCACTAGCGCCGCGGCTCGGCGAGCCGTAAAGAGACGCCTTGCTCGAAAGCGACTCGCTGGGACGCGAGCACGAGTTCTCGTCGCCGCCTCGGCGGATCGTCTCGCTGGTGCCCTCATGGACCGAGACGTTGTTCGCGCTCGGCGCGGGTGACGCGATCGTCGGAGTGACCGAGTTCTGTGTACACCCCGCGGAGCAGGTCGTGCGCGTGGCGCGCGTCGGCGGCACGAAGAATCCGGACGTACGGGCGATCGCCGAGCTGCGTCCCGACCTCGTGATCGCGAACAAGGAAGAGAATCGCGCGCGCGACGTGGAGCGCCTCGAGGCCGCCGGCCTGCGCGTCTTCGTGACTTACGCGCGCGGCGTCGCCGAGGCGGTGCGCGAAATGCGCGCGCTCGGGCGCATCGTCGCGCGCGCCGGCGAGGCCGACGCGATCGGCGTCGAAGTCGAGTCACGCCTCGCGGCGCTCGCGAAGCGCGTGGCACCGCGACCGCGCGCGGTGGCGCTCGTCTGGCGCGACCCGCTCATGGTCGTCGGCGGAGACACGTTCGCGAGTGACTTGCTCGAGTGCGCGGGCGCGCAGAACGCGTTCGCCGTCGCCGGCGGCGCCCGCTACCCACGCATCGAGCGGAGCGCTCTCGAAGCCGCCGCGCCGGACGTCCTCCTGCTCCCGACGGAGCCCTACCGCTTCGGAGAGTTCGACCGCCGCGAGCTGCTCGAGCTCGACTGCCCGGCCGCACGCAGCGGCCGCATCCACATCTTGGAAGGCGAGCTCTTGTCCTGGTACGGCCCGCGCATGCCGCGAGCTCTGACGACGCTCTCCGAACTCTTCGCGAGTTAGTCGCGATCCGTCGTCAGGAGGGGTTGAGCGGAGTCCCGCAGCTCGAGCAGAAGCGCGAGGCGGAGGCGTTCTGCGCACTGCAGCTCGGGCAGGTCAGCGCCGCGGGACGTTGGTTCGCACCGCAGCTCGAGCAGAAATTCGCCTCGCTCGCGACGCCCGCGCCGCAGGCGGCACAGTGACTCGCGGCCGTCTTGGCGCCGAGCGCCTGGCTCACGATGCCCGCCATGCCCGCGCCGAGTCCGAGGCCCGCGCCGGCGCCGACGCCCGCGGCCGCGAGGCCGCCTCCTCCGGCTCCGCTCGCAGCCGACTTCTCGAGGGCGTTCGCCGCTTGGTAGCGAACGAACGAATCGAGCGAGCCGACGGCCGCCATGCCGCCGCGCTTGTCGATCATCTCCTGCACGTGGTCCGGCGGCGAGATCGACAGGATCTTGAAGTCCGAGATCGTCACGCCGTACTTCTCGAAGTCGGCGAGCACCTTCGCCTGGATGCCGGCCGAGAGCGCGACGTAATGCTGCGCCAGGTCGAGCACGCTCTGCAGGTGCGCGCCGAGAAAGTCCGCCGTCTGAGTCACGATGAGCCCGCGGAAGAAGTCGGCCACGGCCTCGGTCGTGAACTCACTCACCGTGCCGACGAGCGAGTGCAGGAACACCTGCGGGTTCGAAATGCGGTACGCGTAGATCCCGAAGGCGCGCAGCCGAACCATGTCGAGCTCGCTGTCGCGGAACAGGATCGGCTCCATCGTGCCCCACTTCTGGTTCACGAAGCTGCGCAGGTTGAGGAAGTACACCTCGGCGCGGAAGGGGCTCTTGAACCCGGTCGGCAGCGACAGCGCCTTCGAGAGGAGCGGCACGTTCAGGGTCGTGAGCGTGTGTCGGCCCGCGCCAAAGGTGTCGAGCGCGCGGCCGTCGCGCACGAAGATCGCGGCCTGGCTGTCGCGCACGACGAGCTGCGCCCCGAGCTTGATCTCCGCCGAGCCCTGCTCGGGAAAGCGCGAGACGAGCGTCTCGGCTGAACGGTCGAGGCACTCGATGACTTCGACGAACTGCGACATGACTACCTCGATCCCAGGCCGAGGATCGCGTTGCGCCGATCGGCGAGCGCGAGCCCGAGCCGTTTGACGCTGCCGCGCAGCTTCGCCGGCGAAAAGTCCACCTCGGCCGCTTGCGCCGCGACCTCCTCCACTTGCAGGACGATGCGCTCGTCCTGCGCGTACACCGCGTCGAGCGCCGCGTCGCCGTCGAGCTTCACCTCGTCAAAAAAGCCGGAGTAACCGCGGTCTGCGAAGCGGAGCTCCGCGCGCAGCTTCTCGACCTGGGTGACGAGCTCCTGGAGCTCGCCGATCTGCTCGAGCGAAGCCTTCGCGATCACGCCGCTCAAGTCATGCACGACGCGCTCCAGGCGCGTTGCGCCGTGATCGCGCAGGAGCTTGTCGGCCTCGCGCCGCTGCTCGCGACCCAGGTAGCCGCGGAAGCCCGGCACGCGTGCGATCAGGCGTTCGAGGCTGCCGCGCTCCGCGCGCAGCGTGTCTCGTAGCTTGGCCATCGTCGCTCCTTCTCGCCCGCGCGCGTCATGAACGCCAGGCGCGCATCCCTGGTCGATTCGGCCGGTCGCGCGAGCGGCTTGAGCGGAGGATCAGCGGAGCGAGAACGGCTTCGAGCGCCGCGCAAGCTGGCCCGAGTCCTCGAGCACCCCGCGCGCCACCGGCCTCGGATACACCGGTGCATTGCGCAGATCGAACTGCGCCGCGCGACCCAAGGGCAGCCACTGGTCCGCGTGCAGCGGCAGCGGCAACACGACGAGGCGGGGCACGCCGAGCGAGAGCCGCGCGTCCGCGACCCACGTCTTGAACGACAGCCCGTTCAATGCGCGCGTGCTCTGGCGATCGTGCAGCGCGACGAGCGCGAACTTGGCGAGTGGCGCCGCTCGCTCCGGCTCGAGCTCGACGTCGAGCAGGCGCACGCCGTCGCTCGGCTGCGCACGAGTGACTTGCGTGACGGGTTGGCGCCAGGTGGCGACCGCCGCGAGCGCGGCGAAGGCATCGTCGAGCTCGCGCGTGCCGAAGACCTCGCGCGCGGGCACGAACAGGCGCGCCTCCGCGGGATCAGTCTCGCGGTAGCGCACCGCCGCGGGCTGTGGACTCACTTGCTCGAGCCAATCCCAGAGCCGGTGGAACTCGCGGCCGCCGGCGAGTATGCGCGCAGGGAAGGCCCAGAATGGATAGCCGATGAATGCGTCGGCTCCGTCGCGCTCCGGCGTCGCCGCGAGCTCGTAGTCGACGGCGGCCAGCCCGTCTGCCGAGACGTGAATCGCGGTCGCGCAGGTCGCGCAGAACGCGAGCTTCGCGCGCGGCGAGAGCTGGAGCTCGACGCCACAGTTCGGGCACTCGGACGCGATCGCGCGCAGCACCGGCTTCGTCAGCACCTCGTCGAGCCGGCGCGGCGCGAGCGCGCGGTAGACCTCGGTCTCCTCGGGCTCGAGCCGACCGGCGATCGTCCCGAACTGGTGATCGATCAGATGGTCCTCGAGCCCGGCGCCGCGCTGAATGCGCGCGAAGCCCATCTGCTTCCAGACGCGCAGCCGCCGCTCGGCGCAGACACCCTCCAGGCGGCCGATGATCTCGAGCTCCGGGTCGACCCGCACGCGCGTGCGGTCGGCGGGATCGTCGTCTTCCGCGCGCCCGCCGACCGCTTCGAGGGCGCGCTCCCCGACGCGCGCCAGGTGTGCTTGTCGCAGCAGCGCGACCCGCGCGAAGCGCAGCTTCAGGCCGCGGTCGCGCAGG
The DNA here is from genome assembly GCA_041498295.1 of bacterium. Lineage (GTDB taxonomy): Bacteria > Myxococcota_A > UBA9160 > SZUA-336 > SZUA-336 > VGRW01. The sequence continues at coordinate 2,975 of JBGQIB010000001.1, read as the reverse complement.
TTGTAGAGCGCGGGGTCGTAGCGGCGCTGGACGTCCTCGGTGCGGAGGCTCTGCACGAACGCCTCCTTCGCGGCGCCGCGCCGGCCCAGGATGCCCTGGAACACCGTGCGCTCGTGCAGCTCGTACGGCACGAGGAAGTCGCCGGCCTCGATGAGTACGAGCTCTCGTTCGAGCTTCGCGCGCAGCGCCTCGACCTGCACATCGATCGCCGCTGCCGAGATCTCGCCCGCGCCCTCGTTCTCGCCCTTCGCGCGTCCGACCAGCATGTTGCGGTAGCCCTCGGTCTCGTTGCGGATCACGAGCGCGAGGGCGTCGGAGGGGCTCGAGCCACCGTCGGAGACCGCGAACACCTCCTCGCCGAGCGCCCGCGTGCAGGCCAGCACCGAGCCGCAGTAGGTGCAGCGGAACGAGTGATCCCAAACGCCCGCGACGAAGTTCGCGCCGCATTCGCTGCATTCGAGCTCGACCTCGAGGCGCTCCTCGAGCTCGTCGTTCGCCGCGGCGCCCTTCAGCTTTGCAGTCACCTTCGACGAATCGTCGCTTCCCAGCCGAATCTGATGCTTCGGACTAAACTTGCCGGTCGCAGGGAATTTCCGCGCCCCCTTTTCAGCCGGCGCAGACACTATCTTCAAAGGGGCCGGTGCCGGCGCGCGTGCGCCGGCGCGACGTTGGGCGCCGGGACATTGGGGCAGGCGGACATTTGAGCAGGGCAGGGCTTCCGAGTGACTGAGCGCTATTCCGCGGCCGTCGATCGTACGCACCGCCTGCGCGACGGCCGACAGCTGGGCTTCGCGACGTTCGGTGACGCCGACGGCCTGCCGGTCTTCTACCTGCACGGTTCGTTCGGCTCGCGCCTCGAGGGCCGGATCGCACACGTGGCTGCGCTCCAGCGCCTCGTGCGCGTGATCGCGATGGATCGACCGGGCTTCGGGCTCTCGCAGCCACGCCCGAAGGGACGCCTGCTCGACTGGCCGCCGGATCTCGACGAGCTCGCCGACCAGCTGGCGATCGAGCGCTTCTCGCTGCTCGGCGTCGCCGGTGGCGGGGCGTTCGCGCTCGCCTGCGCGGCGCGCCTCCCGAGGCGTGTGCGCTCGGTCGCGCTCGTCAGCAGCGTCGGACCTCACGACGGGCCGGGTGCGCTGGCCGGCATGGACCTACGCGCGCGCCTGGTGCTGAACGTCCTGCCGCGACGCCTGCCCTGGCTCTCGCGGCGGCTGCACCAGCGCGCGGCTCGGCTCGCGGACCGCGAGCCGTTGCGCCTGTTGCGCGAGGCGTGGGGCACCTTGCCGGCGTCGGAGCGCGCGGTGCTCGACTCGCCCGAGGTCGCCTCGATCTTCATGGACGCCGCGTTCGAGGGCTTCCGCTCCGGTGCCGACGGCATGGTACACGAGCTGCGCCTACTGGCCGAGCCGTGGGGCTTCGCGCTCGACACGCTCGAAGCGCCCGTTTTCCTCTGGCACGGCGAGACCGACCGCGTGAGCCCCGTCGCGATGGCGCGTGCGCTCGCGCGCGAGATCCCGAAGTCGCAGCTGCAGACGATTCCCGACCGCGGCAGCGCGATCGGCGTCGATTTCGTGTCGGACGCGATCGCGACCTTGGCCGCGTACGCGCGCCAGAGCGACTAGCGCCCGTCAGTCCCAGCCGTGAGCGACTGGGATCACCTCGGCCGCGAGCCGGCGCGTCTGCTCGAGCAGCTCGCTCTCGCTCTGCGCGAGCGGGATGAGCACGAACTTCGAGACGCCGACGGCGCGGTACTGCGCGATCCGCTCGAGCACCGCGCTCGCCTCGCCGAGCGCGAAGTACTTCTCGGGGTCGAAGTCGGCGCCGCCGGAACGCGCGCGCGCGGCGAACGCGCGCGAGACGCTCGAGACGAGTGACTCGTCCGGCGGCCCGAGGCGGAACGCGAAGCTCGCGCCGAAGTGGTCTTCTGGGATCGGTCGGCCCGACTCGGCGCCGAGTTTCCTGATCGCGGCCACGACGGGCGCGACTTGCGCGGCGGTCTGCACGCCGCCGAGCCAGCCCGTACCCAGCTTCACCGTGCGCCGAATCGCCGCGGGGCTCGAGCCGCCGATCCACAGCGGCAGCGGCTGCTGTACGGGCCGCGGCGAGATCGAGACACCCTCGTAGCGGTGAAACTCGCCGTGGAAGGTGACGGATTCCTCGCTCCACAGGCGGCGCGCGATCTCGAGCACTTCGTCGGCGCGGCGCCCGCGCTCGCTGGGATCCTGGCCCGTCGCGCGAAACTCGGGCGCCTTCTCGCCGCCGACGCCGAACACCGGAAGCAGGCGCCCGCCCGAGAGCCAGTCGATCGTCGCGCACTGCTTCGCGAGCACGAGCGGATCGCGCAGCGGCGCGACCACGGCGTTCATGCCGAACTTCACGCGCTCGGTCGCGCCCGCGAGCGCGGCCATCATGGACAGTGACTCGAGGAACGGCTGCGGCGACACGAGCCGATCCGTCTGCCAGATCGAGTCGACGTCGGACGACTCACAGAGCTCCACCCAAGCGAAGAAGCCGCGCGCGCTCGCCGCCGGAAGCGTCGAGATGCCCATGCCAATGCGCGGCTTCACGAGCGCTCGTTCCGCACTTGTGTGCGCCCGCGCGCGCGCACGTCGAGGCGCGCGCGTTCGACGGCGTCCGCAGTCACGGCGCGGTTCGCGGCGCCAGAGAGCGCGCGCTCTGCGGCCAGTCCTTCGCCGAAGGCGAGCGCGAAGCCCGCGTCGATGATGCGCTTGTACGAGCGCAGCGCCGCGTCGGGCACGGAGAGCATGTCGCGAGCGAGCGCGCGCGTCGCGGGCAAGAGCTCCGCAGGCGCGACGACGCGATTCACCAGACCCCAGCGCTCAGCGGTCGCGGCGTCGAGGAAATTGCCTGTGAGCGAGAGCTCCTTCGCGCGGTAGATGCCGAGCGCGCGCGAGAGCTTCTGCGAGAGACCCCAGCCCGGCATGACGCCGACACGCGCGTGTGTATCGGCG